>PLBR01000149.1 GCA_003135435.1 Nitrospira sp. | reverse complement strand
GACCGGTACCCCGGCGCGCAGGTGCTGGCCGGTCTACTGTTGTTCTCTGGAGCCTGGACGTTTCTTATCGCATGGCTCGGCCAGCCGGTGCTCTTTCAGGTGGTGGCGGCGATTGAGGACCCTCGGTGGGGGCCCTGTGTCGCCACGGCGCTGCTCCTGGGTCCGCCGGCCTTCGGCCTGAGCGGCGTGCTGCCGGCCATGTTGCGATTGGCCGTGTTGGACCTTGAGTATTTCGGCCGGCATACCGGTCGGCTGATCGCGCTCTCGACTATAGGGAGCTTGGCGGGAACCTGGGGGACGGCGTTTTTCTTTCTGTCCTGGATCGGCAGCCAGGCACTTCTCGCGTGGCTCGGCGCCATTCAAGTGGGGCTTGGTCTCTGGTGGTTGATCAGGGGGACGACCGTGCGGCCTTTGGTGATCGGCGTGCTCTTCCTATGCGTTGGAGGCCTGGGGGCCGGTGCGTTGTCTCCGATCCAGATGTTGAAGGCGCCGGTCTATCAGGAAGACAGCCCCTACCAACAAGTACGAATTCGTGATGACGATCTCTTTCGTTATCTCGTCCTGGACCGAACCTTCCATGCGGTCATGTGGAAGGCGGATCCTATCGCCCTGTTTCTCCCCTATAGTCAATTGATGGTTGCGTCGCTGGCTTTGGTGCCCGAGCCGAAACGAGGTCTGATCCTTGGTCATGGAGGTGGATCGCTGGCGAAGTGGTTCGCCCATCGATGGCCTGAACTCGAGCTGGATGTGGTTGAGTTCGATCCCACGGTCGTCCGCATGGCCGAAGAATATTTCTCCTATCAGCCGCCTCCCCAGCATCATGTGCATGTTCGGGATGCCCGGGCCTTTCTGAATTCCACGGAGCGGACGTACGACCTCATTTGGGTCGATGTGTTTGCCCGACACATGATTCCGTTTCACCTGACCACGGTGGAGTTCTTTGCCGAGTTGCGCGTCCATCTTGCGCCAAACGGTATCCTGGCAGTGAATTTGGCCTCGTCGGGCGAGGGAGGAGATCTGTTACGGGCCAATGCGGTCGTGCAGACGATGAGACGGTCGTTTCCCAACGTCGAGTCCTTTGCGGTCAAGGGGCCATGGAAGTCTTCTCAGCCGCGATCGGAGAATCTGATTTTTTTTGCCGGTTCGCCGCTCGAACAGCATACGCTCTCTACCATTGTGGCCAATGTGAACAGATTGGTTGAGCAACAGCGTCTTCCAGTCGAGGCCATTGCCCTGCTGGCGGCCCATCGCACGCAACCCTGGGAGGCAGGTGTCGTGTTAACTGACGATTATGCACCGTACGATCTCTTGATCGGGTCCACGGTCCAAGAGGTGCTGCCTGAGGCGGGGATTGCGCACTAGGTTATTGAAATAATTGTGACTAGGAGCCTGTCCGGCATTGACGTTCGTGATGAGGCGAAGAAGGCGCCGGCAGATGCAGGACCGCAGACCCCGAAAAACCGGAGGCGTATTCGCTGGAATACATTGAGGATTTTTCGGGGTCGAGAACAAAGCAGATGCCTGTGCATTGTTCGCCGCAGTGGAATGGGCAATGTCGGACAGGTTCCAGTGTTGATGGAGCGTCTGCATGAAAGGCGGGCTTCGTAAAAAGCTAGATGAACGTTCTTGCTTCCGTTTTCGTCGCGGTGCTATCTATATAATGTGGACTCTCGAAGAGAATACATGCTGTTACGACATGGTGGGCGACGTAGGGAAGTAGTGGTCAGCAAGGTCAAGGCTTCGTGGGCTTGGCGGTAGGTAGGTATCAACCTAATCACATCTCTTCTTTTTTCTTAAGGAGGTAGGTCATGGGCAAGACGATGTTGGGGGTCTTCTTTGGCCTCGGGATGGTCGTGGCTGGGGCATCTGCAGCGTTTGCGCTCCAGGCAGGCGGAGTTGAAATCGGGGATTTGGAGACGGGCTCCGTCGTAGGTCAGTCGTTCAAGGAGCTGGATGTCGATGCCCAGCTGTTCGCGATCGAGATTGGAAACTTAAAGACGTGGTATCCACCCGTCACGATCATCGATTTCAAAGTTCGGCCTGGTCGTCCTGTCCTGCTCAAGGTGACGAACAATTCCACTGCTGAGCATGGGTTCCAGATGACCGATGCCGCGAACGCTGGTTCACCGTTTGTGATGAAAGCCGAAGTGGTGCTGAAGCCTGGCGAAACGAAGTATATCGGGATCCCGACCAGCGACATGTTCTATGCTACGCAGGGGAATACGCTGATCTATCGCTGTCACCTGCACCCGGCTCATGTCGGCGGCAAGATTCTTATGCTCAAGTAAGAGTTCTTGGCAGATGTGAGTGACCATCGCCCTCTCTGCGACCGCGCGGAGTGGGCGATGATTTTTTTACGCAATGGACAATGGATTAGTGGCGAAGAGCTGCGCTTATACCTCTTCTTTGGCTTGGCAGTTCGCTCCTGGCTCAAGCGGCACACGCTGGATGCCTCTGAGTTCTTCTGCCACGCTCAGCGGCAAGAAATGGCATAAGGTGGCTTCCGTCTCAGATGCTCCTTCACAATAGTGTGCACGTCCATGATCATTTTGTACCCATCCCACGGGGTTTCGTTGATCACCCACTAGTGACCAACTGTGTTGGGGAACTGTCGAACGACAAATATTTCGATGATGGTCTCCACAATACCTACGCTAGCGCAGGCATTGTGAGGACTCCGCAGAGCATGCCCATGATGATCCATTGATGCTGCATGTCTCACATTAATGGGAAAGGCGGGAAAACACGGGTAGTTCCATCGAGAATGCAGAGAGCGGGAGGTCGTTCAACACGTCACAAATAACTCTATTCCGGGAGGGGGAGATATCTATGAAAGGGCCGTTGTGGAAGTGACGCTAGAAACAGGAAGGCCCTGCTTCTCACGAGAAAAGCAGGGCCTTCATTGTTGAACGATGAGCGATGATTAATTGCGCACGCCACTCCAGACTTTCGCCGGATCGATCGCCTTATCCGGATTGAGCGTATTTGCCCTCGCGAGCAGGACTTCCGTCGTTTCTGGATACAACGGGTCAGCAATACAGCAATTATCGACCGGGCAGACGGCGGCGCACTGCGGTTCGTCGAAGTGTCCGACGCACTCGGTGCAGCGGTCGTGCGTAATCACATAAATACTATCTCCGACTCCCTGGCCATCGCCCACATGATTGCCCTTCGTTTCCGCGTCGCTGCGAGTTTCAAAAATCGCCTCGTTCGGACATTCGGGCAGGCAGGCTCCACAGGAAATACATTCATCGGTAATCAGCAGCGCCATGACCCTCGCCTCCTTCTCACTACAATAAAGACATACACGGTTGACAAGTCCGCCCCGTCACGACCATGATGCGTGCCGCGACGTGACCGCCATTTTAATCTGCCGCTCTTTTCCAAGTCAACAGAACGGCATTTGCTCAGAAGCCCTAGATTCCCTGTATTGGTGGGCCTTTGGGCCCAGGGAATCGTGACGAGTTGTGACAGGAAATGTCTATGGCCACTTTATCGGTGAGCGATCGAGGGCAGAAAAAAAAGCGTATCGTCACGCTCGTTCTCATGGCGATTTTCTTGATGAGCGCCTCGTTCTTTCTTATCGATCGAAAAGACGAGACCATCATCGTCGTCTCCTTTCCGAACGGCCGTACGCTCGAGACGGAAGTGGCGGATACGCCGGAGAAACTGCTCTTCGGTCTTGCCTTTCGCGAGACGTTGCCGGCGAATAGGGGAATGCTTTATATCTTCGAGTCGACCGGCCAGAACCACATCTGGACGAAGGAATATCGGTTTCCGGTGGACATGATGTGGATTGATGAAAGCCATCATATTGTGGGGCTCAAGGAAAATGTCGCTCCCTGCCGGGAAGATGATTGCCCTAAATATAGCTCCTCCCCTGAAGCGGTCCGTTACGCGATCCAAACAGAAGCGGGCTTCATCAAGCGAGAAGGGGCCACCGTGGGGCTGGAGTTGAAATATACACTTCGGATGTAACGCGTGCGAGCTTTGGTGCGAAGCATGAAGAGAGGAATCGGTACAGCATGCTAGAGGGGTTTCAATCCGTCGCCCTGGTAGACGAGCTACCGCCCGGGCAATCAAAAGTCGTCATGGTGAACAATCGGGAGATTGCGCTTTTCAACATCGAGGGGACATACTTTGCGATCCATAATCTTTGTCCCCATGAGGGCGGTCCTTTGTGTGAAGGGCGTGTGAAGGGCTTTGTCGTGGCCTGTCCGTGGCACGATTTGGCATTCGACGTTCGAAACGGGCAAGGGACGGACGGCGGTGGATATTGCGTGGGGAGTTATGATGTGCAGGTGGAAGGAGCGGAGATTCTTGTCGGGCCTCGGCGAAAACCATAGCATGATCAGGCAAATAATAAGGAGCGAGTTGCCGCGTAACCGACGATGAGTACGACATCTAGCCACGACCATGGTGGTGCCACACACTCGGATGGGGCCAAGGTCATTGAGACGACCCTTGAGCATCCCATTCAGATTCATCTCTGGGAAGACAGGACGCGAGGGGAGCTCTGGGTTCCGACCTATGACCCTACGGGGCTCGCGTTGCTGGCCGACGACTACCTTCGCATCGCCGGGAATAATGCGGTCGACAATGGGCAGCGGACTTTCGAATTTAAAGCGGTCAGGCCGGGAACTCACCGAGTGCTGTTTGAAAAGCGCATGGGGTGGAAATTTACCGCCGAAGATCGGCGCGTCTTTGACGTGACGGCGTCTGATTCCTCTTCTCGGGGGAGCGCCTAATCGTGCCGAATGTGGCCTTCGTCAATGGAGCGTTCGTGCCGCTGGCCGAAGCGAAAGTCTCGATCGAAGATCGAGGCTTTCAGTTTGGCGATGGCATCTATGAAGTGATCCGCACATACAAGGGGCGCCCGTTCGCACTCGAGGCCCATCTGGCTCGACTGGAACGTAGCGCCACGGCACTTGATCTGACGCAGCCCTATTCCCGCGCCGAGTGGACCCACCATATCCTGGAAGGGATTAGGCGGGCCGCCTATCCTGAAGCCAAGATCTACATTCAGCTTAGCAGGGGCGTCGCGCCCCGTGATCATGCCTACTCAGCTGAAGGGCCACCCACAGTCGTTATGACGGTTCGTGAATTTTACCCGCTCGACAGGTCAGTACAAGCTGCCGGTGTGGAGGTGATGACGACCGAGGATATCCGATGGGGGCGCTGTGACATCAAGAGCGTGAATCTTTTGGCTAACGTCCTTGCTCGCCAGCAGGCCAAACAGGCCCAGGTCTTCGAAGCCATTTTGGTCAAAGAGGGATTGGTCACTGAAGGGGCGGTCAGCAACGTGATGGTGGTTCGGGGGGGAACGGTGGTGACGGCCCCCGAAGGGTCGCGCATTTTGTCCGGGGTCACCAGGGACGTCGTATTGGAGCTGGCTCGGGACGAGGGCCTGCCGATTCAGGAACGCTTTATCTCTCAAGCAGAACTGTATGGCGCTGACGAAGTGTTTCTCACGGGAACCACGGTCGAGGTCTTGGCCGTCGTCCGTGTAGATGGAAAAGTTATTGGTGATGGACGGCCTGGCCCGATCACCCAACGACTCGCCGCGGGCTTCACGAGGCGGATCGGTTAGCCCCCTTGCTTTGGCATAGGTGGCATGCTATGGTCCGCGGACTGGAAGTGGGCTCAGGCCCACTTTTTTGTTTGATCTCTTGAATGGGCTATCCAAAGAAACGGGGCTAGGGGTGTCGGTGAAGGAGTCCCGACCGGTCGTCGATCGCATCAGCGAGGTGGTATCGCCCATCCTCTGGGCATTGGGCTTAGAATTGGTCGACGTCGTGTGTGGGGGGCAAGGTGCGCGGTCAATCGTTCGCGTGTTTATCGATAAGCCGGGCGGCATTACGGTAGAAGATTGCGGGCGCGCACATCTCGCGATCGGTCCGGCCTTGGATGTGGCTGATCCCTTTCCTCATGCCTATACACTGGAAGTCTCCTCGCCGGGTCTGGATCGGGCCTTCAAACGGATTCAGGATTATCGACGGGCACTGGGGAAGCAAGTGAGCATGAAGCTCAGGCAGCCGATCAACGGACAGTGGCGTGTGGTCGGAGTGTTGACGGAAGTGAATGAACGAGGAGTCACGGTCGTGGTGAGCGATCCGTGTCCTGAGCGGACGGTCATCTTTGAGTTCGACTCGATTGCCGAAGCACGGCGCGTCGTCACGTTTTAGGCTGTGCAGGATTCGATCACCGCGGTATGAGCATACCGCTTGCCTTGGAGTGTGGCTGCAGGGGCAGTCGCCGGAGAGTGAGCTATGAATCGAGAATTGATTTCAGTCATCGACGAACTTGGTCGGCAAAAGGGCATCGAGAAGAGCCGAGTGCTCGGGGCGATCGAAGCGGCTCTTCAAATGGCCGCCAAGAAACGTTTTGGGCAGGCTGAGAATATTCAAGTCGAGATCGACTCCAAGACCGGTGAGATCTCCGTCGTATCGAAGAAGACCATTGTCGATGCGGTCACCAATCCAAAAACCGAAGTCTCTCTCCAGGAAGCTCGCCAGTTCGACAGCGAGGCAGAGGTCGGCGACGAGATCGGGTCGCTCATCGAGGTGAGCGACTTGGGACGGATCGCCGCGCAAACCGCCAAGCAAGTGATCTTCCAGAAGGTCCGTGAGGCCGAATGGGAAGCGGTTCAAAAAGAATACTCTACGCGGCAGGGAGATCTGGTCAACGGTATCATTCTCGGGATGGAGCGCCGGAACTACCTGGTGGATCTGGGTAAGACCGAGGCGGTACTGCCGGTTCAGGAGCAGATTCCACGGGAAACTTATCGCTGTGGTGATCGGGTGAAGGCCATGCTCTTGGAAGTGCGCAGGACTCCAAAGGATGTCCAGGTTATTTTGACGCGGAGCCATCCGCAGTTTGTATCGAAACTCTTCGAGTTGGAAGTGCCTGAGGTGCTCGAAAAAATTGTTGAGATCAAGTCCATCGTGCGGGAGCCTGGTGATCGGACCAAGATTGCCGTGACGTCTCGCGAGAAGGCGGTCGATCCGGTCGGGGCCTGTGTGGGGATCAAGGGATCGCGGGTTCAAGCGGTTGTCCGCGAACTGCGCGGAGAGAAAATCGACATCATTACCTGGACCTCCGACCCGCGCGTCTTCATCGCCGAGGCGTTGAACCCCGCGAGCATTGAGAAGGTCGGCGTGGATGAGGAAAAGAAGTCGGCGTTGGTCGTCGTTGCAGACTCCCAGCTGTCGTTAGCGATCGGGAAGAATGGCCAGAACGTGCGGTTGGCCGCTCGTCTGACCGGCTGGAAGATCGATATCATCAGCGCGACGGAATACGAAAAGGAAAAGGCCGAACGGGATAAAGAAATCAAAGCGGCGTTGGCCGAGGAAACCGAAGCGCTGCATCAGCAAGAAGAAGCCCGAGAGCAGGAATTAAAAGCCCGGGCAGAATCGGAGTCGGATGCCGGATAAACCGGATAAAGAGGAGCAGGTGTCAAATCCTTATGCGCGTGTATGCATTGGCTAAGCAACTTGGGATGGAAAACCGTGATCTCATCCCGGAATTGAAGCGGATGGGTATCACCGTCGCGTCGCACAGTAGCATGCTGGATGACGACGTGGCGCAGAAGGCTTTAGAAAAGCTCGGCCCGAAACTCAAGGCTCAGGGGAAAGCGACGGGCAGGGCGGCAGAGGCCGATGCAGGTCGGGGTGAGCGGAGTAAGGTCGGTATGGCGTCCGACCACGCAGCGGAAGCCAAGGTCGGGTCGGTCCAGACAGCTCCGGCGGCGGAGGAGTCTTCCAAGTCCGATAAGCGCCGCATTCTGATCAAGCGCAAGCGCACCGATGACGCTCCAGCGGAAGATGTAGCGCCCGTGCCCACAGTTGAAGCAGTTGGTACAAGCGGAGCGCTTGTCGATACCCCCGTGGTTAGCCAGCCGCCGCCGGCGCATTCTCAAACTGAGACTCCAGCCGTTGCGCCTGTTGACCTGACGGCGACGCCCGACCAGCCGCATTCTATGGGAACCACGACCGCTCCGGCTCCGACAACTGCCGTCAAGCCTGCTGTCATGCCAAGCATCGATCTGATCACGGGAAAAAAGAAAACCCTCTCCCTAGAAGAGATTCAAGCCGAAGGCCTGAAAGATAAGGCGAAGAAAGCTCGTAAGCCAGGCCGTACGCGGGAAGAAGAAGAACTTCGGCTTCGTGAGGATGCGGCTCGCTGGCAGGATCTTCGTGCCATTCCGCTGCATCAACGCCGCGATGACCGCAGTAAGCACGTGCATCACAGCACGCCGGGGGAAGTCACCAAGCCACGAAGGAAGAGCTTCAAGCTTATGCCCGGTATGACGGTGAAAGAGTTTGCCGAGCTGATCGGGCAACGTCCGGCCGACATCATGCGCAAGCTGATGGATATGGGCCAGATGCTCACATTCAATCAGACAATGAACGTTGACGCGGCCGTGATCATTGCGGAGGAGAACGGGGTCAAGATCGATGTGTCGATGGAGAAGGCCGGAGAAGAGTTGCTGGATTCCGTCGTACAGACGGAGGAGGAGGTCCAGCTTGAGCCGCGGCCACCGGTCGTGACGATCATGGGCCATGTCGATCACGGCAAGACCTCGCTGCTTGATGCCATCAGGCAAACAAAGGTGGCGGAAGGCGAGGCCGGTGGGATTACGCAGCATATCGGCGCGTACACGGTTGCGGTACGCGGGAAACAGGTGACGTTCCTGGACACGCCGGGCCACGAAGCCTTCACCGCCATGCGAGGTCGTGGCGCCAAGATTACCGATATCGTCATTCTGGTCGTGGCAGCAGACGATGGAGTGATGCCGCAAACGATCGAAGCGATCAATCACGCCAAAGCCGCGTCCGTTCCGATTATTGTGGCAATCAACAAGATCGACAAGCCCGGCGCCAATTCCGATCGTGTTAAAAACGCCTTGTCTGAACATGGACTCATTTCCGAGTCCTGGGGTGGTGACACGATTATGGTTGAAGTCTCGGCCAAGGAGAAGACCGGTCTGGACACCTTGCTGGAGATGATTCTCCTGCAATCCGAAGTGCTGGAGCTCAAGGCCGACCCGCATCGGTTGGCTAAGGGTGTTGTGGTGGAAGCTAAGTTGGAGCGTGGACGTGGCCCGATTGCGACGGTGCTGGTTCAGAGCGGGACGCTTCGCGTCGGCGATGTGTTTGTCGTCGGGATTTTTAGTGGGAAAGTTCGTGCACTGATTACGCATACGGGAGCAAAAGTGCAAGAGGCCGGTCCTTCTATTCCGGTAGAAGTGGCTGGGCTCCCGGGTGTGCCGTCCGCGGGTGATGTATTTCAGGTCGTCAAAGATGAGCGGGTTGCGCGAGAGATTGCGGAAGATCGAGCTCGTAAGCAGCGAACGGCTGATTTGTCTGGGTCAGCGAAGGTCACGCTCGACGACTTGTTTGCCAAGATTAAGGAAGGCTCGGTCAAGGAGTTAGCACTGGTCATCAAGTCTGACGTCCAGGGGTCGGCTGAAGCGTTGACCGCCAGCGTCGAAAAACTTGCGACCGCTGCGGTCAAGCTGCGCGTCATTCACAGCGGCGTTGGGGGGATCACGGAATCCGACGTGTTGCTGGCTGCCGCGTCGAACGCCATTATTATCGGGTTCAATGTCAGGCCTGAGCCGAAGGCTGCTGCCCTGGCCGAACAGCAAGGAGTCGACGTCCGTCTGTATACCATTATTTACGATGCGATGACCGAGATTAAGGCGGCGATGGAAGGGCTGCTCGAACCGACGCTCAAGGAACGGATATTGGGACGGGCCGAGGTGCGACAGGTCTTCACGGTGTCCAAGGCCGGCGTCATCGCGGGGGCCTATGTGGTGGACGGCACGATCACCCGTGCGGCTGTCGGAGTACGGGTGCTTCGCGACAACGTGGTGGTCTATGAAGGGAAGCTCGGGTCGTTGCGCCGCTTCAAGGATGACGTCCGTGAAGTGCAGCAGGGCTATGAATGCGGGATCAGCGTCGAGAATTTCAACGATATCAAGGCCGGGGACATCATCGAAGCCTATGCGGTCGACAAGATTGCCGCAAAGCTCTGAGGCCTGAGCCGCCGCCGTGGGTATTGTCGTCGGACTCTGTACGGTCGAGCTGTTCATCCCCGAGAGTCAGTCGTTGAAGGACAAGCGGCAGGTGCTGTTGAGTCTCAAGGATCGATTGCGGGAGAAGTTCAATCTTTCCGTAGCCGAGGTCGATGGACAGGATCTGTGGCAGAAGGCCGTATTGGGGCTTGCCTGCGTGGCCAACGAAGGACGATACGTCAACCAAGTGTGTGACCAGGCGCTGAATCTGATTCGGAGCGTCCCGGCGGTGGAAATCGTCCAGTCTCGAGTGGAATTGTTGTGATGGCGGTATGCCCGGGTGGAGTGCACGGTGGCCAAGACGGGATATCATCGGGCCGATCGTGTGGCCGATCAAATTCGCATGGAAGTGGCCGATATCCTCATGCGGAAGATCAAGGACCCGCGTGTGCAGTCCGTGACCGTGACCGACGTCAAGCTGACCAGCGATCTGCGGATCGCTCGCGTGTTTGTGACGACTATGGGCACGGAAGAGGAAGAGAGGAACGTCTTCGCTGGGTTGGAGCAAGCCAGCGGGTTTGTGCGCGGTGAACTGGGTCGTCGGCTCTCGCTTCGGTATCTGCCGGAGATCGTCTTTGCCAAGGATGTCAGCGGGCCGAGAGGCGATCGCGTGTTGAAGTTGTTGGACGAGCTCCACGTCACAACGGAGGCCGAGGGCGGGTCGTCCGAAGAGAAGACGAGTTCGTAGCAGCGGGGATGTAGATGATGGGTCTCGCACAGAGCTGTGCCGCCGCCGTCGACGGCGTACTGACAATCAAGAAGGAAGCCGGCTGGACCTCCCACGACGTCGTGGCGAAGGTGCGGCATCTTCTCGGTGGAGTCAAGGTCGGCCATGCCGGCACCCTCGATCCTGCCGCAACGGGAGTTTTGCCCGTGCTGATCGGGCGGGGAACCCGCATTGCCGAATATCTTGTTGAGTGGGACAAGGAATATCGTGCGGTGCTTCGCCTCGGCGAGACCACCGATACGCAGGATGCGACGGGAACGGTCTTGGCGCGCCATACGACGGACCTCGTAACGCCAGAGGCGATTCATGAGGTAGTCGGTCGATTCCGCGGGCCGATTGAGCAAGTTCCTCCGATGTATTCGGCGGTGAAAGTCGGAGGTGTTCCTCTGTATAAATCCGCTCGCGCGGGCAAAACGATTGAGCGGGACGCGCGAACGATCGTCATCCATACCCTTGAGGTAGAGGCGATTCAGGAACGGGATGTGACGTTGCGCGTCGTCTGTTCGAAGGGGACTTATGTGCGGACACTCTGTGCCGACATGGGAGAAGCCTTAGGTGTCGGCGGCCACATGTTGGAGTTGGAGCGAAGGCGAGTGGGTCCCTTAACGATCGATCACGCGCTGACGGTCGATGAGGTGGTCACCCGTCATGCACTCGGTCGGTTGGGAGACGATGTGTTGTCGTTGGATCGTGCGTTGGACCAACTGGGGGTTGCGGTGGTGGATGAACAGACCGCTGACCGCGTGCGACATGGGGCTCCGGTGCCTGCAGCCAAGATCCTTCGTTGGGAGAGGGCGGCCGATGGCGAGCGCGGGTTACACGCGCCGGTCCGTATCCACGATACCGACGGACGCCTGGTGGCGATCGGAAAGTGTTCGGACAATTCGGGAGATGCACTCAAGGTTGAGAAGGTGTTGATCGATCAGGGCGTATGAGACTTCGTTGCGGATGAAGGAAAGGAGCAGGAAGGAAGGAACCCATGGCATTACTCAAAGAAGCAAAGACCGAGTTGATCAAGCAGTACCGACAGCATGAGACGGATTCCGGCTCGCCGGAAGTCCAGATCGCAGTGTTGACCAACCGGATCACGTATTTGACGGAACATTTCAAGCTCCACAAGAAAGATCACCACTCGCGGCGTGGCCTGCTTCTCTTGGTCGGGCGTCGGCGGCGTTTGCTCGACTATCTTCGTGGCGTCAGCGACGCACGCTATCGTGCGGTGATCGAGCGATTGGGCATCAGAAAGTAGTATCCCGTCCCGCTGTCGCGCCAGGGGCACAACAGCGGGCAGTAGTCAGTCGCACAGGTGAACACTGACAGAGGCTGGAGTGTCCCACATCGCTCGAGTCTCTCTCTGTGGGCATCTGTGGGGCCTAACCAGAGGAGACCCAGATGGTACACACAGTTGAAATAGAGGTTGCCGGGCGCACCCTGCGACTCGAGACCGGTCGTGTGGCACGACAAGCAGATGGTTCGATTTGGGCCACATATGGTGACACGGTCGTGCTGGCGACAGCCGTCGCGTCACAGGTCGCCAAGGCGGGCATCGATTTTCTTCCCCTCACGGTCGATTACCAGGAGAAATCCTTCGCAGCCGGGAAGATTCCAGGCGGGTATTTCAAGCGGGAAGCGCGTCCATCGGAAAAAGCGGTGCTCACCAGCCGGCAGATCGATCGGGGACTCCGTCCGCTCTTTCCTGAGGGCTATTACTTCGAGACCCAAGTCATCGCCTCAGTCCTCTCGGCCGATCAGACGGGCTCGTCCGACATACTCGCCATTATTGCTTCCTCTGCTGCCCTCACCGTCTCGAATATTCCGTTCGACAATCCTATCGCAGGCGTGAGGATCGGTCGGCTGGACGGCAAGTTCGTCGTCAATCCGGACCTTGAGACGGTGACGAAGAGCGAGCTGCAACTCGTTGTGGCGGGGNNCGGCTGATGCGGTCATGATGGTCGAAGCGGGGGCGAACGAACTGTCCGAAGCCATCATGCTCGAGGCGATCGAACTCGCCCATGCCGAGATCAAGAAGATTGTGGCCAAGATTCGCGAACTGCAAGCCGTCGCCGGCAAGTCCAAGCGGAAGGTGGCGAAGGAGCAGATCGACTCCGCGCTCGCCGCTCAAGTGAAGGCTCTGGTGGCGCAAGGGATCCGCGATGCCATCATGATTCCGAACAAAGCGGCCAGACAGGAGCAATTGGATGAGGTCAGGAACGGCGCGGTTCAAAAGCTCAAGAGCGCGGACGATCCGAATCGGGAACGGCACGTCAAGTTGGTGTTCCATGAGCTTGAATATACGGAAGTTCGGAACATGATTCTGGATAAAGGGTCGCGGGCGGATGGACGTGGTCCGGCTGATATTCGTCCGATCACGTGCGAAGTCAGTGCGCTACCGCGGACACACGGCTCCGCGATCTTCACTAGGGGGGAGACCCAAAGTTTAGCCGTGGTCACGTTGGGGACCACGGACGACGAGCAGCGGATCGATGCGTTGGAAGGGGAGTACATGAGGACGTTCATGCTCCATTACAATTTTCCGCCGTTCAGTGTCGGCGAGGCGCGGCCGCTTCGCTCACCGGGACGTCGGGAGGTTGGCCATGGTGCATTGGCGGAACGGGCGTTGGCTCCGGTGGTTCCCAGCAAGGAAGCCTTCCCCTACACGCTCCGCATCGTGTCCGACATTCTCGAATCCAACGGATCCTCTTCGATGGCGACCGTTTGTGGCGGGAGCCTTGCCATGATGGATGCCGGCGTGCCGATCAGAGAAGCCGTGGCCGGGATCGCGATGGGATTGATCAAGGAAGGCGATCGGGTCATGATCCTTTCCGATATTCTCGGGCTGGAGGATCACCTGGGTGACATGGATTTTAAGGTCTGCGGTACCAAGCAGGGCGTGACGGCGTTGCAGATGGATATCAAGATCGGCGGCATTACGTCGGCCTTGATGCAAAAGGCCTTAGAACAGGCCAAAGCCGGCCGTTTGCATATTTTGAGCTGTATGGAGAAGGCGCTCCAAGCGCCAAGAATCACTCTGTCGGCCTACGCGCCACGGATCTTCACGATGAAGGTGAAGCAAGACAAGATCCGTGAGATCATCGGTCCGGGCGGCAAAACGATCCGTGGCATCATTGCGGATTGCGGGGTCAAGATTAATGTCGACGACAGCGGAACCGTCACGATCGCGTCGGTTGACGGAGCCTCGGCCGAGAAGGCCAAAGAAATGATCAGTCGGATTACCGAAGAGGTTGAGATCGGGAAGATATACATGGGCACGGTTCGGAAGATCATGGACTTCGGCGCGTTTGTCGAAGTCCTGCCGGGAACCGATGGGCTGGTGCACATCTCGCAGCTGGCGCACCATCGAGTCCAGGCGGTGTCCGACGAGGTGAAGGAAGGCGATCAAATCCTGGTGAAGGTCCTGGAAGTGGATCGTCAAGGAAAGATTCGCCTCAGTCGCAAAGAAGCCATGCCGGCTCCGACCGGGGCTGGTGCGCCGAATCCGTCCGGCGGGTAACTGCCTTGTATCGCAAGCTCGTCCTGGACAACGGGGTGCGGGTGGTGACCGAACGGATGCCGACGCTCAAGTCGGTCACCGTCGGCGTGTGGGTCAACGCCGGGTCGCGGGACGAACAGCCTTCCCAGGCAGGATATTCCCATTTTATCGAACACATGCTCTTCAAGGGAACGAGCAGACGTTCCTCCGCTGAAATTTCTCGCGAAATCGATGCGCTTGGCGGAGAGATGAATGCCTTTACTTCGCGTGAGACGACGACCTATTACGTGAAGGTGTTGGATCAGCAACTGCAGCGGGCGCTCGAACTCCTCTCGGACTTGTTTCATCATTCCCGTTTCGCACCCAAAGAAATTGAAAAAGAAAAACAGGTCGTCCTGGAAGAAATTCGCATGGTCCGGGACGATCCGGAAGATCTCGTGCAAGAACTTCATATGGGCCAAGTGTTGGGGCGTCATCCGCTCGGTCGCGCTATTCTAGGCCGAGAGAAGACGATCAGAGGGCTGCGACGTCAGGATCTGCTGAACTATATTGTGACCTACTACGATCCTGGGCAGACCGTGGTTTCCATTGCAGGGAATTTCGATCAAGCCCACCTTGATCCGATGGTCGCGCGGTATTTCGGCAAAGGCCGAGGGGCAAAGACGAACCACGCCAACGGGCGCCGCCCTCCTGACGTGCACGGTGGCGTCTTATTGAGGAAGAAGCGGTTGGAGCAGGTGCATTTGTGCCTCGGGCTCAAAGGCATTGCTGCCGGCCATAAGGATCGGTATGCCCTGTATGCGCTCAACAGCGTGTTGGGCGGCAGTGTGAGTTCGCGACTGTTTCAGGAAATACGAGAGAAACGGGGACTCGCCTACTCGATTTACTCCTTCTTGTCCGGCTATTCGGACGGCGGCATGATCACCGTGTATGCGGCGACGAGGCCGAAAGAGGTGGATCGCGTCGTAGATCTCGTCTGCCGAGAGATTCGGCGGATCGGCATCAAGGGCGTCGAACGGAAAGAGCTTGAGCGAGCGAAGACCCAGATGAAGGGCAGCCTGATGCTGAGCTTGGAGAGTTCCCACAGCCGCATGAGCAAGTTGGCGAAGGATGAACTCACGCATGGTCGGCACATGTCACTGGAAGGCATGCTGGCTCATATTGATCGCGTGAATGAGGAGCAAGTCTTCAACGTGGGCCGCCAATTTATCAGACTGGACTCCCTCGCGATCACCGGGCTCGGGCCTCTCGCCCCCCGCAGTCTGCAGTCCTATAGATAAGAATTCTCTAATAGAAACTCGTCGAGCCCTCAAAAGTGGATAAATTAAGCTCAACATGGTTGCCTGTAAGATATTGATTATTGAATGTATTTTTAATTACGTTCGAAGCTATACATAGGGCAAGCAATTTCTTGACACAGTTTCATGATTTGAGTACCATGACCGAACTTTTTGACAACGATTCTCAATCGAAGGGACGCAGTACGAAGAAGAGCAAAGAGAGGTGACCGAAATGCCGTCACCCGTGGCGGCGTGATCTCCGAAGCTGTTTCATGGCTTTCGTCGTCCTTAAGCTAAGAGTCAATCGGTTATTGTGGTTGTTATTGTTATGAAGGAGGGACTAAGTATGCAAAAGGTCCTACTTATAGCCGCCGTTACAGCGTTTTCTGTGCTCGGCATGCTGACGGCCGAATTCGCCGTTGCTGCTGATGTGGAAAGTACTGGGGTTGGCCCAACTGACAACATCGCCGGTGGGAAGCCCATGAAGGGTGAAGTCACCAAGACCCTCAAGGGCCGGGTATGGTCACAGTGGGCCGACAATCCCGATGGCGAGTTGCTCTTCGGAATTCAATATTGGAACACCGGTGAGCCGGGTTCGGGAACCCCGAATGGCCGTTCGTCTTCCGATCTCGATGTGAAACCACCGGATCCATTGTTCTCTTGCTGCGCCTGGGGCTTTGTCGGAGGCACCGATAAGAACAGCCCCTATTCCGGTTGGTACCATGCTGCCACGACCGTTCGACTGGCAGTGAAGGACAAAGCGTTGATGGACCAGATCATCAAGGCCTCCCAGGAACTCGTGGCCATGGAAGTGAGCCTGGATGGTCGGACGATCACAGCCTTTAAGGTTATCAAGGAATAGACCTTAACAAGTTTTAATTCTTTCATGTCCTGTTAAGGAGGATGCGATTATGAAGTGTCATATGAAAGGGTGGGCCGTGATGGCCGCCGGAGCGCTGGTGGTCTCTGCGGCCTCCACTGCATTGGCAATCGAATCGTTCCAAGAGCGCTTTGAGTGGGGCGATATGAGCAAGCCGACGACATTGCAGGGTCGCGTGATCGTGCTCGATCCCTATGATGAGGCGGTCTGGATTAACGTGGCGGTGTTCGGCGGCAACGCTGAAAGCGGCTTCTTCTGGCAGAAGATGTTCCCGGGCAAGAACCTCAAGTTTTATGCCGACAAGGGAGCCTGGGAAGAGTTGAAGAAGATGGGTCGTCCCCATGCGGGACCGGCTGCCGCAAAGGAAGTGCCGCCCTCCAGCACGACGGACTTGATCGAGTTTACTGCAACAGAACCAGAGCAGAATCATCGTGTCATTTCCTCGGTCAAGAAGCTTCCGGAAGTGGCCGGTTCCATGGGGAAGCCGCTGAGCATCTCCGGTCTGCGCTTGAAGGAGTGCGCGGGGAAAAGCGAAGTTGAGGCAGGCTGTGCAGCAGCGAAGCAGGGGCTCAACACCTCACCGAAGTCTCCAGATGGGGCCGCTATACCTATGCAGTATGATGTATTGCTCCCAGGTGGCCAGCCCATCGCTGGCTTGATTCCCTGGACCGCGAAGTACAACCTCGGGTCCGCTCACTGAACTGAGTCAGTCTCTGTTTGTAAGGGCGGCATCTCCGAAAGGGGATGCCGCCCTTTTTATTTGTCGTGATTGTCTTGGCCGGTTGGACCGATCCGGCGCTGGAGGTCAGCGAGGCGATTGAGCGCATCGAGCGGCGTCATGGAGAAGAGGTCGATTTGTTTCATTTCCTCGATGATCGGATGTGGTTGGGGAAGCGAGGCCCGTGGTGCTTCTTTCTCCAAAGATACGGGCGTGCCCTCGATGTTGGTATCCGGTTGTTCCAACTGGGCCAGGACTTGTTGCGCCCGGGCGATGACCATTGGAGGAAGTCCCGCCAGTTTGGCGACATGAATACCGTAACTGCGGTCTGCGCCGCCCGGCACAATTTTACGCAAGAAGACCACGTCTCCATTCCGTTCCTGGACCGCGACGCAATAGTTTCTGATTCCTTCCCGTAACCCTTCCAGTTGCGTCATCTCGTGATAGTGAGTGGCGAACAGTGTCCTGGCTCCCAAGTGCCGGCGGTCTTGGATATGCTCTGCAATAGCCCAGGCGATGCTCAGTCCGTCATAGGTGCTGGTCCCTCGGCCGATCTCATCCAGGAGAATCAAGCTGCGGGAGGTCGCACTGTTTAAGATGTGAGCCGATTCGATCATCTCCACCATGAAGGTGCTCTGTCCTGCGGCCAAGTTGTCCGAGGCTCCTACGCGCGTGAAAATTCGATCGACCAGTCCGATACGGGCCTCGGCCGCCGGCACGAAACTCCCGATCTGCGCCAACAGGACGATCAACGCGACCTGACGGAGGTAGGTGCTTTTACCTGCCATATTGGGTCCGGTGAGGATCACAAGCCGGTTGCCCTCACAGTCAAGGACCGTGTCGTTGGGTACGAACGTCAGATCACTACTGAGCTGCTCAACGACAGGGTGGCGGCCTTCCCGTATGAGGATCGTGCTGCTCTCGTCGACGAGGGGTTTGACATAGCGATGTAATGCGGCGGTCTCGGCCAGACCGGCGAGGACGTCGAGCAACGCGACCGTCTGGGCCATCGCTTGAAGACGAGGCACCTCATTCGCCAAGCGTGCGCGTAATTGTTGGAACAGCTCCTGCTCGAGCGCCAGCAGTTTGGTTTCAGCGCCTGTGACACGCTCTTCTAACTCTTTCAACTCCGGCGTCATGAACCGTTCGGCATTGACCAGCGTCTGCTTGCGAATGTAGTCAGGCGGGACGCGAGACAGGTGTGTCTTGGTAATTTCGATGTAGTAGCCGAACACCTGGTTGTAGCGAACCTTCAAAGAATCGATCCCCGTTCGCCCCCGTTCTTTGGCTTCCAACGAGGCGATCCAGCCCTTGCCTTCCGTGCTTGCCTTGCGCAGTTCATCGACCCCGGCATGGTACCCTTCCCGAATCATGCCGCCGTCACGGAGCGACATCGGCGCATCCGGCTTGACGGCCTGCTCAATCGCGTCATGCACGTCGCGACAGTCGTCCCACGACTCGCGGACGTTGGTCAGCAATGAGGCGCCGAACGGCTGGAGGTGGGACCGTAACTCTGGCAGGGCGCTCACGGACTGTTTCAACGCGAGTAACTCACGAGGTCCTGCGACGCCGAGCGTTACACGGCTGCTCAAACGCGCGATATCTTGTACGTTACGGAGCGTAGTCCGGAGCGACACGCGTTGTTGAATCCGGTCTTTCAACTCGCCGACCGCTTCGAGCCGACCTTGAATGGCGCCACGATCGAGGAGCGGTCTGACGAGCCAATCGCGTAATAAGCGACTGCCCATGGCCGTCGCGGTGCGGTCCAACACGGACAAGACCGTTGGCTGATCCTGCCCCGATCGGTGCTCACCGGCTCCCAATGGCCTCACGAGTTCGAGATTGCGAATCGTCGCGCTATCCAGATGCATGGCATCGCCGCTCCAGCGCGTGTGTAGACGACGGAGGTGCGCGAGGGAGGCGGTCGGCTGGGTCTCACGAAAATATCGCAGGACCGCTCCGGCGGCTCCGATCCCGGCAGTCAGGCCGCGACAGCCGAATCCGTCGAGCGAGTGCACCGCAAACTGTGTCTGGAGTAGTTGTGCGGCATCTTTGGGATTGAAGGAGGCCGAGGGTTGTGCGCAGAGGCGTGGCCCACGCAGGTGAGTCAGACACGATCTGGCATTTGCATCGGAATCAGGATGGAGCAGTTCCCGCGGTTCCAGCCGAGCCAGTTCATCCATGAGCTGGCTCTCTGCCTGTGCCCCGTGGAACTCTGTCATCCAAAACTCCCCGGTCGAGACGTCCACACAGGCGAGTCCAATGACGGATTGCCCCTTGGCAGATGGGGCGGTGGCGTCGGAGAAGGCGACAGCGACCAGAAAATGCGACTCTCCCGGTGAGAGGAATTCAGTGTCGACCAGCGTGCCCGGTGTATACAAACGAACGACTTCGCGGCGCACGAGACCCTTCGCGAGATTCGGGTCTTCCACCTGTTCGCAGAGTGCGACGGTCCGCCCGGCCTTGAGGAGCTTCGCGATATAGCCTTGCGCGGCATGGAAGGGCACTCCGCTTAGCGGAACTGGGTTGGCGCTGGATTTATCGCGAGAGGTGAGGGCAATGGAGAGCAGTTTGGAGGCGATCTGCGCATCCTCGTAAAACATTTCGTAGAAGTCGCCGACGCGGAACAACAGAATGGCGTCGGGGTAGCCGCGCTTGATTTCACGGTATTGTCGCATCAACGGTGAGGCCTCTGCGTCACTCATCGCGTCGGTCTCGGTGTGGTTCGCTGGTCACGGTGGAGGGTGTGCGTCCGGTGACTTTATCGAGTGAGTGGCGTAGGCGTTCTAAGTCCACTTCGGCTTCCTGAAGCGCTTTGGTTTTTCGGCGGAGTTCGATCCGGCCCCGCACCCATGGGGGAAAGAGAAGGATGCCGGAGACCAGCAGCCCCACTGCGAACCCCGCCAAGATGGGCTTATAGATTGGCGTCGAAGCTTCAAAGAGACCAAAGAAGTATCGGAGCGTGACCTCCTGTTCCTGGTTCTGAAGGAAAAAGGCCAGGGAGAGGAGCAGAAGAACTCCGACCAGCGTCAGTCTAATCATGACCTCGTCGTTTCCTTCTTGTTCAAGGCTTGGCGTGGTGGCACGCGATGCACCCTGCTGGTCTTGCTGTACTGACTGCGCGCGAGGGCGAGGACCGCGTCAGAATTCGGCCCCGTCGCGCTCAACTGAATCGTCCGGCTCTGCGCGGCACGATGGTTCAGCGTAATCTCGATCCGGTCCTGCGGCAGCGCGGCAAGGCCCTTGTCGGCCCATTCTATTGCCGTCACGGTCTGGCCGGAGAAATACTCGATCAGTCCTGTCGACTCAAGTTCGTGTGGCGAGCAAATACGGTACAGATCCACGTGGGCAAGCGGCAGGCGCCCTTGATATTCGTGAATCACGACGAATGTCGGGCTGGTTACTGCCGTCGGCGATGCGCCCAGACCCTGCGCGATTCCGCGAACGAGCGCCGTCTTGCCGGATCCGAGCGGTCCATAGAGCGCGATCGTTTCTCCTCCGCGAAGCGCACGGCCGAGCACTTGGCCTAGCCGATCGGTGTGCTGGTGAGATGAGGACACCAGTTTCCACAGCAGGCTCGACATGGCGCTACGGCGAGCGGCAGGCCGTTTCGCCTTGGCTGGCTGGGTGACATTAGGTCGTTTTAGTCCGCTGGAGCGCATAAGGAATCTGAGCGATCAGGTCGCTGGCAAGCATCCCGGACTGCCCCAGGCGTTGGGCGGCCAAGTCACCGGCCAATCCATGGAAATAGGTCGCGGCACAGGCGGCATCCCATGCGGGAACCCCTTGTGCCAGTAAGCCGACGATCATGCCGGTCAAGACATCACCGGTTCCGGCAGTAGCCATGCCGGGATTACCGGTCGGGCAGATTGCCACAAGCCCGTCCGGTCGGGCGATCACAGTTCTCGCACCTTTGAGGACCACGAGCACGCCGCGTTCGCGGGCAAACCGTCTGGCCGTGCCGATTCGGTCTGCGTTGACGCTTTGCGTGGTGGCATCGACCTCGAGTCGAGCCATCTCACCAGGGTGGGGGGTGAGAATGGGCGGAGTTTTACATTCGGTCAGCAACGAGGCACGGCCGGTCAAGGCGTTAATCGCATCGGCATCGAGGACGGAGGGCTGATCCAGATGTTTTATCAACGACTGCACGAGTTCAACGGTCTCAGGATGGGTCGAGAGTCCAGGACCGATGGCGATCGCCGTGCGTGCCTGGATAAAGGCTAAGACACGATCGAGTCCTGAACGGGCGAGTGTCCGTGCCTTCGTTTCCGGGAGAGGCATCGTCATCACTTCCAGTAACTTCGCTTCCAGTACGTCGTTGACGCTGCTTGGGGTGGCCACAGTCACCAGACCGGCTCCGACGCGGAGTGCCGCCAGGGCCGCTAACGCCGCTGCTCCTGTTTTTCCCACTGACCCTGCAATAATCCCCGCATGGCCAAAGGTTCCCTTATGCGCGGAGGGTGCGCGTTCCGGTAGAGACTGAAACGCACTGTCGCTTGTCAGGAGCAGTGTCCGGCTCTCGATGGCGTCTACATAGGCAGGAGGAATGCCGATATCCACGATACGGATCATGCCGGCATGGTCAATTCCTGCGCCGACATAGAGGCCGAGTTTCGGGAGACCGAACGTGATGGTCAACGTGGCGCGGATTGCTCGCCCCAGGATGGCGCCGGTATCGGCATGGATGCCGGACGGAATATCAACCGCGATGACTGGTTTCCCGGCATCGTTGATGAGTTCGATGGCCTCACGATAGGTTCCGGTTACTTCAGAGGACAATCCAGTGCCGAGGAGAGCATCGACGAGAATGTCGCTGGAGGCGAGGAGGCTCCCTGCCTGGTCACTAGACCGGAATCGACGGACCGCCGATCGCCCCGCAATGTGGACGAACCGACGATACATGGCCGCGGCATCGCGACTCAGATCGGTGACCGTCGCGAGAAGCACCACCTGAACCCGAGCACGTCGGCGGCATAGCAGGCGTGCTGCGACCAATCCATCTCCTCCGTTATTCCCCTTTCCGCAGAGGATGGTGATGGTCTTGCCTCGCGCTGGCCCACAGTGCTCCTCCAGATGTCTGATGATCCCCTCGCCGGCCCGCTCCATCAAGACAGCACTAGGGACATGCGCCTCGGTGATTGTGCGGCGATCGAGTGACTGCATCTCGGTTCCGGTCACGATCTTCATTGGTGGCCTTGCGTGCGGGATCGATACCGCATGAGGAATCGTGTGAGCGGGGGGAGGAGAAATATCTTTTCGCTACGTCGAAATGTCATGACAAGGGCGAATCGCGTTGTCCAGAGAGCATAGGGTGCCGCACCGGTGCGATGGTTCAACTCAGCAACGCTTTCATCTCCCTAACGGCCTGGTCGAGGCCCACCAGAACCGCTCGGGCAATGATGCTGTGGCCGATGTTGTACTCGACGATTTCAGAAATATGCCGCAACCGCGTCACGTTGCGATAGTCCAAGCCGTGCCCGGCATTGACGCCCATTCCGAGTTTGTAGGAGAGCTTCGCGGCCTGTGTAATAGCTTCCGCTTCCGCATCGGCTTCTTTCGCGCGCAGGGCATTCGCATAGCGGCCAGTATGGAGCTCGATGAAATCCGCTGAGATTCTGTGCGCGGCTTTGACCTGTGCCAAATCCGGTTCGATAAAGAGACTGACGGGAATGCCGCCGTCGTGGAGCAGGGCCACGACCTGCTGGATACGATCTCTGTGGCCGGCCAGGTCGAGGCCGCCTTCGGTCGTGAGTTCCTGACGCTGTTCTGGGACGAGCGTGACCATGTCCGGTTTTATGGTCAAGGCAATTTTGGCCATTGTCTCATCGGCGGCCATCTCCAGATCGAGCTTGGTGCGGATGAGTTCCCGCAAAAGGCGAAGATCGCGGTCTTGAATATGCCGCCGATCTTCTCTGAGGTGGACGACAATGCCGTCGGCGCCGGCCAATTCTACCAGCACTGCGGCGGTAAGGGGGTCCGGGTCGGTTCCACCACGGGCCTGCCGCAACGTGGCCACATGGTCGATGTTCACCCCAAGTCGTGGCACGGATCCTCCGTTCTGGCTATGTGGAGCAAGGAGAAACTGAGTTGCATGATGAGAGCGAAAGGCGTTGCAGTTGTAACAGAAATCAACAGGGTGGGGCAAGGACCGGGAGGGGGAGTTGATAGCCTGTTGTCTCAATCAGTCCGAAGGGTCGGAATACCGAACCCCATAGAATCACGACATAATTTGACTCGATACGCCAGCTGCCATTAGAATAGACCCCCTGACAGGGAGGAGGGTGGTTTCTTCACGCCTCCCTGTCAGGGGAATTACCGGCAGGGGACCCGATGGGATTAGGCGACGGATTTTATCGCATCAAGCGACTACCGCCTTATGTGTTTGCCCAGGTGCAGAGCCTCAAGCTCGAAGCCCGTCAACAGGGCGAAGATATTATCGATTTCGGGATGGGAAATCCTGACCAACCGACGCCGAGCCATATCGTCGAGAAGATGATCGAGGCGGCGCGGAAGGGAAAAAATCATCGCTACTCGGCCTCGCGCGGGATTACGAAGCTGCGACATGCGATCGCGGGCTGGTACAAGCGGAATTACGATGTCGATCTAGATCCTGAGACCGAGACCATCGTCACGATCGGCTCCAAAGAAGGGTTGGCACATCTGGCGCTGGCCTTGATCGGTCCGGGCGACGTCGTCCTGACGCCGACGCCGACCTATCCCATTCATATGTATAGTTTCATCATTGCGGGGGGAGAGGTCAGAGGGATTGAGTTGCGTCAGGACAGTGACTTCTTCGACGACTTACAACGGGTCTATCGCCAGACCTTTCCGCGGCCCAAGATCTTGGTCATCAATTTTCCGCATAATCCCACCACCGCCGTGGTGGATCTTGAGTTTTTTAAGAAAATCGTCGCCTTTGCCAAAGAGCATAACGTGATTGTCATTCATGACCTGGCCTACGCCGACTTGGTGTTCGATGGATATAAGGCGCCGAGTTTCCTGCAGGTTCCCGGGGCCAAGGAAGTCGGCGTCGAGTTCTATACCCTCTCCAAGGCCTACAACATGCCTGGTTGGCGCGTGGGCTTCTGTTGTGGTAATCGCGAGGTTGTCGGGGCCTTGGCCAAGATTAAGAGCTACCTGGATTACGGTATTTTCCAACCTCTGCAGATTGCCAGCGTCATTGCCCTCAATGGACCGCAAGATTGTGTCAAGGAGACGGTGCTGCGGTACCAGAAGCGTCGTGATGTGTTGGTGAGCGGACTGAATCGCATCGGATGGCAAGTGAACAAGCCCGTGGCTACCATGTTCGTCTGGGCCAGAATCCCGCTGCCCTATCGGTCTCAGGGGTCGTTGGAGTTTTCGAAGCTTCTGCTCCGTGAGGCTAAAGTGGCCGTGTCTCCCGGGATCGGGTTTGGTGAAGGCGGGGACGAATATGTGCGGTTCGGTCTCGTTGAAAACGAACATCGCACGAGGCAAGCCGTTCGAGGCATCCGCAAGGCCTTGAAGCTTGAGGGATCGGAAGAATGATCTCGCGGGTTGGCATAGGCATCATTGGGTTCGGAACGGTCGGGACGGGTGTCGCGAAGATTCTCTTGCAGAATGCCGCTTTGATCAACCGCCGGGTTGGTGTGCCGATCGAGATCGTTCGGATTGCGGACCTCGATGTGACACGTGACCGAGATCTTACCCTGCCGCCTGGCCTACTCACAACCGATGCGAAGCAGATTCTCACCGATCCGTCGATCGACATCGTCGTTGAGTTGATCGGGGGCTGCGATATTGCCAAACGCATAATTCTCGAGGCCATTGCGGCAGGCAAACATGTCGTCACCGCCAATAAGGCCTTGCTCGCGTTACACGGAGAAGAAATATTTGCTGCGGCTTCCCGCAAGGGCGTCGACCTAGGTTTTGAAGCGAGCGTAGGAGGGGGGATTCCCGTCATCCAGGCATTGAGGGAAGGGCTGGCGGCCAACACCATCCAATCCATTTATGGAATCATCAACGGGACGGCCAATTACATTCTCTCGCGCATGACCCATGAGGGCCAGAGTTTTGAGACGGTACTCGACGAAGCGAAGCAGGCCGGTTATGCCGAGGCGGATCCGACATTCGATGTGGCCGGTATCGATTCGGCCCACAAGCTGGCGATCCTGGTGGCGCTGGCCTATGGAATACCGGTCAACTTTAAAGATGTATACACCGAGGGGATCACCCATATTACGCCGACTGACATCGCGTACGCCAAAGAGTTCGGTTGTACGATCAAGCTGCTGGGCATTGCCAAGCTGGTTGGCAACGAAGTCGAAGCCCGAGTGCATCCCACGATGCTGCCCTCCTCGTCTCCGATCGCCCAAGTCGAAGGAGTCTACAACGCAATTCAACTCGTCGGCGATGCCGTGGGCGACGTGGTGCTCTATGGCCGGGGTGCGGGGTCCCTGCCGACCGGCAGTGCGGTGGTCGGCGATCTCATCGCTATCGCGCGCAATCTGTTGAAAGGAGCGGTTGGGCGAGTGCCGCCCGCCTCGTTCCAGCAGGACCAGCGTCGTCCGCTTCGGATGCGGCCGATGGAAGAAATCAGCTCGCTCTATTACCTCCGTTTTATGGTGCTGGACCGTCCCGGTGTCTTGTCGCAAATCGCAGGGGAGCTGGGCCGGTGCGGTATTAGTATTTCGTCCGTCCTCCAACAGGGACGACGCGAAGGGCAAACGGTTCCGGTCGTGATCAAGACCCATACCGCCACGGAGCGCGATGTCCAAACGGCATTGCGAGCGATCAATCGCATGGCCTTCATCTCCGAGCCCACCACCTTGATCCGGGTCGAGGGCAAGGACGAGTGATGCGATGAATCGCTGGCGTGGTGTGATCGAAGAATATCGAAAGTTTCTGCCGGTGACCGAACGTACCCCCGTGGTGACACTCGGTGAAGGTAACACTCCGCTCATTAGGGCGACGCGGCTGGCCAAGCAGATCGCTCCCGGTATCGATCTCTATCTCAAGTTCGAAGGCATGAATCCGACGGGATCGTTCAAGGATCGCGGCATGACGATGGCTATCTCAAAGGCCGTTGAGTCCGGCGCCAAGGCGGTGATTTGCGCCTCCACGGGGAATACATCCGCCTCTGCCTCGGCCTATGGTGCGCGGGCGGGACTGGCTGTCTATGTGTTGATTCCTGCCGGAAAGATCGCGATGGGTAAGCTGTCCCAGGCCATGATGCACCAAGCCACCGTCATCCAGATCGAAGGAAACTTCGATCAGGCTTTGGCCATTGTGAAGGAATTGTCAGTGATCCACGGCATCGAGCTGGTGAACTCGCTCAACCCCTATCGGATCGAGGGGCAGAAAACCGCCGCGATGGAGGTCTGCGATCAGCTCGGCGATGCTCCAACTGTTCATATGCTGCCGGTTGGGAATGCTGGCAATATTACCGCCTATTGGAAGGGGTACCAGGAATACCGTGCGGCCAATCAATCCACGAGGCTGCCTCGCATGGTCGGATTTCAGGCGGCCGGTGCCGCGCCCATCGTGCTCGGCCGCATCGTGGAGAATCCGCAGACGGTGGCCTCGGCGATCCGGATCGGCAATCCAGCCAGCTGGGAAGCGGCCTTGAATGCCGTGAAGGAATCCGCGGGAGCGATCGATTCGGTGACGGATGAAGAGATTTTGCAGGCCTATAGGGCGGTCGCGGCGACGGAAGGGGTCTTCTGCGAGCCGGCGTCCGCCGCGTCGGTTGCCGGCGTGATGAAGTTGAGCAAGCAAGGCGGACTGCGTGAAGGCGAGACCGTGGTCTGCACCTTGACCGGTCATGGATTGAAAGATGCCGACACTGCCATCAGTGTATCGGCCCAACCGAAAACCGTTAGAGCGACGCGGGAGGATGTCGCTCGTCTTTTAAGGGTGTAGACACCATGCGAGCAGGGCCTCGATGAAACACGTGATTCTCCATGCCGATGGGATGGCAGACCATCCCCGGCAGGAATTGGGCGGACGGACTCCTCTTCAAGCGGCTTCGACCCCTCACCTAGATCGCCTCGCGCAAGGTGGGGAGCTTGGGCTCCTGGCCGCGGGGCCTGAGAACGTGCGACAGGGGAGCGGTCTGATGGGAACCGCCATCCTCGGATACGACCCCAAGAAATACTACCAGGGGCCTGGCCCGTTCGAAGCGGCCAGTCTGGGGGTTGCCGTCGGCGAGCATGATGTGGTCTATCGCTGTACGATGGTCACGTTGCGGGCAGATGCCCAGTCCGGGAGTAAAGGCGGATTGAACGAGATCAAGAAGCTCGGACCGCACGTGGTGATGGACGATGCGACCGCTGGGCTGATTTCGACAGAAGAGGCCCGCGAATTGATCGAGGCGATCAATGAACAACTCGGGTCGGAGATGATTCAGTTCTATCCCGGGTTAGGCCACCGTCATCTCATGGTGTGGGTCAACGGGAAGTCGCGAGCGGTCTGTATCGATCCACAATTATTGGTTGGCCGACCGATCGCCGATGCGTTGCCGACGGGAGACGGATCCGACACTCTTTGGGAACTCATGGACGCCTCGTTTCAGATCTTGCGCGATCATCCCCTCAACGATGAACGTCGTGTGGCGGGGCAGAAGCCGGCCAATTGTCTCTGGCTCTGGGGCCAAGGCCGGGCCATTCTCTGGCCAAGCCTCTCTGAGCGATTGAAGATGTCCGGTGTGGTGGTCTCACAGAGCGATGTCCATCGCGGACTCGGCATCATGGCCGGGCTCGGAGCGGTGGACGGCGCGCGATTGGCCGGTGCGGATCTTTGCACCCAAGCGGCGGTTGCCCTGGAGGAACTGAAGAAAAATGATTTTGCATACGTGCATATGGAGTTACCGGACGAGGTCGCCTACGGGTCGGATGTCGCGGCCAAGGTGAAGGGTATCGAAACGGTCGATCGCGAGCTGGTAGGGCCGCTGCTCGAAGGGTTGGCCAAATTGGGATCCCATCGCATCGTGGCTTTCTGCGATTCGGGCAACGTGCATCAGGGACAGGCGGCGGAAGGTCCGGGGTTCTTCGCCTATCGTGACAGTGCGGCAGCCCCCGCTGTTGGGGCCAGACGGAGATTTACCGAGGCTGATGCTCGGGCCTCGACCGTGCCCCCTCGTGATGCGACGAAGTTCGTGGTGCGACTTTTCGCAAAAGGATCCTGACGGACGTGGCGCTGATTGTTCAGAAATATGGGGGGACGTCCGTGGGCACGATCGAGCGGATCCACGGCGTGGCCGACCGCGTCGAGAAGGCTCATAAGGATGGCCATCGCGTCGTGGTTGTCTTGTCCGCGATGAGCGGAGAAACGGACCGGTTGCTTCGGTTGGCGCATAACGTCACGCCGCTTCCGGACGATCGCGAACTCGATATGCTGCTGTCGACCGGAGAGCGAGTAACCATCGCCTTGTTGGCGATGGCCTTGCGGGCCCGGGGACTCGATGCCCAATCCTTTACAGGACGCCAAGTCGGGATCATGACCGACAGTGCCCATACGAAAGCGCGTATTACCCGTGTGAGTGCCGATCGAATCCGCGAGGCCTTGCTCAATGGGGTCATTCCAGTGGTCGCCGGTTTTCAAGGGATCAACGAGCAGTCGGATGTCACGACGTTGGGGCGCGGAGGCTCCGATCTCACAGCCGTCGCGCTGGCGGCTGCGCTGAAGGCTGATCGGTGCATCATTTTTACCGACGTCGATGGCGTCTACACGTCTGACCCCAACATTGTGCCGGCGGCTCGGCGAATCGACAAGATTTCCTATGAGGAAATGCTGGAAATGGCCAGTCTGGGCGCCAAAGTGCTGCAGAGCCGCTCCGTCGAATTTGCCGCGAAGTTCAATGTGCCAGTGGAGGTAAACTCCAGCTTCAAAGAAGGAAAGGGGACGCTCGTGACGCGTGAAGATGAGGATATGGAAGCGGTCGCGGTGTCGGGAGTCACCGGTGATCGGAATCAGGCCAAAATCACGATTGTGGGCGTGCCGGACAAACCAGGTATTGCATCCAAACTCTTCGGGCCGGTGGCCAAGGCCAACATCAATGTCGACATGATCATCCAGAATATGAGTCAGTCGGGCCTGACAGATATTTCCTTCACGATTCCACGGGCAGACATCAAGAAAGCCCTGCCGCTGATTCAGGACGTGGCAAACGGTATCGCGGCCAAATCGGTTGCCGTGACCGAGGCGATCGCGAAGGTCTCGCTGGTCGGCGTCGGGATGCGTTCTCATTCGGGAGTCGCCGCCAAGATGTTCGAGGTCTTGTCGCAGGAAGGCGTGAACATCCTTATGATCAGCACGTCGGAGATCAAGATCTCCTGTGTCATCGATGAAAAGTATGTCGAGCTCGCGATGCGTTCGCTCCACACCGCGTTCGGGTTGGATCAGTCGCCGGCAGGGGGCCGAATCAAGAAGTAGCAGATTTCGGCGCTGTGAGTCTCGACAGGGTTGTTCTGCTCCTGGTATCGTTTCCTATATGGCTCGAAAATCTTCACAACCAGGATCCTCACAAGGCAAGCCGATCGGCTCTATGTCGTCCGGTGCACCTCCTCCTGTCGCACGGCCAGCAGCGCTGGAAATCTATGACACGACCTTACGGGATGGGGCCCAGGCCGAAGATGTCACCTTTTCGGCCGAAGACAAGGTTCGGGTC
This sequence comes from Nitrospira sp., assembly GCA_003135435.1. GTDB lineage: Bacteria > Nitrospirota > Nitrospiria > Nitrospirales > Nitrospiraceae > Palsa-1315. The sequence continues at coordinate 51,995 of PLBR01000149.1, read as the reverse complement.
GCCCAACAGTTGGATGGGCTGGGCGTGCAGTTCATTGAAGGCGGGTGGCCCGGGGCGAATCCCAAAGACATCGAGTTCTTTCGAATGATCAAGACCGTCCCGTTGCAGTCGGCGACGGTTGTGGCGTTCGGGTCGACCAGAAAAGCGAGCAACGCGGTACAGAAGGATTCCAATATCCGGGCGTTGCTGGATGCAGAGACCAAGATCATCACGCTCTTCGGAAAAACCTGGACGCTGCACGTCACCGATGCGCTCGGCATTTCCCTTGTGAAGAATCTCGAACTCATCAGCGATTCCGTGGCCCATCTCCGCTCGAAAGGTCGAAGGGTGTTCTACGATGCGGAGCATTTCTTTGACGGATACAAGACCAATCCGGACTACGCACTGGAGACCATTCGTCAAGCCGCCGCGGCCGGAGCCGAACGGGTGATTCTCTGCGACACCAATGGCGGATCGATGCCTTGGGAAGTCAAAGAGATTTGCCAGGTCGTTCGGCGGGAGTGTGCGGTGCCCTTGGGGATTCACGCCCACAACGATTGCGAAATGGCCGTTGCGAATTCGCTGGTGGCGGTTGAAACCGGCGTGGTGCAAGTGCAAGGGACGATTAACGGGATCGGCGAGCGGTGCGGCAACGCCAATCTCTGTTCGATCATTCCCAATCTTGAACTGAAGATGAAACGTCCAGCCTTGGGAGACCGTTTGAGCCATCTTAAACGGGTGTCGGGATTCGTGACCGAGATCGCGAACCTCATGCCTAATAAGCACCAGCCCTATGTGGGGGACTCGGCGTTTGCCCATAAGGGTGGGGTCCATATTCATGCGGTGCTCAAGAATCCCGCGACCTATGAGCATGTGATCCCAGGGTTGGTCGGGAACCGCCAGCGTATGTTGGTATCGGATGCGGCAGGTCGGAGTGGGTTACTGGAGAAGGTCGAGGCCTACGGGATCAAATTGGACAAGGGCCACGCCAAGGTGCGGGAACTGATCGATACCTTGAAGGAGCGTGAAAGTGAGGGCTACCAATTTGAGGCAGCGGAAGGCTCCTTCGAATTGCTCATGCGGAAAGCGATGGGGACGCACAGGCCATCTTTCCAACTCCTGGGCTTTCGGGTGATTGTCGAGAAAAAACAGGACCAGGGAGCTTCGTCGTCGGAGGCCACAGTGATGGTGAAGGTCGGCGACGTGGTGGAACATGCGGCGGCAATTGGAGCCGGTCCGGTCAATGCACTCGACCATGCGTTGCGGAAAGCATTGGAAAAGTTCTATCCCCAGCTCCGAGAAGTCAAACTGCTCGACTATAAAGTGCGGGTGCTGTCGGCCAATCGTGGGACGGAGTCCAAGGTCCGGGTATTGATCGAATCAGGCGACCATAAGGATAAATGGGGCACCGTCGGCGTGTCTGAGAACATCATGGAAGCGAGCTGGCAAGCATTGGCGGACAGCATCGAATACAAGTTGCTTGCCAAAGACGAATGAGTGGGACCTCTGATTCGGCATCTTTCTTCTTGACAGGCCGTATAACCTCACGTAACTTATAGCGAAACTGCCAATCGTTCGTAGTAAGTTCACAGACGATCGTTCGAGAAGTTTGTGCGGGTGTCGGAGGGGAAAGCATGAGGAAGGCAGATATCGCGAACGAAATCTACAAGCAGGTCGGTATTTCGAAAAATGAAGCCGCAGATATCGTCGAACTCGTACTGAATATGTTGAAAGCGGTGTTGCATAAGGGAGAGTCGGTCAAGATTGCCGGATTCGGAAACTTTGTGGTACGCAGTAAAGGGGCACGGAAGGGCCGGAACCCTCGGACCGGCGAAGAAATAGGAATCACGCCTCGTCGTGTGGTGACCTTTCGTCCCAGTCAAGTATTTAAGAAATACGTCAATTCATAGCCGCGTTCACTCACCTTAACTCATCCCACCACGAGGACCGGTCATGGGGAACGAGCCCAGGCTGGGCAGCAAGGTCTTTTATAAAATCGGAGAAGTCAGTCGGATCGCCGAGCTACCGGCGTACGTGCTGCGATTTTGGGAATCAGAGTTCCCGTTTCTCAAGCCCAAGAAAAGTCGTGGGAATCAGCGGCTCTATGTCAGGCGAGAAGTCGAAACGGTATTGGAGATCAAGCGAATGCTCTATGAGGAAGGGCACACACTTGCAGGCGTTAAACGATATTGGGTTAGGCGAGGACGGGTGGCAAGCCAACGGGTGCGCCCCAAAGAACTCGCGCAGAAACTGCGAGGGAATCTCCAGGCGATTCTCAAAATTTTGGAGTCGCATTCTGACTGACGAGGGTCTCGCCTCGTCTCTTCCAAGCCGGTTGCATTCCAGTCGCCTCCAAGGAGACAATGCAGAAGACGGTGAAATTGAATAGAGCGTGTCGGGGCGTGGCGCAGCCCGGTAGCGTACTCGCTTGGGGTGCGAGTGGTCGGCCGTTCAAATCGGCTCGCCCCGACCAAATATCGTGAAGGGTAAGGGAGCAGGCGTGACAGGAGACGTTGGACGGATCTCCTTGATCATCGCCTGAGCCAACACCGACCGAAGAAGCTGCCACAGGCAGCTTTTTTTGTTCCTGAAGAACCCATGCGCATTCTGGTTACCAACGATGATGGGATTCACTCCCCTGGTTTGACGGCGCTTGCCAAGGCCTTGTCGAGAGTGGGTGAGGTGTGGGTGGTCGCGCCGGATCGTGAGCGGACTGCGGTGGCGCATGCCGTGACGCTCCACAAGCCGCTGCGAGTGCAGCAGCTCGGGACACGGATCTACGCTGTTAACGGAACACCGGTCGATTGTGTGAATCTGGCCATATTGAAACTTCTATCGGCACCCCCCGATCTCCTCGTGTCAGGGATCAATAAAGGCGTGAACCTTGGCGACGACGTCTTGTATTCCGGAACAGTCTCGGCAGCGATGGAAGGAACGATCCTCGGTGTCCCCTCTATGGCTGTGTCACAGGAGGGACAGGAACATTTTTATTTCGACGCCGGGGCTCGGTATGCCGTTCGTATCGCTCGTTTAATCCTGAAAGAGGGCTTGCCGGACGAAACGCTCGTGAATCTCAATATCCCGAATCGGCCGTTCGGGTCGATCACCGGAGTCCGAGTCACCTGTCTCAGCCGCAGGCGCTTCGACAATCCGATCATTGAAAAGGTCGATCCGCATGGCCGGACCTACTACTGGATTGCCGGGACCCGTGTGTCGTGGAGCCGAAGCAAGGATGCCGACCATGAAGCGCTTGAGCAAGGGGCGGTTTCGCTTACCCCCATTCACCTCGATACGACCAATCATGGGGCGTTGGACCGATTCCGGAAGTGGGAAACGGTGCGCCGACCACATGCGCGTCGGGTGGCGGTATCGTCGAAGTTGAAGGGGAAGCAGAGGAGCTAGGGTGCTGTGGGGAATCTGATCGAAGCGATTATTACAGAGCTCAGCCGGTTTGTCGTGTCGATGATCTCGGCGTTCGGCTATACCGGCATTTTCCTTACCATGGCTATTGAGAGTGCCTGCATTCCGTTGCCCAGCGAAATCATCATGCCCTTTGCCGGGTATCTCACGACGACGGGGCAGTTCACGATGCTTGGCGTGACGTTGGCCGGCGCCATTGGGAACGTTGCGGGGTCGCTTGTGGCTTATTATGCCGGCGTGTGGGGCGGTCGGCCCTTCGTCGAGCGATACGGGCCCTATATGTTGGTGTCGCGAAAAGACATCGAAATGGCTGATCAATGGTTCGCCAAATATGGCGAGGCAGCTGTATTTATTGGCCGGATGCTTCCGGTCGTCCGGACCTTTATCTCCTTGCCGGCCGGCATCGCCGGTATGAATATTTATCGATTCGTCCTCCTCACCTTTCTCGGTGCATTGCCTTGGTGCTATCTCCTGGCCTATGTCGGCGTGAAAATGGGAGAGCAGTGGGAGCATCTGAGAGACTATTTCCATCAATTCGACATCGTGATCGGCCTCTGCTTGGTGCTTGCCCTGGGCTATTTTCTCTGGGCCCATTGGCCGAAGCGCCGCATCACTCCGGAGTTGTAACCAGCCCATGCTCTCGATCTACAATACGCTCACAGGGAAAAAGGAGCCGTTCCACTCGCTCCAGCCGAAGACTGTTCGGATGTATGTCTGCGGCGTGACCGTCTACGACTACTGCCATATCGGCCATGCGCGCAGCGCGCTCGTGTTCGATGTGATCCGGCGGCATCTCGAGTTCAGCGGCTACCAGGTTAAATTCGTCAAGAACTTTACCGACGTGGATGACAAGATCATCAAGCGGGCGAATGAACGAGGCGTATCCTGCGACGCGATTACCGCCGAGTACATCGAGGCCTATTATCAGGACATGGGGAAGCTCGGAATTCGACAGGCCACGCACGAGCCGAAAGCGACTGAACATATGGCCGAGATCATTGATCTGGTCAGTACACTTATTCAGAAAGGCCTCGCCTACGAAGTGGCCGGCGATGTCTATTTCCAGGTTGAGAAATACCAGGCCTACGGACGTCTCTCGAAACGCAAGCTCAACGATTTGCAGGCCGGCGCGCGGGTGGAGGTGGATGAACGAAAGCGCCATCCGATGGATTTTGCTCTTTGGAAGAGCAGTAAGCCGGGCGAGCCGTCATGGGAGAGCCCCTGGGGGGCCGGACGCCCCGGCTGGCATATTGAATGTTCCGCCATGTCGATGCGCCATTTGGGTGAGACCTTCGATATTCACGGCGGGGGGATGGATCTCATTTTCCCCCATCACGAGAATGAAATCGCCCAGTCCTGCGGCGCCACCGGCAAGGAGTTTGCGCGTTACTGGGTCCACAACGGTTTCGTGCAAATCAACCAGGAGAAGATGTCCAAGTCCCTGGGGAACTTCTTCACGATCAGAGAGATCTTCGAGAAGTCCGAGTGGTCGGTAGAGGTCACGGGAGAAATTTTGCGATACTTCCTCCTCTCTACGCAGTATCGAGGGCCGCTCGACTTTTCGGATCAGAGCTTGAAAGAGGCAAAGAATGCATTGAACGGGTTTTATGATCTCTTTAAGAGATTGGCCGAATCGGGGCAGGGTTCGGTGGAAACTGATGGGAAGGCCAATATGGCGATTGGTTATACCCGAGAGGGCTTCAGAATGGGTATGGACGACGATCTAAATACCCCTGTGGCGTTAGCAGAATTGCAGAGTTTACGTAGCGAACTGAATAAATTGATCAAGCAAGGACTTTCGACTGAAGTCAGGAGTGAGGCAAGGGGTGAGTTCCGATTCCTTGGCAAGGTTCTGGGGTTGTTTCAAATCGAGAATGACCAGTGGCAATTTTGCCAGATGCCATTCAGGCCTGGTGTGGAGAGTTTTATGCGCCCACCCATCCCTAGGCCTAGGGATGGGGAGATGGGTCAATCTCCCCCACCTCGGACCTTAAGGCTCCAACCAGAGCTAGCGGATACCGAGGTTCAATTGAAAGTAGATGAACGTAATGAAGCCAGGAAACAGAAAGATTTCAAGAAGGCCGACGAGATTCGTCAGTTCCTCGCCTCCCACGGCATCGTCATCGAGGACAAGCCCGATGGCACCAGTCGGTGGAAGCGGTAGTCCGCCGGAACTGATTTACGGTCTGCATGCCGTGCGCGAAGCCTTGCGCGCCGGCGCTCGTCCGCTTCAGCGGCTGCTCATGCTGCGGACCGATCGGCAATTTGCCGATCTCGCGCAGCTGGCGAAGGCGCAGCGAGTCCCCGTTCACATCGAACCTCCTCTTGCCTTCGCTCGATTGGTGCCGAGCGGAAACCATCAGGGCGTGATTGCGTTCATCGCTGCGAAATCCTACAACACGACGGAGCAGATTCTCGAGCGAGGGAAGACACGAGGTGAGCAGCCCTTTCTCGTGCTCCTTGATGGGGTCGAAGATCCGCACAACTTAGGAGCGGTTTTACGGACGGCTGAAGCGGCGGGTGTCCATGGGGTGTTCATCCCGGAACGCCGTGCAGTCGGCCTGACATCGGTGGTGGCGAAAGTATCGGCCGGAGCGCTCGATCACATCTTTGTCGGGTGCGTGGGCAATCTGATCCGTCTGATTCAGGAACTCAAAAAAACCGGCCTATGGGTCTACGGCGTGGACCCACAGGCGGAGAAGCTCCATACCGACATCGACATGACCGGGCCGATCGCGCTGGTGCTTGGAGGAGAAGGGGAAGGCATTCGCCCTGGTGTGTTGGGGGAGTGCGACGACCGCATCAGGATTCCGATGCAGGGCCGCGTACAGTCGTTGAATGTCTCAGCTGCAGCAGCCGTCACGCTATTCGAAGTGGTCCGCCAGCGTCGCAGGGGCGTCGTCCAGGCGGCGACGCCTACCGAATCTTGATCGTCCCATCTTGGATCGCGGTTTTGAGCAGCTGAGCGGTATTCGACACGCGCATCTTTTTCATCATGTTGGCCCGATGCGCCTCGACGGTCTTGACGCTGATCTTGAGTCGCTGACCAATTTCCTTGTTTTTGAACCCGGCCCAAATCAGTTCCAAGATCTCCTGCTCCCGACTGGTGAGCGATTCAGGCCGCTTTTTGCGAGGTGGCGGGGTCAGATTGGCCAGGGAAGGTCTGGTTTTCGTCTTTGCAGTCCGTGCCATTATCTTGTTCTCCTTTGACGAATAACATAGTACGGTATAATTCAACGTGACGGAGAAACGCGCAAGAACAAACCCTCGCCCAGCAGGCAGCAGATTATAAGAGTTCTCTCGCCATAAGTAAACTATAGGATAGTGGCTCCAGTGAAGCTACCTAATTTATTCCATTTGGCAGGCAAAGTGACTCGGGTGTTCCGATTCGGAGTCTGTTCCTGAGTCGATTATGCATGAATGGTCTCTCTATCTTGTGGTCGGGACCCTAGGCGCGCTGATCGGCAGTTTTCTCAACGTCTGTATCTTCAGACTGCCCCGAGGCGAATCGATCGTCTGGCCCGGTTCCCATTGCCCCTCGTGCGCTCACCCTCTTGAGTTCTACGACAATATTCCTCTGCTGAGCTACCTGTGGCTTGGTGGGCGTTGCCGGGCTTGCCGCGCACCAATTTCGATACGTTATCCCCTCGTCGAAACCACCAATGCCCTCGGCTATCTCACCATCTTATGGTTCTTCGGTCCAAGCTGGACGGCCGCCCTCTATGCCCTGTTGTTTTCGGCGTTGGTCGTGGTGACGGGAACGGATCTCACCCATAAGATGATCCCCAATGTCATTACCATACCGGGGATGGTGGTTGGACTACTGGGCGCAGTGACCGTCCTGCCGGTAGGTGTGATCAACTCGGTGCTCGGCTTCACCGTGGGAGGCGGCATCCTCTGGCTCCTGGCCTGGCTGAGCCCCTATCTCTTCGGCAAAGAGGGAATGGGAGGTGGCGATATCAAGCTACTGGCTATGGTCGGTGCGTTTCTTGGTTGGAAGCCGGCGCTCCTCACCATCATGATCGGTTCGCTCACTGGTTCTATCATCGGCATTAGCTTGATCGCCCTGCACATCATCAAGCGTGATGACTATATCCCCTTTGGCCCCTTCCTTGTGTTGGGAGCCCTCCTCTCTATGTTTTTCGCCCAGCCGCTCCTCGATTGGTATCAAGGTCTTCTTGCCCCTGCCTACTAACCGTCTCTCTGTATCTCTTCGGGCGAATCCCTGTATCTAAATATAGTGAGGTGCTTCTCCAGTTTCTCTCCTCTTTCTTGGCCAATGCACGGCCCTCCGTCTCCATGTCTCCTCGTGATAACGCGAAACCGCGCGAACTTGCGAAGTATTACGCTCCCGCTCCTCACAAAGCATTGAGTCATCAGGATGGGGATCACCGTGGGCACGGGTCTTGGAGGCCACGTTCTTCCTCGTAAGGGAAACTCGTCTGCGCGAAGGAGCCATGCCGAGAGAATCACAGATACAGGAACAAGGCTGGAGTCTGACAGAGCTTCTCATCGTACTGGCGATCATTGGCATCATGGCTGTATTGGCCGGGCCGAGTTATCAGACATTGACCGCTAGGGTCCAGGCGCGCAGCGTCACCGCAGAGATTGCTTCGGAGCTCCGGCTCGCCAGACAACTGGCGATGGCCAGGCGAGAGCGCCTTCGGGTCATATTCGATCGAGAGGGCCGTACGATCACGCTCCAACGTGCAGATGCCGAGGGTATCCTGCACGTCTATCAGTATGCGGACAAGGGAGTGGTTGTGGAGGAGCCAACCGCCGGCCCCGAACTTCTGTTTCATCCCAGCGGTCGGTCGGCGACCCCTACAACCATTCGCGTGCGCGACAATCAGGGACGGGAAACCACCTTCACTGTGAGCATCACGGGAAGAGTGTCCGCCTCATGACGCGGGATCGATTACTTCATGCAGAGGGCGGGGTCAGTTTTGCCGAAGTGCTCGTGGCCATGGCGCTCACGATGATCGGGTTAGCCGGTGCGATGGGGGCATTTCAGGCAGCAGAACGGAGTCTTCGAACAGGGACATTGGCGACGCGTGCCCTGGCGATGGCGGAATCGCGGATTGAGGCCAAGCGATCTGCGCGATGGGATCGTCTCTTGATGGATGATCTGAACCACGATGGTGTCCCGGATCTTGTCATGCGTGATGATGGAGCAGGTGACGATGTGCTGGCCGGTGATGGGGTGTACTTCGGTAGTTGGGACCAGGATGGCGTCCATCTGATCTGGACGGTGACACCAAGCCGTTCCGGTTCGCTGTCGAACTCAGGGCATGCCCTAATTGAGGCTCGCGCAGTCTACGCAGCAGGCGAGGGTCCGCGTGAAGTACGAGTTGCCACCCTGCGGGCCAATCCAGTGTTCATTGGGAGCCAGTAACGTGTCGTCACTCGGAGTAGACAGGATGCGGACAGGACGGCGTACAAGAAGCAGGTACCATAGAATATGGACGGAGGCAGGGACTAGCCTGACCGAACTGATGCTTGCCATAGCGGCTGGGCTGGTCGTCTTGGGCGCCACGCTTCAGACCCTGTCCTATTTCCAACAACAATTTATGAGGCAACAACGTGAGGTCGCGCAACAGCAAGATCTTCGCCTTGGGTTAGAAGTTCTTGAGCAGGAATTGCGGCTCGCAGGGTCCGGTTCTCTTACCACGGCGGCTTCGGACTCCGTGGAGTTCTCGGCGAATCTGCAAGGCCTCTCGACGACGATCACGGCGACGGCGTCGACCGGCCAAACGACTCTGTCGGTCGAAGACGGGCGAGGGTGGGATGATCGGAAAACCATTGTGGCCTGTTGGGCCGAGCGCTGCGAGACGCTTGTCCTGGCTCGTGATGGACAACGACACCTGCTCACGGTGACGCAGCCGCTGGCAAGGGCGATTCCAACCGGGGCCTTTGTCTTCCTCCTGAATCGTGTCCGCTACTACAGCCGTCGCGATGACCAGGGTGTTCTGAGGTTGCTGCGACAGGCCGATGGCGGCGCGAGTGTCCTGGTCGGAGATATCAGGGAGGCTCGGTTCTCCTACTGGGATGAAAACGGGCAGGCTGTGACACAACCCGCGCTCGTCAAGCTGGTCGTCGTTGAGGTGATGATGTCGGATCAAGGGATTCGCGCCGTTCGAGAAATTAGCCTCAGGACATAACGGCGGCACCTTCAATAAGAAATGGAGTGAGGATATGGGGATGGAAAAACGGCGCGCATCAGAATTCATGCATCTGTGCGACAAGGGTCACGTGCTTCTCGCGGCGCTCATGCTGATCTTTCTGCTTGGAATCGTCGGCATGACGTCTTTATATCTGGCAGGTCAGGATGGACCGGGCGTCAGCGCCATGAAAGAGGACAACGTCGCGCAACAGCTGGCCGACGGTGCGGCGGATGTTGTGATGAGTTGGTTTCACGATCCGAGTGCCACACCGATGATAGTCGCTGGACTGCTCGCCAAGCGTCAAGGGGACCTCACAAGCGGGCCGTCGTTCTTCGACGCAGCCGGGCGTTCGCAGTTTGTCGGAACCGTTGAGCGTCCCGACATCATGCTCGATGCGGCGAACCAAGCGGACAATCAGATGTTAAATGATTCCCCAGCGGCTTCTATAATGTCCTGGGAGGACTCGGCCGCATTCTTAAGCTGAAAGTGTATGGTCCTCTGCAGCCAGGCTTGCTGAGCACAGTTGAGGTAACGGCCACGACGGTCGATCGCCGGCCGGTTACACGAACAGTTCAGCTTCAGCTTGGGGCTGTGACAATTCCAGCGGTCCGCGCGGCGGTGCAAGTCGGACAGGCGCTCGGAACCCTGCAGCCAGGAGGCGAATCTCCCGTGCTGGCGCATTGGGGAGATCAGCGAGTATTGGGCGATCTCGCGGTGCAGCGAGTCGAGGATCTGGTTCTCAAGAGCAACAGCGCGTCGGTGACGGGTCAGTCGTATGACCAGATGCTGTATGCGCAGGATCGCTGGACGGAATATTGGATTGGAGGGACCGTCTCGGTCATCTCTCCTCCACCTGGCCAAGGTGCGAATCCTCCGCTTCATGAAAACGTGCACCTGCACCAATATCCGACGCCTGGGGTGAGGCTTGATCAGTGGGACTACGACTCGCTCAAGAAGATCGCGCTACGCTGGGGGACCTATTATCGACTCGATCGTATGGGTCAGCTCCATTCGCAGGGGGCCTCGGACTCGGATCAGGGAATCGCGCCTGCAGACGCGCTGGAATCTCAGGCCATCGGAGACCATCGTGGATTGGTCTTCATCGACACGGTCGATGGGCAACCGCCGCTGGTCGATAATATGGGAACGCTGGTGCTGGATACGGACTATTTTGAAGGGCTTCTGGTCGTGCAAGGTCATATGGTGTTCAGGCCTCGTGCAGCAGGAAAATCTGTTCCGGTCCTCAGTCCATCTCCGCCGGAGACACAGTCGTTAGGGACAAGGGTGCCGGTACAATTGTCCGGCATCCACGTCAACGGCCTGCTGTATGCGGCGGGTGCGATCAAGATTGAACGATCCGCTCGCCTGTACGGAGCGATGATGGCAGGACAGAGTGTGACGTCGATTGGAACCGGTACCGTCATTGAGGTCTGGTACAACGCCGACTTGGCGCAGGGACTCTTTCGGGGGCTTCCGGTTGTATATCGAGCGCCGGGAACCTGGCTGGCGAAGTACTAGCAGAATAGCTGGGCGAGACTGGCGGGACGGGCGAGACGAGGTGAGAATCAAATCTGTCCACGTCGCGCCTTTCTCGCCTATCTCGCGCTTCATGCGCCACGGCCTTTGGTGCCGGCGGACTTCTTCAGCCTCATGCTAGAGGCTGGGAATTGAGATGAGGCATCGGATATGACCGTCGAGACCGACATCCTGAGAGTGGGGGAAGGGCGGGCAAGACGGAGGGGAGTGATGGCTCTTCCAAGAAGGGGAACCGTGGGGTGAAATCGTCTCGCACGATCGAGCAGAACGTGCTGGATGCGCTGGTCTATCGCAGGATCATCAGCCAGGCCGATGTGCTGGCGGCGGTGGACGATTCGAAAGACGGCGCCTTCGATCTCGAAACGGTGCTCCTCGACCGCTATCGTGTTCCGAAGGACGCCTTAGGGTCCGCCCTGAGCGACTTTTATCAATGTCCCTACCTGCCGTATGACGAACGAACGGTCATCGATGCCGACCTGTTGAAAACACTCAACCTCGACTATCTCAAGAAGAACCTCTGGCTGCCGATTGCGCGTCGAGGCTCACTGATCGACGTGCTCACCAGCGATCCGCACGATCTCGACAAAGGCTGGGACGTGCGGCGCACATTTCCTGGAATGACCATTCGCTATGCCGTCGGCCTGCGCAGGGACATCGAGCAATTGCTCCATCTGGCCAGGGGCCAGGGAACCAGCGGGTCCATCGGCTCCATTCTCGGTGAGTTGGTCAATGAAATCCATCTTGAGCCTGCCATCGATCCCGTATCCGGCGGGATCGACGAGAACGACTCAGCCATTGTACGGCTGACCAACCAAGTGATCCTCGAAGCCGACCGCCTCGGCGCGTCGGACATTCACATCGAACCATACGCGGATCGTAAAGACATGGCTGTGCGCCTGCGCATCGACGGCACCTGCTTCACCTACATGAGGATTCCCTCGGCCTATCGGCGTGCTGTCGTGTCACGCATCAAGGTTATGGCCAATCTCGACATCTCGGAACGACGCAGACCCCAAGACGGCAAGATCCGGTACCGGTTGGCGAAGGATCGAGAGATCGAATTACGCGTCGCGACCCTGCCCACCGCCGGACAGGACGAAGACGTCGTGCTGCGTCTTTTGACTGCCAAGCAACCGATGCCGCTCGACGCGATGGAATTTGCTCCTGCCATCTTGCAGGCCATTCAAGCCATCGCGGAGAAACCGCACGGGATCATCCTGTGTGTCGGACCGACTGGGTCCGGCAAAACGACGACCTTGCACGCGATTCTCAAGCACATTAATACCGACGAACGAAAGATTTGGACGGCCGAAGACCCCATTGAAATTACCCAGGACGGTCTCCGCCAAGTCCAGGTCCATCCGAAGATCGGTCTCACCTTCGCGACTGCAATGCGGGCGTTTCTGCGTGCCGACCCCGACGTCATCATGATCGGCGAGATGCGGGACAAAGAAACGGCCGACATTGCCATTGAGGCCTCGCTCACCGGCCACTTGGTGCTCAGTACCCTGCATACGAACAGTGCAGTCGAAACGGTGATCCGTTTGTTGGATCTCGGGTGTGACTCGTTCAACTTTGCCGACGCCATGTTGGGAGTGCTTGCCCAGCGCCTGTGCAAACGGATCTGCATCCAGTGCAAAGAGGCCTACCATCCGAGTCGACAGGAGTACGATGAACTGGTGCAGGGGTATGGCGCGCAGGACTGGCCCACCCTCGGCATCGAGTACCGCGCCGATTGGAGTCTGTATCGTGAACGAGGCTGCGAGGCTTGCAACCGAACCGGCTTCAAGGGGCGGATTCCCTTGCACGAACTGTTAAGAGGATTGGAAGAGATGAAGCGGCTCATCCAGACTCGATCACGCACTGCCGAGATGCTGACTCTTGCGCTGACAGACGGGATGGTCACACTGGTCCAAGACGGCATTCGAAAGGCGCTACAGGGATTCACCACCTATCGCCAAGTCAGAGCTGTGGCGATGAAATAGCTGGTCCGTAGTATTCGCTTCAGCCAGCAATCGTCTGTCTCACGGTTCCCTCCCGCTCAGGAATTCCCTCCATTGAGACGTTCCTCCTTCGACAAAAATTGTCTCCAGTAAGTCCGAAAAACGTTCATGCATAAGGGAATAATCCATGATACGCCGTTGAATATCAATGGCTTATGAATGGCTGTTCTTGTGTTCTAAACGGCACGTCCCTTGCGTGAGGGGGACTGGCGCTATGGGTGTACCAGGACAAAATAGGACAGATGATATGCTCGGAAGGAAACACCGCGAGAGCGGGTTCACACTGATCGAGGTGATGATCGTCTGCGCGATCATCGGGATCGCCTCGGCACTTGCGATCCCATCCTATACGCAATGGAAAGCCCAGCATGATCTGCGGGAGGCCGTGAGCGAGTTTTCCAGTGACTTAAACCTCTCGAGGGTCGTAGCGATGAATCGCAACCGCCAAGCGACGGTCACGATTCAGTTGGGCGGTGGACTCATTAACGTCAGCGGAACTGCTGGAGGGGCTCCAATATTTAGCGCTCAGACGCTGAACGGAAATGTGACGGGATTACCAGGTGGCACGACGAACGTGGCGTTTTCGTCACTAGGCTTGAGTACAGCCGCTGCGAATCAGGTCATTCAGATCGCAAATACGGCGGGATTGGTCTACTCCGTGTCGGTGCTGCCATCAGGGAAGGTGACATGGTGTCCAACGTTCACGTGTCCATAAATACGCGACGTCTCCGCGTGACGACTCGGGCCTCGCGGAGCAGGGACGAGGGGTTTACGCTCATCGAGAGCATGGTTGCGGCCGTGATACTGGCGATCGGCCTCCTGGCTTTGACGGGCATGCAATCGTTCTCATTGAGAAAGAACGTCGATGCCAACAACCAAACGCGGGTGACGAATCTGGCGGCGGATATGCTCGAACGCATTCAATTTAATCGTCGTAAGGCGGCAAATTATCACAACATCAATGTGAGTGCAGGTACGACGACGTGTCCAACCGCTGCAGCCGACGTGATGGCGAACGGAGATTGCACGCAGTGGCGCACGTTGCTGCTGAGTTCCAACCTTCAAAACATCACAGGGACTGTCATTCTGAGTAATCCGACTCCTCCGGCTCCGGACCCGCTCGGATTGAATCGCAATACCGTGACAGTCGTGGTGACATGGAATGAGTTGGCCAGCGATGTGGTAACAGCAACTGCGAAGACGGTTAGTTTGGCCAAAGTGGTCGCGCCTGAATAGTGAGGATGGAGAGGTGCACGGTGGTTCATGTAAAGGATGTGCGGGTGCTGGGTGAACGAGGATTCACGCTCGTTGAGTTGATGATCGCAATCGTGATTTCGTCAGTCATTGTTGCAGCCGGATACACCGTACTGACCACGACACACAGGGCCACGATCTCGAATGAGCGAGCGGTCGGAACGCAGCAAAACACCCGGGTGGCCATGGAGGTGATTGCCAGAGATATCAAACAAGCTGGATTTGGCATGCCGCCGGCTCCCAATACCCCTGTGGGGGGGGCGGCCGGCAATTGCGCGGCGGGCGGGGCGAATGCGGCGATCAGGCCGGTCGACAACAATTCCGCCATTCCACTAACCGCCGTCAACGATACGGGCGCGGATTCCATTTCGCTCGTCGTCCCGCGAACGAATTCGGCCAACGGCGCATACCTTGGTTGGGTGTTAGCCAGTGCGGCTCCAACGGGAGGGGCAGGAACATTTAACACCATCACCTTGACGAACCAGGCGGTCACCGAGATGGTGACCGAAGGGATGGTGAACGGCTCCGGCGCCTATGTCTCGCTGGGAGGAGTGGTCACTGTGCCCGTGACAGGGAGCGCCGGAGCGACGATTACACTCGGGACCCCCACCTATGCCCCAATCAACTTCCCGGTTGGAACTCAGGTCTACCTCCTACAGTGCGTCACCTATCAAGTGGCAACTCCAGCGCAAGTGCTCATCACCCCTACCCTCTGTAGTGGTGCTGCCGGTCCCTGTCTGACGCGAACGGTGACTAGCGGAACGGCTCCGACCGTCACCACGTCCCTCGTGGACGGCGTTGAAGACCTGCAAATTGCCTATGGATGCGACGGGTGTAACGCCGCGATCAATGGGGGCGTCGCCGACGGCGTGATCGATGACTGGAACGCCAACAATACGTTCGACGTAGCCGACTTCCAAACCAATAGGGTCTGGGCAGTCGGGACGTTTGACCCGGCGACGATTCGACTCGTCCAGATCAACATCGTCGCGCGCCAAACAGCGATTGATCAAGGGACGGGGGAGGGGATTCAAGCAGGGGCCTTGAGCACGCCGCTTCAGGTCAGCGACCATCTGCCCTCGAACGATGCAGGATACGCTGCGGCGACCTATCAGTCATTCCGCCGTCGTTTCCTGACACGGACCGTCGACACAAGGAATATGCAGTGATCCTGCGCAAGGGGATGCGAATGAGAACGCGTGTACGAATAATGAGGCAGGGTCTCAGCCAGCCCCATAGGGGCGAAGAGGGCATTGCGCTCATCACGACACTGATTATTTTGCTCATCATGACCGTATTGGGGGTGGGGGCCGTAGCCGTCACAGCGTTGGAAAATCGGATCGCGGGGTTCCAGCGAACCGGCGAATCTGCGACCAGTGCGGCGGAATCATGTGTGGGCACGTCGGTGAACATTATTCAGCAGACACTGGCGACGGGCAATCTCACCGTGCCGGCAGCGTTCGTCTCGGCGAGCGGCCCGATTCTGACCGCAGCGGAAGGGGCGGCGACCTCTGTGACCATGGAAATCTCGGGGAGTTCGGCCAACGATCCGGACCTGGTGACGGGATTGACCCCCATCACGGGGCCTGACCTCAGTCTGACAATCAATGGGTATACCGTCCTAGGCGATATCGATTTCTTGTACCGCGTGCCGAAAGCCGGAAACGGAGGGTCATCTGGGGCGGGATATGAAGGAGCCGGTGGCAGTGCCTCGGCGGACGGAATCGATATGCTGTATAAAATCGATTGCGTGGCGACGGCCGTCGGCGTGGCGACGGGCATCGGAACCGAAAGTCGCGTGGCGTCCGTCTACGCCTGTACCCTAAACGGCCAATGTCAGAAAATCTGAAAAGCAGACAACGCGGTTTGGTGGACTGTCACAACGTCGACCCACGTCGATGGTCGAGAAGGAGGAGTAGCAGTATGAAACGCTTTACCATTGCTCTCTTGGTTACGATGGTCGTGACCGTGGGCCATCATCAGGCTATGGCGCAGACGATGAATAGCTATTCGGCCTATCCTCCGTTTATCAACAAGTCCGTCCCTCCCGCCGTCATGCTCATGATGACCAAAGACCACCGGCTGTTCCTCAAAGGCTACAACGACATCGTCGATCTGGAGCACGGCACGCCGGGAGGCGATGCGGCGGTCGATACCACGTACAAAGACAACATCGACTACGTCGGCTACTTCGATCCGAAGAAGTGTTACGACTATGCCTCCTCGGGAGGAGCCGGATTTGCCAACACAGGACGGTTCAATCCCGCTGTCGCCGGGACAGGAACCTACGGGCACTACTGCACGGCCAAATGGAGCGGGAACTTTCTGAACTGGGCGACCATGGCGCGGATCGACATCATCCGCAAGGTCCTCTACGGCGGAAGGCGCATTGTGGACAATGCGGGCAGCTCCACCGTGCCGTTGAGCGGGAATAACGGGCTGACCGTCTTGGGGCGAACGATGTCCCCGCGCAGTGCCCATTCCTGGGCCAAGCCCTATACCGGCGCCGATCTTGCCTCGTTGGTCCCCACTGCGGCCTTGGGGATCGGCGCAGCCGTGACCATTTGCAACACCAATAGCGTGGCCACAGAAACCGTCGGCTATATGATGGTGCTGAACGGCAACTTTCCCGATGCCGACAGCACAAACGGTGTGGAATGTTACAAGACATCAGAAACAGGCATCCAGTTCGATCTAGGAGCAACCAATCCCGTGCTCCTCACGACCTATCGCGTCGCCGTCAAAGTCTGCGATTGGGTCGTGGGATTGGAATCCAATTGCGATACCTACTACGACGACAATACACCTAGCCCGACGAATATCTACACCTACAAACCCCAGGGATTAATCCAGCGCATGGCGATGAATTCGAACGGGAGCGCCGGCACGAGCGACGACACCATTACGATGCGGTTTGGTCTGATCTCCGGTAGTTATGACAAAAACTTCAGCGGCGGTGTGCTGCGAAGCAAGATCACCGACCTCTACAGCCAGGAGATCAATCGCCGAACCGGGCAGATTCTCGGTACCTCTCAAGTCATCAAGATGATCGATATGTTCAAGATTTTTGGATACCCGTACTCGCCGAGCTTTAACTTTACCGGTGGTCCTGATGGTGGCTGTGGCCCTTTAGGAGGGATCCCTGCCGAAGGGACGTGCCGCAGTTGGGGCGAGCCCATGGCGGAGATGTTCTATGAAGCGATCCGGTATTTCCGAGGCTTGGCCGGGACCGGCAATGCCACTACCCAGTTCTATTCGGCAAGCCCCGACAATGGCCTTCAGAGTTACGCTATCGGAGACGGCACCTTCGCGTTGAGTACGTTTCCCGTCGTCGCCAACAACGCCTACGGCGATCCCTACACCGGTTCGCCGCTGCTCTGTGAGTATTGCGCCAAGCCCTTTGTCTTGATGTTCGGGGATGCCTTTCCCTCGCATGACTCCGACCAGCTGCCGGGAGCCCAGGCCTGGACGACGGCTCCCCTCCAGGCCAACCCCAGTCCAAACGATACGGGATTGTCCCTTTCGACCGTACTGGCGAATTCAACCATGGATTCACTGGAAGGCCTCAGTCCTGGGCCGTCCAGCGTGGTCGTTGGAGAGGTTGGTGGGAGCGCGAACGACAGCGTGTGCTCGGCCAAGTCGACCACAACGTTCTTGAATCTCCGAGGCCTCTGCCCGGAAGAGCCGGGCAAGTTCGGTACCTATTACCTCCCGATGCTCGCGCATTACGCGAAAACCACAGACCTGCGCGGGGCCTTAGGGAACGACACAACGAATACAGTCCAACAAAACATTACCACCTATGCCGTCGTGGCCAGCGCGCCGGTTCCGATATTGCAATTTACCGTGGGAGGCAACACGGTTCAGATAAACGCGGCGTTTCACAGCGGTTGCCCAGCGGCGGCGACGTCAGCTCCTGCCAGCGATCTCAAGCGGTTCGGACCCAATCCCCCTGCCGCAGGAGACTGCGATGCAGCGGGGAGGGGTGGATGGAGCGCGCCCTCCGCGACCTACAAGGGGAACAAGGGCCAGCTCGTGGCCTTCGAGATTTGTGCGAATGATGCGGATTGGACGGCGGAACAGGGGCTTGGCTATACCTCATGCTACGAAATCATGTGGGACGATGCGACCTATGGAAATGACTACGAGCTCGACCTTCGTTATCGCCTCTACGTCAAGAATAACGGCTCGACGACGATTACCGTCAAGACCAAACCCCGGTGGGCCAGTTCGGGGAACGGCAACTGGGCCGGCTACTACATCAATGGGGTGAGTGGAGGTCAGGTCACAGCGGATGCTATCTCAGCCGCGGGAGGTGGCGCTGCCTCCAACACGGGGTCCGGGGAATATTATGATATCCGCTGCGGAAACGGGATCACCGGCAATTCAGTCGGATGCCAGCGGTATTTTGGTGGCACAGTGCAAACCGTTCCGTATACGCTTGCGGTGGAACGGACCTTCACCGTCACGGGGACGAATGCGGGCATCTTGAAGGATCCGCTGTGGTTCGCCAGCAAGTATGGCGGATTCAAAGATAGCGATACGCTGGGAACGACCGGCTATAACCTGCCGGACAAGACCGCCGAATGGGATGCGAACGGCGACGGGTTGCCCGACACCTATTTCTATGCGCAAAACCCGCTGCAGTTGGAAGGGAAACTCGCGGCCGCTTTCGCAGCGATCCTGAACCAGACGTCGTCCGGAACGGCGGCGTCGGTGTTGTCGTCGTCCACCACGGGCGAAGGCGCGATCTATCAATCGTATTTCTATCCGACCCAGTTCCAACTGGAGGCGGAAGTCAGGTATGCGGGCTACGTACAAAGCCTCTGGGTCGATACCTATGGGAACTTCAGAGAGGATACGGTCAAGGACAATCGACTGGTGCTGAGCGATGATCGCATCATCGTCCAGCGCTATGATCCGCTGAAAGACATCCTCGTCATCGATATCTTCGTCGATGCCAACGGGGACGGGAAAGCCGACCCGACGCGCGACACGAACGGCGATGGCATCCTCGACACAGCCTTTTGTGACGATGCCCCCAATTCGTGCAGCAATCCCATGGGCAGTATCAACCCGATCTGGGAAGGGGGCAGCAATCTTGCGCTGATGAGTCCAAGCAGCCGAACGATTCTCACGTGGCTGGATCTCGATAACGATAAGCTGGTGAAGAACATTGCCCCACCGACGGGGGCCGCGTCGGATGAGTATATTGCATTTAACAGCACCAATCTACCCAAGCTCACGGGCTATTTCAATCTCGGTGCCACACCCACGGCACCGTATACGGCCGCGAATCTCGTGAATTTCATCCTAGGCAATCAAATCACGGGGCTCCGTAACCGCACGTTGAACGTCATGAACACCTCTGGCGTCTCCGTGCCTGCGGTGTGGAAGCTCGGCGATGCAGTGTATTCGACGCCCGTCATCGTCGGCGCCCCCAAGGAACGCTACGACCTCCTGTACGGGGATACCTCCTACACCGCGTTTTATAGCCAGTACAAAACGAGGCGGCAGGTGGCCTATCTCGGCGCCAACGATGGGATGATGCATGCCTTCAACGTCGGCGTCTACAACCAAGGAGACGACCCCACAACGCCGACGAAGGTTGAGCACGGGTGGTTCTCCAATACAACCACCGCGGATGGGCGTGGCGTGAACATCGGCGATGAACTCTGGGGCTTTATTCCGCAGGAACTGCTCCCGCATTTACAATGGCTGCTCAATCCGACCTATACGCACGTGTACTACGTCGATTTGAAGCCCAAGGTGACCGATGTGCGCATTTTCCCGGTCGATGCAGACCATCCTGGAGGATGGGGCACGATTCTCATCGGCGGATTTCGCATGGGCGGGAGCTGTGGCAACTGTACCACGCAAGGAACGCCTATGACCTTCGCGGATAATTTTGATAACGTCGCTGGGGTTGATGCGGCGCGAACCTTCTTGAGCTCCTATTTTGTGCTGGATGTCACCAACCCGGACAAGGTGCCGACATTGCTCTGGAGCTATTCGGACACGAATCTCGGATTGACCACGAGCTATCCGGCAGTCGCCCGTGTGAGTCCGTTGACTGACCTCAAGACCGATAACACCAACGCACAATGGTTCATGGTCGTGGGGTCCGGCCCCACGAGTTATGATGCGGGGGTTGGACAGACGGGCAAAATGTTCGCCGTCAATATCAAGAACCGCATGACCTCGACCGCCGCAGGCGTGGTCACCACGTTCGATGCCTCGGGTGGGGGAGTCACTCCTCCGAACTCCTTCGTCGGCGATTTGGTCGCGTTCGACCGCAACCTCGATTACCGAACCGATGTCATATTCGGCGGGAAAGCCATCAGCGCGGCACCGTGGGAAGGGAAACTCATCCGTCTCACGACCGGCTGCTGGAGTGCTTCTTCGCCGGTCTGTAACACGAACCCCAGTTTGTGGGGTGTGCCTTCGGGTACGGTCGGCGTTCAAGCGCCCTCCGAGATCCTGTATCAATTTCTGGATGGAGGGGGGACGACCAAGACGTTGGGACCGGTGCCTGCCGCTGTTGGCGTGGCGACCGACCAGACAGGCAATACGTGGGTCTTTGCAGGAACCGGCCGATACTATACTCAAATCAGCGGAACGGGAGATAAGATCGATACCTCGGTCCAATATCTGGTGGGCATCAAAGACTCTGTCATGCAAGGCTCCGGTGGGTGTGTCGATGCCACGATCGCCGGCTGTCGTCTGAGCTCCACGCTCAGCAACGAGCTGATCGATATGTCGACGGCGACCATCTGCCAATTGGGGTCCGGAACCTGTACTGGCACGGGCGTGAATCAGCAGGTGACGAGCGTGCCCGCAATGGCGGCCGGCGGGACGTATGCGTCGCTCATGTCGCTTGTGCAAAGTAAAAAAGGTTGGTTTGCCAAATTGACGGTTCCGGGCGGCGGCCTCCCAAGCGAGCGGTCCGTGGCCAACCCAGTTGTACTGGGAGGGATTGTGTTCTTCCCGACCTTCACGCCGAGCGGCGACGTCTGCGTCGCGGCAGGAAGCAGTAATCTCTATGGATTGTATTACGTCACCGGCGGCGCCTACTCGTCGCCCATCATGGGGATGACGGGTCAGAATATCAACAGTAAGACGAGCCTGGGCGAGGGGTTGGCGACAACGGTGGCCGTCCACCTGGGAGCCCAAGGTGATGGCACGACTGGAGGCGGCAGCACCACCGGTATCAAGGGCTGTTCGCAATCCAGCACCGGAGCCATTAACTGCGTGAATACCGGCACGGCGACGTCCGTCCTGAGTCATTTCCTCTCATGGATCAATCGGCGGGATTGATTCGGGAAACACAGACCTCTGCGCGTCGCCTGTTCGGTGGGGCGCAGAGGGTGAAGGGCCTCATGTCGAAGGAACTTGCGCAGGTCAAACACGTCTCCATCGGGATCGTATCTCTTGCCGTTCTGGGACTGATGGGATGCAGTCTCGATTCGTCCCAGACGGACGCGACGGGATCTGGCACCGCCGGGCCCAACCATCCCCCAGTCATCCGCTCGGTCACCCTTGCCCCTATTCCTATCGTTCGGGAAGGGGTGGTGACGGCGACGGTTGAAGCCGAAGACTTGGACAGAGATGCTTTGACGTTCACCTTCAAGTGGATTGTCAACGACGAGCTGAGGCCCGAAGAGGTCTCGTCCACGTTTCATCCCGAACGTCTGAGCCGCGGGGATCGCGTGGCCGTCGAAGTGATTCCTCACGACGGGAAGGTTTCGGGTCCGCCTGTTCGTAGCGGGTCGGTTGTTGTCGGCAATACGCCGCCGGCCATCCGCGCCCTGACCATTCAGCCCAGTGGCGCCAAGGTTGGAGATCGACTCGTCGCGACAGTGGATGGCGGCGATATGGATGGNNCGAGACGACGTCCGCTATACGTACCGGTGGTCCCACAATAATCAATTGGTCGTAGAGGGCGAACAGGGAACGCTGGACACCACCGGTTTCTCGCGAGGCGATACCATTGCCGTCTCTGTAACACCTCATGACCGTGGCAGTCATGGTAAGGAACAGCTGTCGGAGCTGCTGACTTTGGCCAATAGTCCTCCCAAATTCACCTCATCCGCTCAGGGAATTCTGGAGAAGGGACAATTCGGCTACGTCGCATCGGCGGTGGATCCCGAAAATGATCCCTTTACCTTCGCGCTCGAATCGGCTCCGCCCGGTATGACCATCGATGAAAAAACGGGACGGGTTCAATGGGAAGTTCCTGCCGCTTCGGCGGGAGTTTATCGGGTAAAAGTCTTGGTCAAGGATGACCATCAAGGATGGGCCTCGCAGGAATTCAACGTGACTCTCGGTAATGCCGTGACCGCCAAGCGCGAAGGGTCTTGACGACGCGCCGCGCGCTGATTCGACTGTCTGCTTGTCACACCTTTCTTCGGTTTGCTAGAATCACCCCACTATCGCTACAGGGAGGGAGAACGCCTTAGCGCTTGTGCGTAAACTTAAACTCAGAGAAGGCACCAATACCGCCGTTCTGTTCGGTCACCACGACCGGCACCTCAAGCTGATCGAAGAAGACCTCGGTGTGCGTCTCTCGGCGCGCGGCGAAGAACTCACCCTCGACGGTACGCCAGACGCCACTCGCCATGCGGAACGCGTCCTCACAGAACTCGCCACCCTTGCCAACGACGGGATGGTCCTCCAGCCAGACGACATTACCCACGCCTTGAACGCGCTCCGGCAGAGTCCCGAGACACCGATCAAGGAATTACTGTCCAGTTCCGCAGCCATCGTCACAAAGAAACGTTTCGTCGCGCCAAAGACGCCGACGCAAAAAGCCTATATCGAAGCCATCGAGACGCACGACATCGTAATTGGAATCGGTCCGGCCGGAACAGGTAAGACCTATCTGGCGATGGCGATGGCGGTGAGCGCGTTGATGAAGAAAGAAGTGAGCCGCATCATTCTCGCGCGGCCGGCTGTTGAAGCGGGCGAGAAGATCGGCTTTTTACCCGGCGATATGTATGCCAAAGTGAATCCCTATCTCCGCCCCCTGTACGACGCCCTGTTCGACATGATGGATATGGAACGGGCTGCGCGTGCGATCGAGCGGGGCGACATCGAGATCGCGCCACTCGGTTTTATGCGCGGTCGCACGTTGAACGATTCGTTCGTCATTCTCGACGAAGCGCAGAACGCCACGGCGGAGCAAATGAAAATGTTCCTCACGCGGCTCGGGTTCCATTCCAAGGTGGTCGTCACCGGCGATATCACCCAGGTGGATCTGCCCCCCGAACGGGTCTCCGGCCTGATCGAGGTGCGGGAGATTCTGCGCGACGTCGAGGGCATCGAATTCGTCTACTTCGACGAGCGCGACGTGGTCCGTCACAAGTTGGTGCAGGACATTATCAAGGCTTACGATCAGCATCAGAACCCCACTCAGTCTTCCGGATCGTCATCCGGCGCGGCGGGACGTCGACCGTCGCCGGTGCCGCATAATAAGCAGCCGAAGCCTGCCACCCCTTCCTCACCGCTCACGGACCCTTGGGGACAGTCGCATTAATTCAGAGTAACTATTCAGGTAGATAGACTGAAGGGTTTTAGGGGCCAATCATGCGTGACCACACAAAGCTTCGGGCATTTGAGTTGGCTGATGAAGTAGCCATGTTGGTTTATCGGGTAACCGCAGGGTTTCCGAAAGAAGAGTTGTTTGGACTGACGTCTTACATATGGCGGGCAGCAGTGTCAGTTCCTTCTAACATCGTGGAGGGTGCGCTTGTGACAGTGAGGCAGACTATCACAGATTTCTCAATATAGCCTTCGGGTCATGGAGCGAACTACACTATCAATTAAATTTGCCGAAGCGTGTGGGCTTCTTGCGCAACGAGGATTCATCGTTGCTTGAACCCAAGGTCGTAGAAACCGAGAAGGTTTTGAATGGTTTGGTTCGTGCCTTGCCAGATCATTTATAGCCTTCAGCCTTCAGTCTGAACACCTGAGTAGTTACAATGCCGGTCCATATACAGAGTCAGGTTCGACGTGTAAGGTTTGACCAGGCACGCCTTGATCGATTGGCGCGGGCGATTCTTTCCGATATCGGGGAAGCGTCGGCGGAGCTGGGCATCATGTTCGTGGGCGATCAGCGGATGCGGGGTCTCAATCGTAAGTATCGGGGCAAGGATCGCACGACCGACGTGCTGGCCTTTGCCGTGCGGGAAGCCTTCACGCCTCACGCCTCACGCCTCACGCCGGATATGCTGGGTGACGTGGTGATTGCCGTGCCGACGGCAGCCCGCCAAGCGAAACAGGGCCAACGATCGCTGGACGAGGAGCTGACGGTGCTGTTGATCCATGGGATTCTGCATCTCTGCGGTTACGATCATGAGCGGAGTGAAAAAGAAGCGCGCCGGATGCATCGACGGGAACGGATGATTTTGCGGTCGCTCGGGTCGTTGCCGAAACGAATGAATCGAACATGTCACGCATCACACAGCACGCATCACGAGTAGATCTATGGGATGGCTGCAGCGGCTGAGTGACGGGCTCACCAAAACACGCGATGTCGTTCGCGGGTCCTTGGATCGGCTGCTTGGCCGTGCGGCGGATCCTGCCCTCTTGGAGGAATTCGAAGAAGCGCTGATTGCTTCCGATCTCGGTGCCCGGGTCGTGGATCGCGTGATGGAGCGCCTCAAGAAACAGCTTCAAGGGACCGATGCCTCACAGCCCGGTCGGGTGCATGCGGTATTGCGGGACACCCTGCTCGAGGTGCTGACGCCCGTGCAAGGGCTATCGTTGGAGTCCCTGCTCGCGAAAGGCCCCAAGCCGTTCGTCATCCTGGCAGTGGGGGTAAACGGTGTGGGTAAGACCACCACGATTGCCAAGATCGCGCAACGGCTGGTGCAGGCAGGGAAGGTGCCGTTGCTGGTGGCAGCCGATACCTTTCGCGCGGCGGCGATCGATCAGCTGCAAGTCTGGGCAGACCGAGTCGGCGTCGACGTGATTCGTCACCGCTATGGAGCCGATCCAGCTGCCGTCGCATTTGACGGGATCGCCGCTGCGAAAGCACGGCAGGTGGACGTGGTGTTGATTGATACGGCCGGCCGGCTGCACACGAAATCGAATCTCATGGACGAGCTCCGCAAGATCACGCGCGTCATCGGACAGGAATGCCCTGGTGCCCCGCACGAAGTGCTCCTCGTGCTGGACGCCACGGTCGGGCAAAACGCGCTCTCCCAAGCCCGTCAATTCCATCAGGTGGTCGGCGTCACCGGCTTGGTCTTGACGAAGCTCGACGGCACCGCTCGCGGAGGGATCGTCGTCGCGATCGCCGAGGAATTGAAATTGCCCGTGAGGCTGATCGGAGTCGGGGAGTCGGTTGAAGACCTGCAGGATTTTCAGAGCGGAGCCTTTGTGGACGCGCTTCTCGGGACATCGGCGCAGCCCTCCGCCTAGCAGGATGCTGAAACAGTCCTTCAGCGTCATAAGCGCGATCCGAAGTTCGAAGTTCCGGGTTCGAAGTTCCTAAAACCTCGAACTGTGAACCGCGAACCTTCGCCCGTCCCGCATGGCTATCCTGCATAGCCCCTGTGAGGTCCCGTCATTTTTGTTCTCAGCCGGCATCACCTGTGTTAGGCTGAATTTGCAAATTCTGGCATCCTGCTAAACGCGACGCGCTACGCATTTCTGCCTGTGAGGCTAAAGTATGATTAAAATTCTGGTTATCGACGACGATCGCATGAACTGCGAGCTGATCCAGTCCGTCTTCACCAGGCATGGGTATCAGGTGCTGTGGGCGACGAGCGGGATCGCAGGTCTGGCCCTCTTTCGCCAGCAGGCCCCGCGCGTCACTATTCTTGATCTTCGCATGCCAGAAATGGATGGGCTGACCGTCCTCAAGGAAATCCGTGCGTACGATCCCCATGCGCCGGTGATCATCCTGGGCGGCGGAGCAACCGAGGAACAGGAAAATCAAGCGCGGGGGTTGCGCGTCACCGATTTTATCCGAAAGGGGCTGTCGCTTGATGTGCTGGTCGAATGCGTCAATCGAGTGGTGCAGCTTCCGGCTAAATCCGTTCCCGCCCTGCCGGTGGCGGGCAGCGCAGCCGTGGCCGATACGGGGGAAACGATTCTCGTCGTCGATGACGAGCCGTTGGTCCGCGACTTGCTCGTCCAGTTTCTCAGTCTCCGCGGCTATCGGGCCCTCGGCGTGAAAGACGGCAATGAGGCCCTCTCGATGGTGGAGCAAGCGCCGCCTGACCTGATCCTTCTCGATCTGCTCATGCCCGGCATGGACGGCGTCGAGGTGCTCCGGCAACTCCGCCAACGCGAATATACCGGAGGGGTGATCATCATCACCGGGAGTCACGATGAAGAGCGCCTCGATCAAGCCTGGGCCGTGGGGCCGCAAGAAGTCATCGGGAAGCCGATCGACTTGGAGCAATTGCTGACGTCCATCCAGCTTGTGCTCGTCTGCCGCGAATGCTAAAACCCTTCCGATGCCAATCAGAAGCAGGATTGTTTCTTTCCCCTGTCTCTTCCTCCTCGCGCTCCTCAGCCACGGGGCTCTCGGTATAGCCTGCGCAGCCGACCCGGTCCTGCCGCGAGTCGTCATTCGGCATCACGATCTGTTCGTACAGATCGTCCCCGAGCAACATGCACTCATTGCAAAGGACCGGCTGACCCTGGAGGTGCCGCAGCCGCAGACTCCGATTCGTTTCTCCCTCGCCCCCACGCTTCAGATCGACCACATTGCACTCGTGCAAGAATCGGCCGGGACGGAAGTCTCGATTCACGATGTGCCGTTTGAACTTGAGCATGGTTCTGCGCCGGAGTCGGTCCAGGAGGTCAGCATTCCCTCGCAGGTCGTGGCTGCCGGACTGGTGACGCTGGATGTGTACTACCATGGCGTGATCAACGATCCGCCGCGCGATCCGCGCCATCTTCGATTTGTGACACCCAGTGAGACTGCCGGCCATATCGGGCCGGAAGGCGTCTATGTGAGCAGCGAGAGCCACTGGTATCCGGATGTCCCGGAATCACTCAGCACCTACGCGCTGCTGGTCGCCGTGCCAACGGGGTGGACCGTCGTGACCCAAGGAAAGGCCGGTGAGTCGCGTACCTGTCCCGTTGGGCTCTGCCGCAACGATAAAATGGTGATGACGGAATGGGCCGTGACGCAGCCGAGCGAGGCCGTCACGCTCGTGGCGAATACATTTGTCACATCGTTTCGCGACTGGACAGCCAAGACCGGTCAGAGGATTCAGCTCTCGACCTATCTCTTTCCCGATGATGCGCATCTGGCCGAGGAATATCTCGATGCCACCGCGCGCTACCTGGACGTTTATATCCCTCTGCTGGGCCCCTATCCGTTCGAGAAGTTCGCCGTGGTGGAGAATTTCTTTGCGAGCGGGCTCGGTATGCCCTCATTCACCCTGCTGGGGAGCGGTGTCATCAAGCGGCATTATGTGCAACCCTACGCGCTCGGTCACGAGATCGTCCATTCGTGGATCGGCAACGCGGTCTTCAATCGCGCCGAGCGCGGGAATTGGGTGGAAGGCTTAACGACCTATCTGGCCAATTATTACTGGCTTGAACTGATGGGAGATCACGCGCAGGCGCGGGACCAACGCCGTCTGATGGTGCAGGGCTACAATCTCCACGTGACGCCGGAGCGGGACTATCCAGTCGCGCAATTCACGCAAAAACAGGATGAG
Organism: Nitrospira sp.; assembly: GCA_003135435.1. Classification (GTDB taxonomy): domain Bacteria; phylum Nitrospirota; class Nitrospiria; order Nitrospirales; family Nitrospiraceae; genus Palsa-1315. The sequence continues at coordinate 23,954 of PLBR01000149.1, read as the reverse complement.
CATGACAATGCCATCGGCTATCAAAAAGCCGCCATGCTGTTTCACCTCCTGCGCCAGGAGGTGGGAGACGAGACATTCTGGCGGGCCCTGAAGATCTTGGTGGCGCAGTATCGTGGCAGGCATGCGGAATGGCGCGATCTTGAGCTGGTCTTTGCAGAAGAGAGCCGCCAGGATCTCCGATGGTTTTTCGCGCAATGGGTGGAACAGGATGGGGCGCCGGTGCTGTCGTTGTCGGAGGCCGTCGCCCGTCCGGTAGCGGGGGAGCCGACGCAGGCCTTTCAGCTGGAGGCCACGATCGTCCAATCCAACAAGCCCTTTCGCCTTCCCCTTCAGCTGCTAATTCGCATGGAGGGCGATCGTGAGCAGGTTCTGACTGTGCCGCTGCATTCGTTACGCGAGACGATCTCCGTTACCTTGCCCACGCGACCGATCTCGATCGATCTCGATCCCGAGTTCATGACCGTCCGACGGATTGCCCGGCAATCGTTGCCGCCGGTGCTCACCCACTATGTCACCGATCGGCGGCGATCGGTGCTGACGGCGTATACGGATGAGCCGGACCATCCCTCGCCGTTTCGGGACGTGGTCACGCGCATCGAAGCCCAGGAGCAGCAAAAACCGATCGACGACCGGACTGTGATCGCCTCGCTGGCTCAGGATGGGCTGTTGCCTCAGGAAGGTTCGGTGTTAGTATTGGGCAGTCCGGAATCCCGTTCGGGTATCCAATCGATCCTGGCCAGGCACTGCGGTGAGCGCGCGACCCTGAACGACAAGGGTGTCACGGTGATGAGGACGGCGCACGAAGGGCCGGGGCTGGCCTTCCTGGTCAGTTGCCACCGGGTCGACCGTCCAGGCAGCGTCGTGACGGTGCTGTATGCTGCCACGCCGCAGGCCGTGGCGAAAATGGCGCGGCTGCTCTTCTTTTACGGATGGAATAGTTTCCTGTTGTTTAAGGATGGAGCGGTGGTCGCCCGCGGGGAGTGGCCACCCGCGAACGATCGTACGGAGGTGCGTCTCGATGCAAGCAATCCCATTCGGTAAGTGGTGCATGATCGGACTCGTCTGTCTGTTGCTGGGTGAGCAGACGGGACAGGCAGAAGGCCTTGCCTCGAAGGCTCGAGCGGTTCCCGCGCACCAGGCTGAGCGGCATCTGAAGAATATTCGCCAGCTGACGGTGGGCGGAAAGAATGCCGAAGCCTACTTTTCTTTCAGCGGGAACAAATTGATTTTCCAATCCACGAATAATTGGATGAAAGATACATACGCGGCCACGCTCAAACCAGCCGACGCCGGTCTGGGTTGTTATCAGATGTACGTGATGGATCTGGAAAGTGACACCGTTCGATTGGTGAGTACCGGCACGGGCGCCACGACGTGCGGATACTTTTTCCCGGGCGATCGCCGCGTGCTCTACTCGTCGACCCATGCGTCGGGGCCGAACTGTCCGCCGAAGCCGAAGCGGGACGGGGCCTACCGCTGGGCCCTGGACGACTACGATCTCTATGCCGTACGTATTGATGGACAGGAGATGCAGCGGCTGACCTCCACGCCGGGCTATGATGCGGAAGCAACCGTGTCGCCGGACGGCAAGACGATTGTCTGGACGTCCGTCAAAGACGGGGACTTGGATCTCTATGCCATGAATCTCGATGGTTCGAAGCCTCGGCGGCTGACGAACGAGATCGGCTACGACGGCGGGGCGTTCTTCTCGCCTGACAGCAAGCGCATTGTCTACCGGGCGTCGCATCCCACCGATCAGGCGGAGATTGACAAGTATCAGGACTTGCTCAACCAGCGGCTGGTAGAGCCGGGGCAACTTGAAATTTTCATGATGAATGCGGATGGAAGCGGCCAGCGACCGGTCACGTCGAACGGCGCCTCGAATTTTTCGCCTTTCTATTTTCCCGATGGCAAGAGGGTCATCTTCTCTTCGAATATTGAAACGAAAGGCGAAGGAGGCCGACCGAGTTTTCATCTCTACGCGATCGGTGAGGACGGCCAAGGCCTCGAGCGGCTCACGTTCGATGGACAATTCAACAGTTTCCCCATGTTCTCGCCGGATGGCACCAGCCTGGTCTGGGTGTCGGATCGCCAGACCAAGGTGCCTGGTGAGTTCAATGTCTTTCTCGCCGACTGGGTTCCCTAAAGCCGTTAATCGTTGAACGTGTAGACCGATTCTCATGGCTCTCCCGCGATTCACGATTTATGGTTCACGATTCACGCCTGTTGCAGCCGTCCTCCTCTCCGTCTGTGCGCTCATCCTTGCGTTCGTGGGGCTGTTTGAGTGGGATGTGCCGCTGACCAGGTTCGTCCGCTCCCTCTCTCCCCCGGTCGGTTCTGTGCCCAATCCCTGGCTGGTTCAGTTCAGCGATATCGGTGACCGCCTCGGCAAGGGGGAGTCTCTGGTGATCCTGAGCCTCGTGCTGCTGGCGGTCGGGTATGGATTGAAACATCCGCAGTGGAAAGACGCCGGCCGGCAGAGTCTCATCGCGCACGGTCTCGTCGCGTTGAGCGCCAATATTTTGAAACATGCCATTGGCCGCCCCCGTCCCAAGTTCATGCATGCCGGCAACCTGGAGTTCTCCCCAGCCGGCGGGAGCGGATGGGACTCGTTTCCGTCCGGGCATGCGGCGGCAGCGATCGCGGTCGCAACCGTGCTGGCCACAAAGTTCCCACGAGCGAGATGGCCCATTCTCGCTGCGGCAGTGGCCATTGCCGCCAGCCGGATTCTCCGCGGGTCTCATTATCTGACCGACGTGGCTGCAGGAGCGGCCCTCGGCTGTGTCATGGGAGTGATGGCAGTCCATCCCTGGCGTGAATGGCGCTCATCGGCTGGCATGGCTGTCTGTCGGATGACACCATTTTTTGTGGCGACGCTCGGGCTCGTCTGGACGATCGTGCATCTCCCGTCTGAGGCCTGGCCGTTTCAACAGCTCCTGTGGGGCGGCGTGATGCTCACCCTGGCGGGACTCGTGGGCCATATCTTGTGGATGGTGCAGTCGTCATGGTGCCCGGCCTGGCTGTCCGGACCGCTGACTCGCGGGCTCGTGGGACTGGGGTTAGGGATGACGACTGGCTCTCTGTTTGTCACGATCATCGTGCTGCTCGTCTGTGCTGCACATTGGCTGGATGGTCTCCCTGGTCAGCCCGAGTCCATGGCGGAGGGTCATGTGGGGTTATGGGCGGCCATGGCGGAGGGTCTGTTCGTCGCGGCCATATTGTTGGTATTAGTGGCGAGCTATGCTCTAAAAGGCATCGTGCCGATGTAGTCTGGTCTGTCTGGTTCATCTGGTTCAACCAGACAAACAAGACAGACCAGATAGACCAGACCAACCGTTCAATCAGTGGCCCAAAATGGTGGGCTGAGGTGGCGGGGCTGCACCTTCTGGAATCGTCACCATCGGCTGGTTGGCCAGCAGTATGTAGCCGTAGCGTTTGAGAATGGGGACCAGCCCGTTCGCCTCCGCCGGCAACTTCGACTGCGCGCTCTCCGGTAGCAGAATCATCACTCTCTTTGGCTCTTTCAGGGCCGCCCGTATCTTGTCCTCTTCACCAAAGGGCACTAAGAGCGTCTTGCGTCTTGCGTAAAATACGGACGATGATCTCGTGGTTCCATAGGCGATGAATTGATCCTGAGGCCTCAGGTTCAGTCCCGCGGCATAGGCAAGTTCCTGCGGGGGCGCGATCACATATCGGTTGATGTGTGGGGTCGCGATTACGATGACGATCAGAACCAGACCGGCCAAGGTTGCTCCTGCCGCCCAGAACGCTCCTCCGCGCCGTTCGTCGTTCAACCCAAGATATCCCACTAATGTTATTCCGAGTAACAACACAGCCGCTGCCAGATAGGGACCACTGCCGAGATCCACCTGTCCGGCTAAGGGGAAATCCCGCACCATCTTGGAGGAGTAGGTTGCGTAGAGCGTGGGGAGGCAGGCAAAGCCTATTGCCAAGAGATACCCCAGTCCCATCATGAGGTGAATGGAGCCTCGAATCCCTTTCGTGGTCGGGTCTTGCAGGCACCGCGACCAGTACGAGGCTGTCAATAGAGCGGCGGCGGGAAACAACGGACCGATATAGTGGGGCAGGCGGGTCGAAGAGGCCGTGAAAAAGACGAAGACGCCCACCATCCATAATGCCGCAAAGAGGTCGAGTTCAGACGTCCCTGTGGGATCTAGCTGACTGCGTGCACGACGTAGGAGGTACCAATATTTGAGCGTTCGATAGAGTGGGACAGGAAGCAGCGCGCTCCATGGAAAAAAGCCTAAGAGCAGGACTGGGAGATAGAAGAAGATGGTGCCGTTGTGTCCTTCCATCGGACTCAGGAATCGGCCGATCGTATGGACCTTTGCGCCTGTGGCATAGGCGTCGCCATGCACGAGGAACATGGCCGCATACCAGGGGGCGGCGAGCAGAATGAACAGCAGCATGCCTCCAAGGGGAACCCCCTTCTCCCAATAGTCCCGCCACCGGCGCGTCCAGGTGAGGTAGAGTGCCGCAGCGATGAGGGGCACGGCGAACCCGACCGGTCCCTTCGTCAGCGTGGCGAGAGCCATACCGATATAAAACATCCAGATCCATCGGCGTACGCCGCCTTCTCCATGCAGTCCCAGCCAGAATCCGTACAGCGATGCCGTGGTGAAAAAAATCAAGACACTGTCGGTCAGCGCCATGCGTCCGAGTCCAAGGATTTCCAGGTTGAGCAAGAGCATCAAGCCGCCGAAGAGTGCGACGGTTCGATCGCGCTGGTGCATGAGAAAGAGGTACTGGATGAGGATCAAGCCTACGCCGAAGAGGGCTGAGGGGAATCGTGCGGCGAACTCGTTGACACCGAACAGGCGATACGACTGATCCATCAGCCAATAGAGAAAGACCGGTTTCGCGACGCGTAGCTCACCATTGAACGTCGGTGTCAGGCGATCCCCCGACTCGAACATCTCGCGCCCGGCTTCGGCATTCCGTCCCTCGTCACGGTCGGTCAGGCCCATGTCGCCGAGCCCCAAGAAGAACAACAGTCCCGACAGCGCCAGGAGCGCGAGGAGGAGCAGGGCGTGGTGCGAGCGGCCGGTCGTGGTCATAGAGGCGTTAGAATCGTGTGATGACTGAATCAGATGAGCGTGCCGAACCCCGGGCAGTCATGATTGTGGAGAGGATGGGCCGGCGAGATCTTTCGCCTGGCTCGCGCGAGAAATCAGCATCAGGTTGCGAATATAGACGATAGATCCGATGCTCTGTCCGGCGATGAAGACGGGATCTTCTCGATAGATCGCATAGGCCAGCGTGATGAGCCCGCCGATCAGACTCATGTACCAAAACGAGAGCGGGACCTGACTCGCCGTCTTTTTTTCAGAGGCAATCCATTGGACCACCCAGCGGCCGAAAAACAGCCCTTGGCCGAGAAATCCGATGGCGAGCCAGATGGTTTCGATACTCATGATGGAACCGTCATGCGCGACGGGCGAGACGTGCGCGAAGCGCGGGACGCGCAAGGTAGCCGATTCTCACGGTCCATGGAGCCTTGCTTGTCGCGCATCTTTCGCTCTTCTCGCTCGTCACTTGTCGCGGAATGTATACCGCAGCACTCTGGTTTGCATCCACCGCACGGCAATCAAATCATAGAGCGATTTGAATAATCGGTTGCCCATACCATACTTGGAGACGCCGTGAATGCGCGGGTAATGCCGGACCGGCACCTCCGTAACCGTGAACCCATGCATCAGCGCGAGCGCGGGAAAGAACCGGTGCATGCCTTCGAAGAGGCGCAGTCGCTCCAGCACGGGCCTTCGAAATATCTTGAGCGGGCAGCCCGTGTCGTGGACGCCGTCGTGGGTAAAGAAGTTCCGCACACGGTTGGCGATTCGGGACGACACTTTTTTCACCAGGCCATCCTGCCGCTGTTGCCTCCATCCGCACACGAGATCGTAGGTGGCAGTATAGGGGAGGAGTTTCAAAATGTCTGCGCTGTCCTGTTGAAGATCGCCGTCGATTTGAATGATGATGTCACCGGAAGACTGCTTGAATCCCGCGTCGAGCGCGCAGGTCTTGCCGTAGTTTCGGTCGAGGTGGAAGACCCGCACCTGCTGGTGCTGTGTCGCCAGGCGATCCAGATCCGCACTACTGCCGTCGCTGCTGCCATCGTCCACGAAGATGATTTCGAACGGCCGAGTCTGCGAGGCCGCATGTGAAGTCATGACGGTCAGGAGCCCCTCAAGCAGTGGAACGAGATTGTCTCGCTCATCCTTGATGGGGACGATGACGGAAGCCCATGGATGGGATGGCACGGTCATGCGGGGTAGACATTCCTGACGGAGAAGGGGAACCACACACTCACGCGGGCATTCTACCGAATGCCGGATGGAGCGTCAAACGACGGAAGCGATCAGTGATGGGTGAACAGCGATGGCGGGGGATTAATTGGTCTTTCCTCATCATCCATCACCGATCACCCATCATGTCCCCTGCCACGATGGTGAAGCGCATCGTGCCCATCAGACTCATTTCATTGACCTGTTCTCCCACGTGAATTTCCACTTTGTATCGGCCGGGTTTCCATGCGTCCTGTGGAGGGGAGAGCGTGAGGTAGCCGCTTTCGTCTTCCAGCGCAATGTGCATGGCATCTTGTCCGATCACCACAGTGGGGTCGAGGCCGACTACCGCTTCCGGGAAGCATCGTCCGAACACCTGGAACCCCTGATAATGCTGGTGGAGGTGGAACACAATGAAGACTGCCTGGGTATCGGGACGGAACCGGTCGGTCGGTTTCACAGGCACGATTTCGTGCGTACGATGAAAGCCAAGTTCCTCATCGAATCCTTCCGCCGTCGTAATGGTGTGGAAGAGGCCTTGCGGTGGAGCGTCGAAGTCGTAGGGGGTGACGTCTTGGGGGCGGTTCTGAAAATCAGAGATGGGGGAATTCTTGGTGATCGGCAGCTCCGCTGCCTGAAGTGTCGGCAGCGCCGACAGCGCGATGACAATGACCACTGCGACCGCTCTGCGCCCCGTTCGTCTCGCGCCTCTCGCCATAGCTTCTTGGTACACCGACCGGCTGGGGCTGTCAAGGATATGGGAAGCTGATCGCTGACAGCTGCAGGAAATCCCGTTGCGGCTGTTTCCCGTCACCTGCTAGAATCCGCGCTCCTTGAAGCTGGAAGCAAGAAGGAGCGGGACGCGCGGGATAAGCGCGACTTGTGAAACTCAGGAAGCAGGCGAGTCTCGCCTCTCTCGCACGTCTCGCTAATTCCTAGCCTGGATTTATTTATGTTGCAGGACGCGAACGCCTTACCTCTGCTCATCGGCGACTATAAGCCGGTCGATCAGTGGCAAGTCCACATCAATACGCTTTTCTACCGCTTCCGGGGCGATCAGATCCGCAGCTTCTACCAGACGTTTGCCTCAGCCGACTATCGGCTCGCCCATGCTCTCGCGGCGGACTACTTCGAAAAAGTCGTGAAGCGTGAGAAGTCACGGGGTAAAGGGGTAACGGGACATAAGGGTGGCACAGAATCCGGTTCCACCGATACCCCGGCTATCCCCCTATCCCCTGCGTCGCCCCTCACGGTAATGGAATGGGGCCCCGGCAACGGCAATCTCGCCGCCTGCTTCTTGAGTCATCTCAAGGTCCTTGACAAGGATGGAGTGGTCTATCCCCGCATCCGATATGTGTTGGTCGATTGGGAACAAGCGGTGCTCGATGCAGCCCTGGCTCACCCGGAACTCTCGTCCCACCGCGACCGGGTCGAGACGCATCGAGGGACCGTGGACCGGCTCGAAGGAGTGGCGGATGGCAGCGTGGATCGCATCATCTGTAACGAACTGTGGAATGATCTCCCGACGAAATTGATGTCGCGCCAGGCAAACGACATTGAAGAAGAGTTTCTGCGACCGAACTTGAGCGAAGCCTTGCATGCGAGAATTCCTGACTGGGCGGCCTTTGTTCGGGCGTTTGCGGCTATGGATATGGAAGCGCTCAAGGGCTTTCCCTCCTTCCTCGACGACCTGGTGTGGGAGCGTGAATATCGGACGGTCGAATGGAAAGAGGCTCCTTACCGGAAGACGATCACGGATTTCCTCAAACGTATCGATGAGCAAGTGCTGGTTCCCGTCAATCTGGGGGCCTATGCCACGATCAAGGAAGCCAAACGCCTGTTGGCTCCCGAGGCGATCGGGTTCAGCAGTTTCGACGCGGGTACAGCAGATATGAACGTGCTGAACGATCCGGAGAAGCCCTGCTATGGCCAATTTGGCGGGCAACAGAGTTTCATGGTCAACTTTGCGTTAGCCGAAGCGGTCGCTAAGCAGTTGGAGTCAGGCACGATGACAATAGAAAGCCAGCGTGAGTTCGTGGGGCGTAGCTTGGGGACCAATGTCTTGACTCTTATGGATCTCATCGCCACCCATCCTTCCGCCGATACGAGAATGGCGCCGTGGGAACAGGATCGCTTGATGCTCAAGACCCTCCGCGCATTAAACGAGACCTATCGGAGCCCCTATGCGCGCCATCTGGACTTCCCCATTCCGTTGGAGATGCCGCCGGAGGAGCGTGAAGCGCTTCAGGCCCTTGTGCGCTCGCTCACGCCGACGGGCATTCCGGACACCGTCGCCTATCTTACAGAGGAAGAGCTGGCGGTGGCCTCGAAGGACCTCGAAGACATCGACTACGATCCCCAGTCGTTCATGATTGCCTTGAGCGCACCACCGAGCCCTGTGGATTACTTTCACTCCTTCGTCCGACCTCGCTGATTCTTCCAGAGCCAAGCGCCCCGATTGCTGAATTTCTGCTTGACTAAGTCCTTGTTCTTCTATAGCCTTCCCACGTATGAGGAAGGCCCCGACCTTTCGATTGGTCTAACGCCGCAGGGCGAGTGGGCTTGGGTTTGGGACAAAAAACGAAAGCGAGTGATTGATGTTTGGATCGTTCGGATGGATGGAATTAGTGCTGATTCTGATCATTGTCTTGATCATTTTCGGCGCCGGCAAGATTCCGCAGTTGGGTGAGGGGCTCGGGAAGGCCATTAAAGGATTCAAGAAGAGCGTCAACGAGGCCGATGCCATTGATGTGACGCCTCCTCCGTCCGATGCGCCTGAAGCGCCGCCGTCGCAGATCGCGCAAGCGCAGGCGGTCCCGCCGGCTACGGCACCGGTTCAATCAGCAGAGCGGGTCAAATAAGGCTAAGAGGAGGACGTAAGGGGTGAGGGGTAAGGAGTCAGGTGAATCGGTCATTCGCCTCACGCCTGACGTTTCACGTTTCACGGACTTACAAAATGTTCGGATTGGGCGCCGGCGAAATTCTCATTATTTTGGTGATTGCCTTCTTGTTGTTCGGCCCCAAGCAGCTACCTGAAGTCGGTCGCCAGGTCGGGAAAGCGATCAAGGGGTTCAAGGCGGCGGCGGAAGATTTGCGGAAGTCGGTGGAGCCGGAACTCAACATGATCCAGCAGGAAGTGAAGATGGTCGAGCAGGACTTTCAGGCCTCGATCAAAGACGCAGAAGAGCAGATCAATGCCGCGACTACGCCGGCAGAGAAGCCGGCTGATTCAAAGGGGTCAGCCAATCAGTTGTGAATGGTGCGGCGAGAAAAGCGAAAAAGGCGAGACGAGCAAGCCCTGGGTTGCTGGGCCGTCTGTCAGATAGCGAAAATCGCTTGTCAGGAAAGGCATGATTTGAGGAAGGATGAGGCCTGGCAGAGTTGCGAAGCAGCTAAAACATATAGCAATTGTTCATGGAGATAATTCCCAAGAATTTTAGTTAGATTGTTTCTTCCCCTTCTTTACCAGTTGTAATGTCTATAGCACGTGATACTGGCGACACAAAGACCTTTCCACCGGTTCCTTTTGTTTTAAGGATGTGAAGCACATCAGCTTCCTTCCTCGTTGGAATGACTATTGTGATGATGTATCTGTCACTGAACTGAGGTTGGAATAGTTCACTTCCTTTTGCAGCATGAAGTTTAGCTGGTTTGTGCTTACCTCTTCCTCGTACCTTACCAACCGTCATGCCACCGACCTCTATATCTCTTAATGCTTCACTTATTGCCATGACACAGTTGGTTACAAGTAGTGCTTCAATTTTTAGCATTTGATAATCCTGAAAGATGTTCCGCAAATAATGGTTTCAAATTTTGACCAGCATATGGTAATCAGATGGAAATCTAGTTCGGTTATTATAGAGATTCAGGAGTGCTATGCCAATAGATAAAGTAATAGATACGGGTGATACAGCATGGATGCTTGTAGCAGGAAGTTTAGTACTTTTAATGATACCTGCTCTTGGTCTATTCGAATCTGGTTTATTGAGAAAGAAAAATGCTGTATCGGTATTTATGCAAATCTTCACGGGATTAGCCTTACTGAGTGTCATGTGGTTTATCTTCGGTTTTAGCCTGGCATTTGGTCCTGATATAACCGGTTTTATTGGTAACCTGGATTGGGTATTCCTAAGAGGCGTTCCATGGCACCAGGCACTTCCTTATGCACCAACAATTCCCGGAGTATTATTTGTAAAATTCCAATTAATGTTTGCTGCAATTACACCCTTACTTCTGACGGGTACGATTGCAGAACGAATGAAATTTAATGCATTTCTCCTATTCATAGCTTTGTGGTCCATGTTTATCTATTACCCGCTAGTGCACTGGATATGGGGCGGCGGTTGGTTGGGAAAACTTGGTGCAGTCGACTTTGCCGGTGGCATAGTTATTCATACGAGTGTTGGAATGGGTGCACTTGCGGCAGCAATGGTACTTGGTCGCAGAAGATTCTTTGGCCCAGCAATTGAAGTTCCCCATAGCATACCTTTGGCCGTTACAGGGTCAGCACTGCTTTGGTTGGGTTGGTTTGGATTTAATGCCGGCAGTGCATTAGCCTCTGGTTCACTAGCTGGAAACACAGTCATTGTCACACACATGGCTTCTTCAGTTTCCGCATTAATATGGGTAGGAATGTCTTGGATGAGAACAGGCAAGCCTTCTGTTGTGGCTGCCGTGAATGGTGCGATTGCAGGTCTGGCAGGAATTACACCGGCATCAGGATTTGTGAGCGTAGAACATTCTTTTGTTATTGGTATCGCAATAGGCTTTGCCTCATATTCCGGAGTGATTCTCTTTAAGGAGAAACTAAAGATAGATGATGCATTGGATGTCAGCTCAGTCCATGGTGTGGCAGGAATTATTGGTTCTCTTTCAATTGGACTCTTTGCAAGTAAATTAGTGAATCCAAATGGAGTAGACGGTTTATTCTATGGTAATCCGGCTCAATTAGGTATTCAAGCCATTGCAGTTGGAGTCGCTGGAGGTCTTGGCTTTTGTGGCACCTGGGTCATTATGAAATTTCTAGATTTAACAATTGGAGTGAGAGTGTCACCCGAAGTAGAGGATGCAGGATTAGATATCAGTGAACATGCAGAACGAGCCTACGCTGATGAAGAAGAATTCAAGTTAGATATGCAAACGTATGTAGAGAATTTGGAAGAAAAAGATAAGTTTTTCTTCAATAAAAAATAACTCTCTTGTCCAAGTTCGCATTTGAGGCTGAGCTGTATTGTAAGCTTCCCCATCAAGGATTCTTCTCCCCTCATCGTAGACCCCATAGGGAACCGTATGAGAATCATCAGACAGACTGGGTGGGCCGGTCTAGCCACCTTCTGTAGTGCAGCCGTGATGTCAGCGGGGATGTCATTCGTGACGGTCCCGGCGCAAGCCGCGTTTGAATTGCCGGAAGGTGAGAGAATTACCCACGTCGGGGTCGTTGCTCGCTCAATTCCGCAGAAGGAAGAATATGAACTCTACGATCCGAAGATCGGAAAGAATTTCGATCTCGCAAAATTCTGGATGCGGGCCGATCTCCGTGTACGGCCGGTCATGCGGAACGGCGTCTGTTTCGGCAGCAATATCGTCGGTAACGGAGCGTGTAATGGCCCTAACTCCGGCACCACTCCGAACGGCACTCCTGGCAAGGCGAACGACTTCTATGCCCAACAGTTGACGCGGTTGGGCATCGGCTACGATCTCTCGCCGGACGTGAATTTCTACATGGAGCTGCAGGACTCGAGGACCTGGGGTGGAAACGGGGCCAATGGTAAAGAGGGTATCCAAGACGATGCGAGGAACCAGAACGGGTGTGCGACGGCAAATGGCGGGGGCAACTGCGGCACATTGGGGGTCCGAGCTGCCTACATGTTGATCCGGAACTTCGCCGGGTTCCAAGGCCTGAGCGTGAAGGCTGGCCGGCAATATGTGGTGTTCGGCAACCAATCCCTATTTGGCGCCTTCGACTGGTCCAATACAGGATTCTCCCATGACGGTGTGATGCTGCAATACGGCACCAAGGCCTGGGATAGCTATGCTGGTTGGTTCCGCACCTCTGAATCCGATCTCGGGCAAGCAGTGCCGGTCGGCGCGCTGAACCCGGGCATAGGCCCAAGCACCGTGAATAACGGCAATGCAAACCTAGACTCCGACATTCTCATGTTCTACAACCAGATCAAGTCGGTGCCAGGATTCATCATCGAGCCCTACTACTTTCTCTACTCCAACCGGTACAACTCGGCGGACAACCGTGGCCAGGGTCTCGGCACGGCAAAGCACTCGAATCAGACCCGTCATAATGTCGGAGGCCGGATCGAGATGCGCAAGGGCAACTTCGACGCGATGAACGAAACCATCTACCAGTTTGGCCAAATGGGTGACACCGGTGGGCCCAATGGCGCAGGCTATGGAAACCAAAAGTACCTCCACATCAGTGCCTGGGCGACCAGAACCTGGATTGGCTACACGCATTACGAGTCGGCCTGGAAGCCGCGGTTGGCCTTCAACTTCGACTATGCCTCGGGCGATGGCCGGGCGAACTGTACAATCGGTGGCAACACAGATTGTAAAACTTCCAATACGTTTGAGAACATGTACCCGACCAACCACATGCACATGGGCTATATGGATGTCCAAGGATGGAAGAACATGATGAGCCCTTCGGTCAATTTTCAATTCCGTCCAAGCACGGATGACCACATTGAAATCTGGGCTACCAGCTTGAACCTCGCTAATACGAAGGACAATTGGTATCGTGCCACACAGGGCGTCTATATCTTTTCAAAGACGAACAACACCAAGCGGCACATCGGCGACGAAATAGACTTTGCCTGGACGCACATGTTTATGGACGGCAAGTTGTCCTTCCAGGCGGTCTACGGTCATATGTTCGCCGGTGGGTATATCGCGGAGAACCTGGGCACCAGCGCCGATCAAGATTGGGCCTATGCTCAGCTTTGGATAAATTTCTAGCAGGATGCTGAAAAAGTCCGCCAGCTTCGTTCTCACTTCGCTCAAAGGCTCAACGTACCGAAGCATACGCCGTCGCCTCTTCGCTCGCTGCGGCCTTACTGGACAACCTTTTTGAGCATCCTGCTGCAGGCTACAGGCCTGCGCTAGCCTGGTTGCCGATGGTCAGTCAGTCGTCTATACTCTGCTCGCTCTCACGCTTCACCACCATCCTTCTTGCTGATTGACCTCACCGTGGATGATCTGACCCGACAGCTCAGCGAACAGTTCGGCTTTGCGAAGTTTCGGCCTGGCCAGGAGGAGGTCATTCGCGCGGTGCTGGCTGGGCGTGATGCGATGACGGTCATGCCAACCGGGCAGGGGAAATCGCTCTGCTATCAATTACCTGCGACCCTCTTGCCCGGATTGACCCTGGTGATTTCTCCGCTCATCGCTTTGATGCAAGATCAGGTGGCAAGCTTAAAGCAGCGAAATATCAAAGCGGCGGCGTTTCACTCGGGCCTCACGGGCTCTGAAAAGCACCGCGTGATCCAAGATCTCAGTCAGAAGCGTCTTCAGTTGCTCTATCTGGCGCCGGAACGGATGCAGCATGAGGGGTTTCTTCAGCTCTTGCGGACGCTTTGGGTTTCGCTGTTGGTGGTCGATGAAGCGCACTGCATTTCCCAGTGGGGCCACGATTTCAGACCCGACTATCTTAAGATTGGTCGCCTTCGCCAGGAACTCACCAATCCTCCCTGCCTGGCCCTGACTGCCACCGCCACGGCCCGTGTGCAGACGGATCTGTGCAAACGGTTGTCACTCCACGATCCCTTCAAATTGGTCGCGGGTTTCCGTCGGCCCAATCTCGCTTTGTCTGTTCGTCTTTGCCAGTCCCGCCAGGAGAAACTGGCGGGACTGGAGCGTCTGGTTCGTGAGACGGAGAGAGGCACGATCCTGATTTATTGCGCCACGCGCCGGGCGGTCGAAGAGGTGGCAGAATGGCTGGGCCAGTCTCACCAGTCTGTCGGCTACTACCATGCCGGTCTCTCGGATGAGGAACGGCGGCTTGTGCACGACGACTTTCGCCGGGGGACTGTGAGGATTCTGGCTGCGACGAATGCCTTCGGCATGGGTATCGATAAGTCGGATGTCCGGCTGGTCGTCCATTTCGACATTCCGGGAAGTGTGGAGGCCTATTACCAAGAGGTTGGGCGGGCTGGCCGCGACGGACGGCCCGCTGCCTGCTGGTTGCTATTCCATGAGCGGGATCTGGCCACGCAGGAATACTTCATTCAGCTGGCATCAAAGGATCCTGAAGGCTCGGATCGTGCAGCGTGGATGAAGACGCTACTCCAAGAAATGCTGGGGTACGTGTCGGTCTCGACCTGCCGGCAGCTCGCGATTCTTGAGTATTTCAGCGATGACGCTGAACGGGCCTTGGGCCCCTGCGGCCTCTGCGATCGCTGTGTCGAGCCGGTACAGCAGCCGAGCAGGGAGGTCTCCCGCGATGATGTTACTTCCGCGAAGGCCATCTTAGAGACTGTGTCCTGGTGCATGGGGCGGTTCGGCGTAAGCCGAATCGTCGAGATTCTCCGCGGAAGCCGCTCGAAAGCGATGCTGGCCTATGGCGCCGAAGCCTGCCCGACATACGGAACTTGTCGCGCGCATTCGAAGCTGTCCATGACTGGTCTGGTGAAGGATCTGATCGACTCGGGGCATCTTCAGGTCGAAGGCACGGAGTATCCCACTCTCGATGTGACGCGCAAAGGGCAGGAGGTGCTGCAAGGGATCAGTGCAATGCGGTTGAAGCAGGCAGAGGAGCATCAGCCTGCTTCACCGGTGGAGAAGCCGTCCCGTGAGAGGGCCGCGTCCGTGGTTGTCCTGCGAGCAGCGCCGGCGGACCCGCAACTCTTTGAACGGCTCCGGCAACTCCGCACGGAGCTTGCCGAGGAAGAGGGCGTCGCCGCCTTTGTGATTTTTCACGACAAGACGTTGAAGGCCATTGCCGGCCACAAGCCCGTGACACCCGCTGCCCTGTTAGAGATTCCAGGCATCGGCGCTCTGAAGGCGGAACGTTATGGCCGGCGGGTGCTGGAAGTGGTCAACGGCGAACAATGAGCAGTCAGTCATCAGCTTTCAGCTTCTTTCCCCCCCCCCTCCTTTGTAAGGAGGGGCAAGGGGAGGTCGATTCTGGCGACAACTTCTCGGCTAGATCTTCCAGAACCCCGTCCAGGTTCTTCACAATATCGTCGTTGAAGTATCGAATCACGCGAAGGCCGAGGGACTGAAAATATCCGTCACGCAGCTGATCCTTCAGCATCTGATCAGCGTCGGCATGACTGTCGCCGTCTATTTCAATGACGAGAGACTGTTCTGGGCAATAGAAGTCCACAATGTATGGCCCGATGCCATGTTGCCGACGAAACTTGAGCCCCTGAAGTTGTCGTGCTAGTAGCCTTGACCACAGCCGCGTTTCCGGGCCGGTCATGTCAGAACGAAGCCGGCGTTTAAGATCGAGATAGCTGGCTTGTCCTCGTATGGCTCTAGGCATGAGCCTCTACCCCTCCTACCCTTCCCCTTACAAAGGGGAGGAAGCTTTTGAGGGGCTGAAGGCTGAAAGCTATCTGAAATTTCCTGCCTGTGCGAAGCACGCTTGCAGTTCCCCGTACGTTTTCGTCACCGGAAACTGCGGGAACTCCTTGGGAAGGTGATCCGGCGGACAGAAAAAGAACCCCGCGTGGGCTTCTCCCAACATGGCGGTGTCGTTGTAGGCATCGCCGGCGGCGAGGACGTGAAAGTTTAGCGATTTGAACGCGGCCACCGAGTGTTTCTTCTGATTCTGCATCCGCATGTGGTAATTGACGATGCGGCTGGCTTGATCGATCTCCAGCTGGTTGCAAAAGAGCGTCGGGAATCCTAGCTGGCGCATCAGCGGTTGGGCGAACTGATAGAACGTATCGGACAAGATGATCACCTGGCATCGTTCGCGGAGCCAGGCGACAAAGTCGTTAGCCCCTTCCAGTGGGCCCATCTTGTCGATGACGCTCTGGATATCGTGAATGGTGAGCTTGTGCTGATCCAGAATGGCCAGTCGCCGTTTCATCAAGGCATCATAATCCAGCATCTCGCGAGTAGTAATCTTCAATTCGTCGATGCCGGTCTTGAGCGCGACGTTGATCCAGATCTCCGGCACCAACACTCCTTCGAGGTCCAAGCAGGCGATTACAGGTTTTTGCACTCAGGTTTCTCCTTTGACGTTATGTGTCATGCCAATGTGACAAGTGATGAGTGATCTGCGATGGGTGATGAGTGGAAGACGATCGGGTTAAAACTTAATGGCTCATGACTGATCACGTATCACCCATCATCTCTTTTCAAACTCCTGGCTCAGAAACCGCCACATGTTGTCGAGGACCAGGTCCAAGAGGGATGAGCCAGGCCAGGTCCGTCGGGATTCCTCTTCGTGTCGCTCGGCCCACTCTAAGGCCATTGGGAGCGGGATGAGTCGAGGCGGAGAGCTGGTCAATGTTCCCCAGACCAGTCCCAGGATGGAGCCAATTCGCATCGAGACCGGCAGGGGGGTGACAGGATTCTGCACCAGATCCTGACACAGTTCCGCCGGTGAGGTGACGAGGAGCTCCCGGCAAGCGGCTGGTCGTGCCTCGTAAATCGAACACATTTCATTCTCTAAATAGGGACAAGGGATTCTCAAGGCATAGTAGGATCGGTTGATCGGGTCGAGTTCTTCATCCGGCACCGGCCTGGAGGCCTCTGCCACGTCGTTCAGCCGATCCCACAGACCCTCGCGTTTCACGCGATCCTTCGTGTCGCTAAGGCGGTTGAGTAGAAGGGTGCGTCGATCCGTCGGCAGCTGCTCCACATACTCTCGCAGCGCGAACGCTTCTGGCGCGGAGAGCGGAACCAGCATGCGGCAACAGGCGGCACAGCCCATCCGGCAGGAGATGGTCTGGCCTGCTGCGATGGCGTGCTGGACTTCCAGCTGAGAGGCTTCCTCCCCCAGGCGGCGCGAGACCGGGACAATCGCGGTGATGGGGATGAATCCCGTCGGCACGTCGATGGCCGTGGTCAGCCGTCCGGCGGGAGTGTTCAGCGCCACCTCAAATCGTTCGACCATACAGACCCTTCACCTCGCGCCCTTTTCTTGTCGGCATCATAGAGAACCATTCAACGGCTGGTCAACCGCACGACCCTCGCAGGCTGTTGAAAATGTCGCTCTTCTCACCCGCCAAGCCCGGGCGCGCCTAGACGCGCCTTTCCCCATGCATCGTTCTCGCATCGTTCAGACCCTCAACGTACCCCAGAGGGTACGATTCGGCCCTTCACTCGCTGCGGCCTTGCTGGACGGCCATTTTGAATAGCCTGCGAGCTTTGTGCACACGGGTTCTTGTTACCACTCTGATATAGCCGCATAATGTGGGAAAAGGAGAATGGCATGGCGCTGTCCGGTCATGTGGTGGGCTTGCTCAAAGAGTACATGCAGGATCTGGTTGAGCAGGCGAAGCAAGAAACGGCGGCCCATGCCTCCTTTGGTTTTTCCGCTACGCCCTATCGGGCGGATCAGGCGCTGTCCGATTTGTTGGCCATTCTGGACGATCGCATCGAATCCGAAGGGGTGCAAGTCGGATTGCCGGACGGGTTTCTCCACCAGATGTGGGGGCTCTGTAACGACGCTCGCGCTCAGGTGACGGAACGCGTGTGGTTGGATATGAACAGCAGCGACCAGCCGCCGACGAAGGCCAGGGTGCGAGAGTTGACCTACCGCGCGTTGCTGGCCGTTCTCGAAACCTCAGGCTAGAGTTTTCCTGCCAGCCAATAAATCACCATACCTGCCACTTCCGCCACTGCTTCCCTGGTCTGTTGTAACGAGGTATCCTTTGGCAAGAAATCAAACAGGTCGATGTCGTCCCTGCTCTCTCGTGGCAGGTTCTGTGAGACATAATCGCAGGGGGCCGGCGTGACGCGGAAGCCCTGCTTGGTGAACACCGGGACGGCACGTGGGAGATGGTTGGCGGAACTCACGAGGAAAATCGAGGCAGGTCCGAGCAGCCGTTTGGTCCCTGTCGCGTCCTCATAGGTGTTTTGGGCTTCTGTATCGATCATTGTGGCGGACTCGGGAACGCCGAGGCGAACCGCCCATCGTTTCATTTCGACCGCTTCTTGGGGGCCCGTACCGAAGATCCGGCCGTCTCCTCCTGTCAGCACCAACGTGGGGGCATAGCCCTGCTGGTAGAGGTCCACGCCGCACGTGGTTCGATTTCTGGAATAGGAAGATGGCTCGGTGGTTGGTCGAAGCGAGCCTTTCTCGTCGATGCCTGCCCCCAAGACCACGATTGCATCAAAGCGATCGGACGGCGTCAGCTGAGGGGGGGTGGTATCAGGATTCGAGTGAGCCGATCAGCGGATAGGCGATCAATGGACTGGAGATCGTCACGAAGAGGAGGAGGGAGGACAGGACGAGCAGGCGCACCCACCGCAGACGTTTTGGCGGGAAAGGGAAGAGGGCCAAGACCATCGCTGCGCTAAGCAGCAGCACCACCCACGTCAGTGGATAGAGGCCATACTTGACGGACTTATACAGACCAAAGAAGAATGGAGTCAGTTCCATCGGCAGACGTCAATCGAACACGAGGCATCGCCGACAGCATACACGGAGTGAGCCGAATGACCAAGCAGGAAGAGGTGACGCGATGACACAAGGGCGCCGCTATTGGCTGATGAAATCGGAACCACGCGTCTTTTCGATCGAGGATCTTGCGCAATCTCCAAAGCAGACCACCTGTTGGGATGGGGTGCGGAACTATCAGGCCCGCAATTTCATGCGTGCAATGGCCGTCGGCGATCAAGTGCTTTTTTATCATAGTAATGCCGAGCCACCGGCTGTGGTGGGGATTGCGGAGGTCGTGCGGACAGCCTATCCAGACGAGACGCAGTTCGACAAGACCAGCCATCACCATGACCCAGCCAGCGTTCCCTCTGCTCCACGGTGGGATATGGTGGATATCCGGTATCGTCAGACGTTCAAGACCAGTCTGCCGCTCGATCGATTAAGGCAGGAATCTAAGTTGAAGGGCATGGTCTTGTTACGAAAAGGTTCTCGCCTTTCGGTCCAGCCGGTGACAGAAGCGGAATGGGCTGTGGTGCTGAAGCTTGCCGGGGCCTAGTAGGCTGCGAGAAAAGGTCGTCCAGCGATCCGTGAGACGTGAATCGTTAATCGTAAAAGGTTTCAGAGGAAGAGAACTTGGCAGTCCTACGTTTCACTTTTCACGTCTTACCTCTCACGGCTTTTAGAGCGACTTTTTCAGCATCCTGCTAGGTTTTGGCCTTGCCGTTATCCAGATGCCGGTGTTGCCAGTCGAGCCAGGCATGGCCAAGTTCGTGGGCAAGAATGTAGCGCCGTCTGGTCACGGGCAAGCGCTTGCGAAGGTAAATGGTCTTCGTGGCGTCGTCCCAGATACCGTCGGCATTCGGGTCCCGACGGTCCATGTCGGTATCGGAAAGTTGGCGCACGGAGATCCGATAGCCGAACGGAAACACGACTCGAGAAGGCATGCGCAACATTACCGCTGCTCCTGATAGTGTATTAGAGTATCACAAACTCCTTGTCTGCTTCACGGTTGATATGTGCAGCAAAATCAATAAAATAGATCGTTTTTTACCCAAGAATTTGGCGCCTTCACCGGTCTACCCTTATCGGAATGTCCAGACTATTTCTGGTGGGGCCAGGTCTTAATTTCTCTCGTCGATGCTGGTTTCTCATAGTCCACGAACCGTGGCGCATGACGCGCGAGATATGCGAGAAAGGCGCGACGCGGACAGATTGGGTCCCTACCTCGTTTGGCCCGTCTCGCTCGTCACGCCTGTCTCGCGCGATTATCCTGCAGGCGGGTCAGCACGCGGATGTGCGGACCCTCGAAGCTCTCGCGCAGCAAAATAGTTTTTCCGCAGCCTGCTAGGGCAGGAGTATACTGAGTTAAGTGAGGCCTCCCATGTATCGCGTGCTCGTCCTGGGCGCTGGAAAGATTGGATCTCTGGTCGCCTGCCTCTTGTCGGAAAGCGGGGGCTATGAGGTCTGTCTCGGTGACATCAGCCTCGACGCCTGCAAGAGGCTCGTCGAAGACCTCGGTCTCTCGCGAGTGACCCCCCTGCTCCTCGACGTTCGACATCCCGACGCCATCAGCGCCTACGTGAAGGCGCATCGATTCGATGCGGTCCTGTCGAGCCTCCCGTATTTCTGCAACCCTATTGTAGCCGGATTGGCTCGGGAACACCGGCTTCACTATTTTGATCTGACGGAGGACGTCGAGGTCACAAATCAGGTCAAAGTCCTGAGCACCGACTCACCGCAAGCCTTTGTGCCGCAATGCGGTCTGGCCCCCGGTTTTATCAGCATTGCGGCCCACGACCTGATCATCCATTTCGATACGGTGGATACGGTTAAAATGCGGGTCGGAGCCTTGCCGGTTCATCCCAGTAATGCCCTCAAGTATTCGTTGACGTGGTCCACCGACGGGCTGATCAACGAGTACGGTAACATCTGTTACGGAATTGAGGGGGGGGAGAAGGTACCCCTCCTGCCTCTCGAAGGATATGAGACGATCGAGGTGGATGGACTCCTGTACGAAGCGTTCAACACGTCCGGAGGATTGGGAACCTTGGCGGATACCTATGCAGGGAAAGTCCGGACCATGAACTACAAGACGCTACGGTATCCAGGCCATTGTGAGAAAATTCACCTCTTGATGAACGATCTCAAGCTGAATGAGGATCGCGAGACGCTCAAACGAATTCTCGAACGGGCGATTCCCCAGACACTGCAAGATGTCGTGCTGATCTATGCGTCTGTCATGGGGATGAGGGGAGGCGCTTTGTTCGAGGAGAACTATGTGAAGAAGATCTATCCCCAATGCATTAAAGGAAAACTGTGGTCCGCCATTCAAGTGACGACCGCCTCGAGCCTCTGTGCCGTAGCCGATCTCGTGCTCGCGTCGCCCAAACAATACAGGGGATTCGTGACCCAGGAATCGTTTCCGTTACAAGACGTGCTCAATAATCGGTTTGGAGCCTGCTACCGATGATGTCCACCGCGGAAATCCTAAAGGGATTGGGCTTGGGCTCCGTCAACGCCGGTGGCAGCACCGGGACCCATTGGTGGGCCTCCGGCGAGAACACATCGCTGCTGGAGTCCGTGAATCCGGCGACCGGCGAGACGATTGCGCACATTCGTGCCTGTTCAGCCGATGACTATGAGCACATCGTGCGGGAGTCCATTGCGGCATTTCAGCAATGGCGGCTTGTCCCGGCTCCCAAGCGGGGAGAACTTGTCCGGTTGATCGGCGCCGCGTTGCGGGAGCACAAGGACCTGCTTGGCTCGCTGGTGTCGCTTGAAGTCGGCAAGATCAAAGCAGAGGGGGACGGCGAAGTTCAGGAGATGATCGACATGGCAGACTTTGCGGTCGGCCAGTCGCGCATGTTGTATGGAACGACGATGCATTCCGAGCGGGCGCAGCATCGGATGTCGGAGCAATGGCATCCGCTCGGACCGGTCGGCGTGATTACCGCTTTCAATTTTCCTGTCGCGGTCTGGGCTTGGAATGCATTCCTAGCTGCGATTGCCGGAGATACGGTGGTGTGGAAGCCTTCGCCGAAAGCGCCGCTCTGTGCGATTGCGGTGCAGCACCTCTGTAACCGAGTGATGGGGCAACAGGGCTACCGAGGGATCTTCTCACTGATCGTGACGGCCGAGAAGACCCTCGCGGAGACGTTGGTCCAGGACAGCCGATTGCCGTTGATCTCGTTCACTGGGTCCGTACCGGTCGGTCGAGCTGTGGCCTCGACCGTCGCGCAACGGCTGGGGCGGACGCTCTTGGAACTGAGCGGGAACAACGCGATCATCGTGGACCAGACGGCGGACCTCTCCTTGGCGATACGCGCCATCGTGTTCGGTGCGGTCGGTACCGCCGGCCAACGTTGTACGACGACCAGACGGCTGTTCGTCCACGCGTCTCGTTATGATGAAGTGGTCACGAAGCTTATCTCGGCGTACAGACAGATACGCATCGGCAATCCATTGGAGGCAGGCGTGCTCATGGGTCCGCTGATCGATCGAGGTGCGGTCGAGGCCTATTGGAGGGCTCTCGAAGAGGTGAAGCAGGCGGGAGGGAAAGTCCTCTACGGGGGGCAGGTACTGAGTCAGCCGGGCTATTTCGTGGAACCGGCCATCGTGAAAGCGGAGAACCATTGGCCTATCGTCCAGCGCGAGACCTTTGCGCCGATCCTCTATGTCATGCATTTCACTGTGCTTGACGACGCCATCGCCTTGCAGAATGCGGTACCTCAAGGCTTGTCTTCTGCGATTTTTACGTCCGACGTGCGGAGCAGCGAGCGGTTCACATCCACTGCCGGCAGCGACTGCGGGATCGCCAATGTGAACATCGGTACGTCAGGAGCGGAAATCGGCGGCGCCTTTGGAGGCGAAAAGGAAACCGGTGGCGGGCGCGAAGCCGGCTCGGATGCCTGGAAAGCCTATATGCGGCGGCAGACGAACACGACCAACTGGGGTGGCGAGTTGCCGTTGGCCCAGGGCATTCAGTTCGGCTCCTAACCGGTGAGGGTCGATGGTCATTAGTCATTGGTCAATTGGAGAAACGCGGACGCAGAACGGGAGGTGGTCTTCCCCATTTACTAGTGACCATTGGCCAATGACCAACATCTGTTGGCAAGGAGACGGACCATGGACCAAAGTGCTGCACTCGATGCGTTGATCAGCCGGATGATCAACGACTATGTCTTGCGCAATCGGGCAGCCAAGGTGCTGCGAGACTCGCTGGACCGGGCGGGAGTCGGCTTCTCCCCGGTCGCAGACCATCTGACGCTGCGGACGTTGAATATCGACCTGCGTGCGGAGGAGTTTACGAGGCTCGGGTATGGATACAGCGAGACGATCGAGTATGAAGACTGGTACGCGAAAGTCTATCGGAAGGTTGGATATCCCGCGCTCTTCGTGGATCAAGCCTATCCCGACGATCGGGGCCGCACTAGCATCATCCCTGGTTGGGTCAAGACCTTCGGCGATCAGGTGTTTCATCATGTGGCAGTGCGCGTGGAAGATATCGAGCAGGCGATTGAACGGTTGAAGGGACAAGGGGTAATCTTTGCCGGTCAGATCGTCGGTGCCCGCGGTGGCCAGTTACGGCAAATCTTCACGGTGCCGGAAATGCTGGACGGGCAGCCTTTCTCCGTGTTGGAACTCACCGAGCGCCATAGAGGATACCAGGGGTTCTCGCCTCCACAGGCAGACAGCCTGATGAAATCGACCGTCAATCGAACCTGACATCTTTTTCCTCCTCGCAAATTGGAAACTCAGGAGCTGTTTCCCTAACCCGCATTATTCATGAAGGTTCGTCGCGAAAGCGTGCAGACGTGAAGCGAGACGGGCACTCGGAGGCGTGAAGCCCTGAGGCATACTCGCGCAGTATGTCGAAAGGCTGAACGGCAAGACTGCCCGTCACAGCCTCGTATCCACGCTTGCAGCAGAAGCTTCATGAATAATGCGGGTTAAGAAGAAAGGGGGAACTCCGGCAACATTTCGCGAATCCTTTGCGATGATGGTGGCTCTTATGTGTGTCGAAGGAACGCTCGTAGCATTAATCTGTTCCTATTCACCCCAACCCCAGGAGGTCCTCA
>PLBR01000010.1 GCA_003135435.1 Nitrospira sp. | reverse complement strand
CTGTGCGAGGCGGTGCAACATACGGGGATTGATCTTCCCGTGGGGCAATCTCCACCTCAACGGCGCAAGGCATCCTGAGATGGCGCGCATTGTTCAGATCGTCGCGGATGGTCGTCCGGGTGGGGCCACCACGGCGGTTCTCACCTTGAGTGGGCTGCTCGCCGCTCGGGGTGACGAGATCGTGCTGGTGACGCAGCAGGACAGCTATTTGGTGTCGCAGACGCGACAGGCCGGATTGCGCGTGGTGGGGCTCGACTTCTCCAGCCGCAAGCAATCGATCCGGTTGGCGGTACAATTGTGGCGGCTGTTGAACGAGATTGACCNNGCCACGGGTTTCATTTTCTGCACAAGCGGCCGGGCGTCTATCAGCTTGCCTATTTGGCAGAGGCCCTGTGCATCGCTCGAGCCAACTGCACCGTGTTGGTGTCCGACGCCGACTATGCGGTGGCCAAACGGTTGCACCTGCTGCGGCTGTCGCGGGCGCAGAGCGTGATCAAGAACGCCGTATCGGTCAATGGTCAGATGGCCATCGACAAGCAATATGACATTGGGTTCGTCGGCCGGTTACACTTCCAGAAGAACCCTTTGATATTGGTTGATATTCTGAAAGCGATGCGGCCGGCCCGCCCATCATTATGTGTGATCGGCGGAGGTGACCTCGCGGAAGAACTCGAAACGCGGCTCGTTCAGGAAGGTCTTCGCGAGCAAGTTCACCTGACCGGCGAATGTGATCGCACGCGGGCGTTGCATCTGCTGTCTGCGTGTCGGTTGATGGTGCTCCCGTCGCGGTGGGAGGGTCATCCGATTGCCTTGATCGAGGCCATGCTTCTCGGCATTCCGGCGGTGGCGTCGGACATTTCCGGCAACAACGAGATCGTGGTGGATGGGCAGACGGGATATTTGGTTCCGCCGACTGATGTCAACGGGTATGCTGACCGGCTGCTTGAATTGCTCGAAGATGACAGCCTGCGCGCCCGCATGGAGGTCGACGCCCGAGCCATTGCGGCACGGGATTATTCCCTTGACCGCATGGTGACCGCCTACCGGGCAATCTATGACGGGGTCGCCATGGGTGTGTTTCAGGAGCTACCCGCATGATGAACGTCCCAGTGTCGGTGGCACGGGTGATCGTGCTGCTTTCCGGTTCGTTTGGCTCGGCTCTGCTGGCGTTTGTGATGCAACTGCTGTGTGCGCGTGCGATGCCGGTGGCCGATTACGGTCGGCTGGTCGCCTTGTTGGTGGTTGTGAACATCCTCGCGGTGTTTTCCGGCTACGGGGTTGGCTCGTATTGGCTGCAGCTATTTGGTCGCGAGGGACGCGCCGCATATCGTTGGGTCGTGCCAACCATCCGGGTACTCGGTCTCGGCTGCCTGATCGGGGCCGGTCTGCTTTCGCTGTATCTCTTCCTCGGGGGCGACGAACCCTGGTGGTCGGTCGCCCTGTTGATCCCGATCCTATTCAGCCAAAGTCTGGCGGAGACCACGACCGCAAGGTTTCAACTGGAAGAGCGGTTTACCGCCCTGGCGCTGTGGCAATCCGCGATGCAGTTCGGGCGGTTTATCGCCTCGGTAGTCTTCATCGCACTCGCGTTGGCGAACGTTCCCCATCTGCTCGCCGGTTACGCGGTGGTCGCGCTGCTCATGATCGGGGTTTCGGTCGTCTCGCTCGACCAGGTGCGACGGCAGCAGATCAACCTCGTGGGTCAACCCCGGGCGCCGGAACACCCGGCTTTTGAAACGATCTCGCTCCGGGCGGTGGTGACGGGTTCTGCTCCGTACTGTTTCTGCACAGTATTTTATCTCGTCTATGCGTCGGGAGTGGTCGCGATTGTCGAGCGAATGCTGGGTGGTGAAGCTGCCGCACTCTACAATAGTGCCTATTTGATCATCGCGGCGATCTATCTCGTTCCTAGTGTTGTCTACATGAAATATTTAGTCGGGAAATTTTTCCGCTGGTCTGCGTATGATCCAGAACTCTTTTCTGCCGTGATTCATTTGGGTGTCGGCGCCGGTGCTATTCTCGGTGTGATCTGCATGGTCATGGTGATCGGGAGCTCTGAGTTTATCATTCCGCTGCTCTTCGGCGGTCGCTATAATAAGGCGGTGCCGATTCTGAACCTGTTGGCGATTGGTATTCCGGTTCGGTTTGTACAGCATGCCTATGGCGCGGCATTTTTTTCGGAAGAGAATATGAAACGCAAGGTCTGGTGTCTCGGAGGCGCCGCCGGCATCTGCCTATTACTCGGTATGGCCTTGATACCATTGCTCGGCGTACCGGGTGCGGCTTTGGCATCGGTCGGCAGCGAGTGTGGCTTACTGGTGTTCTTCATGTACGGCGTCGGTCGGCATGTCAGTGCCATTGATCTGCGATCCACTGTCAGTATCCAGGGTATGCGCACCGCACTCGCCCGCGTTGAACAGCACGCTGGGATTGGCACCCGAAAGGCTTCATTAACCCCTTAATAGCATCTCTGTTGGGCAAGATTGGTATATTGGGCGGTCGTGCGTATAGTTGTTGTTTGCTACCCATGTTCCGGTTGCGGTGTTGTGTTGAGAGATAGAACCTCGACTCTAGAAAGGGTAAAATGACGATGGTCGGCGTACCCCATACTGATCTGGTTCCTTTTACCGAAATAATACCTCCCGACAACGGTAGCCCGATCTTGCCGCCGGACCTGCGCCGCAGCTTGAGCGACATGTTCCAGACGGTGTGGCGGTGGCGGCGGCGGTTTTTCATCGTCTTCGGGTCTGTGCTGTGCCTTGGGGTGTTGGCGCTCTCCGTCATGCCGATCAAGTACACCGCGCAGGCGTTGGTGATGGTCGGCTCCCACGAGCCCAACCCTCTGGTGAACGAGCCGACCGGCGGGTCGCAGCAGCGAGAATTGGATGTCGATGGCGCGATCCAGGTGATGGTCTCGCCGCTCTCGCTGCGCCGGGTGACGGAGAAACTCAACCTTGTGAACCGTCCCGAGTTCGAGAAGACCGCCCAGAATGCCAAACCGAGCATCTTGGTCAGGCTCCGGGGATTGATCGGCCGCGCACCCGACGAGGATTACCGTCCCGATCCCGCTTCTGTGGTCGACATGGAAATACAACGCCATTTGACGGCAGATCGGCTGGGCCGTTCGGCGTTTGTCATGATCACATACACGGCCTCCAGTCCCAAAGTGGCGACCGATATTGCCAACGCCGTGGCTAATAACACGGCGGCGGATGATGCGTTTCAAGCGGGACTGACGGTCACCGAGNNAGCAACGGTACCGATCATGCCATCGTCGCCGAACTTTTTGATCGTTCTGGCAGTGGCGGTGGCGGGCGGGCTTTGCATGGCATTATCGGCGGTACTGTTCGCCGACTACTATGCCACCCGCAAGGTGATCAGCGCCGGTCAGATGGCTCGTCGGGGGTTGCGCACCCTTGGCTTTATCCCGATGTTCTCCGGCCAGGAGAACCGGACGGCCGTCCGGATCGTCTCGGAGCGGCCGAACGAAGCCTTTAGCGATTCCATCGCCTCGTTGCGGGCGTCGCTGCTC
>PLBR01000071.1 GCA_003135435.1 Nitrospira sp. | reverse complement strand
GTCGGCCTTCCAATACTGACGATCACCGGGGCGGCTCCCGGCGTGAACTTGCGCGATAGCTATGCGTATGCACTTCGGGCCTACCGAGAATTGGTTCAACACGCGGCCGCTGTTGGAGTTCGACTGATGTTCGAGCCCCTTGGCCCAGTCTTGATGAACACCGACACCTTCATATGCACTCTGTACCGGGCAATGGAGCTCATCGAGCGAGTGGATCACCCAGACTTCGGGCTGGCGCTCGACTCCTGGCATGTCTGGGACGAACCACTCCTGGCCGAACGAATTGTCAGCGCTGGTGACCGCATCTTCGGTGTTCAAGTGTCGGACTACCCCCGAAACGAACCGAGAGGCTTCGCAGACCGGATCATTCCAGGCGAAGGCCGTATCGACTTTCGTTCGTTCTTTGGCGCAGTGGAGGCTGCGGGGTTCAGCGGGCCGATGGTCCTCGAGATCTTCTCGGCCAAGGAATACCCGGATTCCCTTTGGCGAGCCGATCCGTATGAGGTCGTCGTTCAGGGGCGCAGGGCCATTGAGCGCCTCTGGCTGGAGCGGCACCGTCCNNGCAATGATTGGCGCACCGAGCGTTATCGTCGCTGGGTGCAGTCCGGGCTGGCGGAAAATGCTGCTCGCCTCCATATGAGCGTCGGCATTCCAAGTCGGTGCATGCAGTCTAGTAATATGTCTTTGCTGCCAAACATTCTCTGGATCGTCTTCGGCGGTATGTGGATGGCTATTGGGTGGCTCCTCGCCGCGGTCATCATGGCCGTGACGATTGTCGGCATCCCGTGGGCACGGGCTGCTGCGAATATCGCCCTCTACACGCTNNGTCGGCAACCTGCTGTGGCTTCTGTTAGCGGGTTGGTGGTTGGCTCTCGCCCATCTGATCATCGCGCTTGGACTGGCGATCACCATCATCGGATTGCCGTTTGCCTGGGCGCATCTGAAGCTCGCTGGACTAGCCCTTTGGCCGATAGGCAAAGAGATCGTCTCGACCGAAGAAGCAGAGAGATCCCAACGATTCCGTCGTCCGGTTCTGCAGCCCTAGAAGACTGCACCACAAGGAAACGAGCGGCCTCACCTTGCGCGTGGCGCTTCATCGCCGCGGCTTGGCCCTTCACTCGTCCGTATGACCCTTGCGGCTCTGACCGTCGACCGTCGCTGAAAGTCGGTTGCGAAACGTCTTTGAGGATGATGGTCGGTGAGTGAGCGTTGGAGACTTGCGCTCGACAACAGAGCCTTGCTCCCGAGGACGACCCCATGAAGACCTTCATCGATGTGACCAGCGGACCCTGCTCGGGATTGAGCGACTCCGACCGGACGATCCTGAGAAATGCGGCGCGGCAGTTTGCAAATGCCCGCGGTGCCACAATTCGCTTGGCCGAACTCCTCGGGCTGACCCTCGGGAAGGCGGCGCGCCTCTTTGGGAACTCGGCCGCAGCCATCCTTGGCAATAATTGGGAGCGTAAATATCAGTCTCTTGTTGAACAAGCCCTGCGCCAGGCGTTCGACCTCGCAACGCTGGGTCTCGACCCGGAAGGCCAGCAAGAACCGTGGGCTTGGCTTCACAAGCTCCTGGTCACCGCCAGTGGCACGGCTGGTGGCTTCATTGGTGCACCGGGGCTCGCGGCTGATCTGCCAATAACGACTTGCCTGATCCTCCGGTCGATCGCCGAAATCGCCCGGTCGCACGGGGAAGACATCCAGTCTGAGGACGGGAAGCGAGCTTGCCTGGAAGTCTTTGCCTTTGGCGGACCGCAGGTCGAGGATGATGAACTCGAGGCAGGATATTGGGCGGCGCGTGCCGCCCTCAGTCACACAACCATCGACGCAATGATTCGCGCCATCGCGCCTCAGCTCGGCCTAGTTCTGTCGGAGAAATACATAGCCCAGGCAATTCCGATCGCTGGCGCGGCGGCAGGGGCGACCCTCAACTATATCTTCATGGACTTTTACCAACAGATGGCGCGAGTGCATTTTGCAGTGAGAGAGGTGGAGCGTCACAACGATAGCGAAGCAGTTCGGGCGTGCTTTGATGCTCTGGTTCGCGAAGCCCGCGCGAAGCGGAGCGGCTAGCGGCGATTTCGCCCGATCGTGGGGTGGCGGCAGATTGGTCAGCCTGACGGAGACTCACGCAAGGTGAGGCGAGACCGCATCGGGAACCTTCCGAGGGAGGCGACGTTGTAGAACTGAAACTCGACACGTTTGTTGCGGTTTCAGATCCTGGCCTTGGAGTCGGCAGATGCGTCTTGTTGTAGGCATGATCCTCGGGATCAGCATCGCACTTGTGCTTGCGTTTCTTCACGACAGCAGCGCACCTGCAGATGGTCAGCATCAGATCGTCAATTGGCAAGTGCTGGGCGCGGTGACTCACGATCAAATGGCGGCGCTACAGCGGCTATGGACCGATACGAACGCGATGGTTCACAAGGCTTAACGTGGGCGCCGCGGGCCCTAGACACCCTCAGAGAAGTGCCGAACGAGCGCGCTGATAAGGTGGTCTGCGTGCAATCCGGCAACGGATTGCCCCCTATGGCCGATATCCCTATGGGCCGCAGTGAGGATNNGATTGTGGTCGCCTTCGCTCATGCACAAACACTATACCTGTCCAGCACTTTGCGCGACGTGCCGCATTGATCCTGGTCAAACAAAACCGATGATGCGCGGATCGAAGGCAAATGGAAGGTCAGCCAGAA
>PLBR01000183.1 GCA_003135435.1 Nitrospira sp. | reverse complement strand
AATGTCGGACAGGCTCCTAGGCGGGGGCTATTTCAGTGCTGAGGGGGCTGATCGCGCATGGTGCGGCAGAAGAGTTCTGTCATCGTCGGATCGAAGGCGGTGCCGGCTTGCTGCTCAATCTGTTGCAGGGCGTCGTTGATGGGGAGGGATGTCCGTTCCGGTTTTTCGGCGGTAAGGTCGTCAAACACTTGGGCGATGCTGACAATGCGAGCGAGCAAGGGTGTGCGGTCTTCTCGTAAGCCAAAGGGGTAGCCCGTTCCGTCCCATCGCTCGTGGTGGAGGGCGATAATCTGAACGGCGTCGGCTGATAATCCCATCGCGCGGCCCATTCTCGCACCGAAGTCGGGACGATGGATCTGCGGGTCGGATTCCATTTTCAGTACAGGACTGTCGGGGACGCTGATCAAGTCGAGATCATGCACGAGTGCGCCGAGTGCGAGCGACTGCTGCTCGGCGATAGGAAGGCTGAGTCGATTGGCGACAAGTGTCGCATAAAAACTGACGCGGCTTCCATGATTGAGCAGGTGGCGATCCTTGGCTTCTAAGAGGTCGGAGATCAGGGGAACCAATGGCGACGTTTCCTCGCTATGAGACGCGGAGAGCGATCCTGTGCGGTTCATGGTGGTGTAGGCAGCGACGAGGTCCTGCCAAGCCTTGGTACAGGCTGGTTCTGGGCCCCAGAGTGTCGTGGAGTTGGTGAGGACCGGGCGCAGTTGATCGAGCCGCAGTTTCTTCTGAGCGGTCTGCAAGGAAATGGCCAGTAATTCTGAGGCATTGAATGGTTTCAGGAGGAAGCCGGCCGCGCCGTGGCGAATGCAGTCCATCGCCGATTGAAGAGTGCCGTAGGCTGTGACCATGATGACTTCGATCTCGGCATGCGCGCGCTTGATGTCATGCAAGAGGTCCGATCCGGAACGATCGGGTAATTTCAGATCCAGCGTGACGAGATCGACGCCGTGATCGTCGAGGACGGCCAGAGCTGTGCGTGCATTCTCCGCGGTGAGAATGTGGAAGTCCTGGTTAAGGATTTGTATGAGGGCCGCGCGCGGGGCGGCCTCATCATCGACGATCAGGACTGTTGGTTTATGGTCGGTTGAGTCGGGAACGAGAGTCGAAGACATAGTGTTACTTGTAGCGCTATCCCCTCTGTTGGTCAAGGAATTCACGTGAATATAGGGGGTTACACAAGAGACCATGGCGTGAGACGCGAGCGATGCGCGACGGGCGGAATGGGCAGACGGGCGAGACTGGCGAAGAAGTTCTGAGTTTTGAGTTCTGAGTTCTCGCTCAGAACTCAGCACTTCTCTCTCAGCTTTTCTGACCAACTCAGAACTTTCTAGGTGATCAACTTTCAGCAATCAGCCGTCAGCTCCGGACCTAACTCAGAACTCAGAACTCAGAACTTCGAACTGCCCGTCCCGCCCGTTCCGCGCGGCGTTCCTGAGGGCTAGGTTTCTTCCTCTCAACTTGGGTATAATCCGCCGATCTCTCTATCACAAGAGGAGCACCTATGGCTGAAAAAGACGACAAGAAGCGCGCGCTGGATCTGGCCCTGTCCCAAATTGAAAAGCAATATGGGAAGGGGGCGATCATGAAGCTGGGAGGGGCCGATGCCCCGGTGGATATTCCAGCGATTTCGACCGGATCCCTCGGACTCGATATTGCCCTGGGCGTCGGCGGGCTTCCCCGCGGCCGGGTGGCCGAGATCTTTGGTCCCGAGTCCTCGGGCAAGACGACGCTGACCCTGCATGTGATTGCGGAAGCACAGAAGGCCGGTGGCACTGCTGCCTTTATCGATGCGGAGCATGCGCTGGATTTGAGCTATGCCAAGAAGCTGGGTGTGCAGGTGGATGATCTGCTGGTGTCGCAGCCCGATACCGGCGAGCAGGCACTGGAAATTGCTGAGACGCTCGTCCGGAGCGGGGCGATCGATGTCATCGTGGTGGACTCTGTCGCAGCGCTCGTGCCGAGAGCCGAAATCGAAGGTGAAATGGGCGATGCACATATGGGGCTGCAAGCGAGGCTCATGTCGCAGGCCCTTCGCAAATTGACGGCGGCCATTTCCAAGTCACAGACGACCCTGATTTTCATTAATCAGATCCGGATGAAGATCGGCGTGATGTACGGCTCGCCGGAAACCACCACCGGCGGCAACGCGCTGAANNGTGATGTTCGGCAACCCGGAGACGACGACCGGCGGCAACGCGCTCAAGTTTTATGCGTCCGTGCGGCTGGATATCCGCCGCATTGAGTCGATCAAGGAAGGGCAGGAGGTGACCGGCAGCCGTGTGCGTGTGAAGGTGGTGAAGAACAAGATGGCGCCTCCGTTCAAGCAGGCGGAGTTCGACATCATGTTTGCGCAGGGCATTTCGAAGCCGGGCGAGTTGGTCGATCTCGGGGTCGAGAAGAAAGTGGTGGAGAAGTCCGGGGCCTGGTATTCCTATCAGGGCGAGCGGCTCGGGCAGGGACGTGACGCGGTGCGAGACTTTCTTTTGAGCAATCAGCCGTTGGCGCGTGAGATTGAAGGGAAACTGCGTGACCTGGCCGGCCTGCCGGGGCGTACGCCTGAGAAGCCCGCGGCGGTGCCGGTGAAAGATGAAAAAAAGACCGAGGAGAAACGCGAGGAGCGGCGACCGCACAAGGTCGGCGCCTAAAACGCCGCCTGGCACGGTCGTTCGTGAAAGGTGAAAGGTGAAACGTAGTTCGTGGGAGGTATGGCCTAGACGAGATACGGTGATCATCATGATACGTTTCACGTCTCACGTTTCACGAATAACGGCCTTCTTAGGCTAACGGCCGGTGAGCAGGCGAGTCACAGGCAACGCGGCACCGTCTCCCGATCAGTGGCTGCAACTCGCGGTGCGCGCGCTGGCCCGCAGTGATCGCACGACGGCCCAGATCGAACGACTACTCGCGGCGAAGGGGGCGTCTCCCTCACAGATTCGCGCGGCGGTTCGACGGCTGACAACGTTGAGATATCTCGACGATGTGGCTTTCGCTGGGCGGTGGGCCGATCGGCGGCTCACACGCATGCCGATGGGGCGTGCGCGCCTGCAAGAAGAGCTGCTCGCCACGGGTTGTCCTGAACACATCGTGCATGCCACGCTGCGGGCCACCTACCGCAAGGTGAGTGAGCGGGACCTCGCGCGACAAGTTGTCACGATGGCTGGACGGGCGACGTCGGTTCAAACGTTTGGCCGAGTAGCGAGGCTCTTGAGCCAACGCGGCTTTGACGAAGACACGATTGAGACAGTGATGGGGCCGCTGATGCGGGAGGAAAGTTAGGCTGGCATGAAGAACAGCACTCAAGAATTGCGGCAAGCCTTCATTCGATATTTTGAACAGCATGGCCATCAGGCCGTGCCGAGTTCTCCCTTGATTCCTCAGGCCGATCCCACGCTGCTCTTTACCAATGCCGGGATGAACCAGTTTAAGCGGGTGTTCCTCGGCGAGGAAACGCGCGCCTACAAGCGAGCGGTCACCGTGCAGAAGTGTCTCCGCGCGGGGGGCAAGCATAACGATCTGGAGAATGTCGGCTATACCAGACGCCACCATACGTTCTTTGAAATGTTGGGGAACTTTTCTTTCGGCGACTACTTCAAAGAAGACGCCATCCGGTTTGGCTGGGAATTTCTGACTCAGACGGTCGGTCTCGATAAGGATCGGATGTGGGTCACGGTCTTCCGTGAAGACGACGACGCGGAGCAGCTGTGGAAGAAGATGGGTATGTCGCCATCACGCATCGTGCGTTGCGGGGAGAAAGACAACTTTTGGCAGATGGGAGATACCGGACCCTGTGGCCCCTGCTCGGAACTCCATTTCGACCAGGGACCTTCGGTGCCGGGCGACGATCGTCCGAATGGCGAGGGCGATCGCGTCCTTGAGATCTGGAATCTCGTCTTCATGCAGTTCAATCGGGATGCCGCGGGGACGTTGTATCCCTTACCCAGGCCCAGCATCGATACGGGTATGGGATTGGAACGGTTGGCGGCAGTGGCACAAGGCGTCTACAGCAACTATGACAGCGATGTGTTCACGCCGTTGCTCAGTGCCGTGGCCACTAGGGCCGGGGTTCGGTATGGGGAGAAGGACACGACCGATCGGTCGATGCGCGTGGTGGCGGACCATCTTCGCGCGATCACGTTCTTGATGGCTGATGGTGTGTTGCCGTCGAACGAGGGGCGAGGCTATGTGCTGCGCCGGATACTGCGCCGGGCCGCGCGCCATGGACGGCTGCTGGGCATCGTCGAGCCCTTTCTCTTTGAATTGACGGCGGCGGTCGTGAACCAGATGGCCGGGGTCTATTCAGAAGTCCGTGGCGCTGCTGCGACGATTATCGAGGCGACGAGAGGCGAAGAGGAGCGGTTTATCGCCACGCTCGATCAAGGCTTGCCGATTCTCAACGAGGTGATTGCTAAAGCACGCTCGGCCGGGAGTAAGGTCCTCACGGGCCCCGACGTGTTCAAGCTCTACGACACCTATGGGTTCCCGATGGACTTGATCGACGAGGCCTGCCGCGAGCAGGGGATGACGCTCGATGAGGTGGGGTTCGACCAGGCCATTGAGGAACAGAGAACTCGTGCGCGCAAAACCGGCGGGTTTGAACAGGAAACGGCTCGGCCTGCAATCGCTGAACTGGCCGGGCGTCTCAGGGCGACGAAGTTTATCGGCTATGATCGCCTGGAGAGCGAGAGTCTTGTGCAGGCGATTTTGAAAGGCGACCGGCTGGTCAAAGAAGCAGCGGAAGGCGATGAGGTTGAAATAGTCCTGGATGTGACGCCGTTCTATGCGGAAGGCGGTGGGCAGGTCGGTGACCAGGGCGTTCTGATGGGCCCTGATGGGCAGATGGAGGTCAAGGAAACTACGAGGCCTGTGCCGACATTGATTCTGCACAAGGGGACCGTCACGAAAGGGCGGATTCGTGAAGGCGAGGCGCTGCGTATGACCGTCAATGCCACGAGGCGGCAGGATGCTCAGCGAAACCATACCGCTACTCATTTGGTCCATGCCGCGTTGCGCGACATGCTGGGGCCGCACGTAAAACAATATGGGTCGCTCGTCGGGCCCAATCGCTTGCGATTCGACTTTGCCCATTTCAGACCACTGTCCTCCCGCGATATCGATGAGATCGAAACGGTCGTGAACAACGAGGTGCGGAAGAACGAGCGGGTCGCGACCGAGGTGATGAGTATTCAGGATGCGGTCGCCAATGGGGCGTTGGCCTTCTTCGGCGATAAATATGGCGAGCAAGTGCGGGTGGTGACCGTCGAATCCTTCAGCAAAGAACTCTGCGGCGGAACGCACTGTCGGCACACAGGGGACATCGGCCTGTTCAGAATTGTGTCGGAGACCGGCGTCGCGTCTGGTGTGCGCCGTATCGAAGCCCAGACCGGTAGCGGGGCGCTCGTTCACATGAAGAAACTAGAAACGGATATTCGAGAACTCTCGGACTTGCTCAAGGTCGGTCAATCCGAGTTGGTCGCCAAAACACGCAAGGTCATGACGCAGCTGAAAGACAAAGAACGCGAGCTGGAAGAGCTGAAATTGAAAATCGCCAGCGGCTCAGCGGTCGAGGCCACGGCGAAAACAATAGCCGGTATCCAGGTACATGTGCAGCGGACCGATGGCCTGGATGTGAACGGTATGCGGGCGCTGGCCGATCAGTTACGGGACAAGTTAAAGAGCGGTGTCGTGGCCCTCGGCGCTGCCAACGATGGCAAGGTCTCGTTACTGGTCGTTGTCACGAAGGATCTGATTGCTCGACTGAAAGCGGGTGACCTCATCAAGGAGATGGCGGCGGAAGTCGGTGGTACTGGCGGTGGCCGGCCCGAGATGGCGGGGGCCGGTGGGAAGGACCCAGCCAGGCTGGATCTTGCGTTGGAAAAAGTCTTTGGGCTGGTCGAACGCATGTTGGAGCGGTACACTAATGGAGGGTAAACGAATTCTCGCGCTCGATTACGGGACCAAGCGGATCGGGGTGGCCTTGAGTGATGAGCTGGGGTGGACCGCCCAACCGCTTGAGACGCTCAATCGGCGCACGTTGGACCGGGACATTGCCCATATTGCGTCTCTCGTCGGGACGCATGAGGTCAGGCAAGTGCTGTTGGGCTTTCCCCTTCAGTTGGATGGCCGAGAGGGTCCAGCGATCCAGGCGATGCGTGAGTTCCAGGCCCGGTTGGAACAGGGAGTGCCGGTACCCGTTATTCTGTGGGACGAACGGTTGACGACGAAGTCGGCTGAAGACCTCTTGATCGCAGCCGATGTCAGCAGGAAGAAGCGGAAGGGTGTGGTGGATCGCATCGCCGCTTCGATCCTGCTCCAGAGTTACCTGGCGAGCCTTGAACCGGCACCGACGAGGGAGCCGGAAGCATGGGCGGATGAGTATTCGGATCAAGAAACGGTAGAACCACCTCATGAATCTACGGACCGTGGTCGGATTTCTGCTGGTCGCAATGGTCGCACTTGGCGTCGCGGCCTATCAGACGATTCGTTGGGCTGAAGGCCCGGTCATTCCCGCGCAAGAGCGCCCACCTTCGAAAGTCGTCGTGATCCCTGATGGCTCG
Source organism: Nitrospira sp. (assembly GCA_003135435.1). Classification (GTDB taxonomy): domain Bacteria; phylum Nitrospirota; class Nitrospiria; order Nitrospirales; family Nitrospiraceae; genus Palsa-1315. The sequence continues at coordinate 4,118 of PLBR01000183.1, read as the reverse complement.
ACGTTTCAGCATGTCGCGTCGCTGCTTGAGCGCGAAGGATTGATCAAGAGCCGTACTGTCTTTGTCCTTTTTGGAAAATCCCAATCTGCTGACCGGAAAGTTCATGCTGGTGAGTATGAGCTCAATCCCAGCATGACTTCGGCGGAGATTCTCTCGAAGCTGCTCAACGGCCAAGTGCTGCTCCATCCGCTGACGATTCCCGAAGGGCTTACCATCACCCAAATCGCCGATTTGGCCTCGGAACAGGGCCTCACGGATCGCGCGGAATTTCTCCGGCTTGCGAAAGATCGGGAGTTCATTGTGTCACTTGGGATCAAGGCAGAAACGCTGGAAGGGTATCTCTATCCCGACACATATAAGTTTCCTCGTCCCATTAAGTCGCGAGAGGCGATGGTAGCCATGGTCGAGCAGTTACGGCAGGAGGTCGGACCGGATCTTCTCGCTCGGATGCAGGAACTCAAGATGACGATGCACGAAGTGCTGACCCTCGCCTCCGTTATCGAAAAGGAGACCGGGTCAGGCGGTGAGCGTCCGGAGATTTCCGCGGTGTTTCATAACCGGCTCAAAAAGCACATTCCATTACAGAGCGATCCGACCGTCATTTATGGTTTGCCGGCGTTCGACGGAAATTTGCACAAGAAAGACCTATCCAGTCCCAGTCCCTACAATACCTATCGGGTGCAGGGACTGCCGCCTGGACCGATTGCCAATCCGGGCATTCAAGCGATTCGAGCGACACTCTATCCGTCTGATTCGCGCTCTTTGTATTTTGTATCCCGGAACGATGGAACACATCAGTTCTCTGCCACGCTCATCGAGCACAACCAGGCAGTGGAGAAGTATCAAAAGCGGCCTTTTCGTCGGGCCTCGCTCCCGCGAACTTAGCAGGATGCAGAAAAAGTCAGCCAGCATAAGAAGACCGTTGCTTGGTTTGTCTGGTCTGTCTGGTTTTTTGGTTGAACGAAAACTAACCAGGTGAACAAAATTAACCAGATAAACAAAACAAACCAGATCAACCAGATGAACCAGATAACCAGACAGACAGGGCTTGTCCCAGACATGCGAACTATCGAAGGTTCACGTGCCAACAAAATAGTTTTCCCGTAGCTTGCTAACCATTCAACCTGCCCCCTCGTGCTAATACCTCTTCATCTCTGATCCAAAACTTGCTATAAGAGTGTCACAATGACGATGCATGACTGGAATCTACCGACGCTGATCGATCATACAGTGCTTCGTCCGGACGCGACGAAGGCAGACATGCTGCGGCTCTGTCGGGAGGCGAGAGAGTTCGGCTTCGGCGTGATTTTTGTGCCGCCCTGTTACATCGATGAGGCGGTCGAAGCTGTGGCCGGTACCAAGATTCGCGTCGGAATTCCAATCGGATTCCCGCTGGGCGGCCATACGACAGCCACGAAGGTTGCGGAGGCTATTGAAGGAGTCGCACGCGGGGCCAAGGTTCTCGATATGGTGATCAACGTGAGCCGGCTCAAATCGGGCGACTATGATCTTGTCCGGACCGACATGGCCGAGGTCGTGAAGGCGACCGCGGGGTCAGAGCACAAAGTCATTCTGGAGACCTGCTGTCTGACGCGAGAGGAAAAGATCACGGCCTGCCATCTGGCCGTGGAAGCAGGGATGGACTATGTGAAGACTTCGACGGGATTTGCCACTGCCGGTGCCACGGTGGAGGATGTGAGGCTGATGAAAGCCACGGTGGCTGGTCGCGCCAAGGTGAAGGCCTCCGGCGGAATTAGAGACTGGAAGACCACGCTGGCCATGCTGGAGGCCGGCGCGGATCGGATCGGCACAAGCTCAAGTCTTGCGATCATGGCCGAGTGGCAACTGCAGCGACAACCTACCTCCTAGCCCGCAGTCCGAAGGCTGAAGGCCGAAGGTCGGGGTTCGAAGTTCCGAACACTTCNNGCGACGAACTGTCATGAATAATGTGGGCTAGCGAAGGCAACTCCATATCTGATCCGTCGTGCTTCTGCTATAGTGCGCCCATGATTACTCGTGTCATTGTGCTGGTGATTGATGGACTGGGCGTCGGGGCCATGCCCGATGCGGCGGAATATGGCGATGCCGGTTCCCATACCTTGTCCCATCTAGCCGATACCGTTGGGGGACTCAACCTCCCCACGCTCGAAGCGCTGGGGCTTGGCCACATCACGGAGATCAAAGGTGTGCGGGTGATGGGGCAGCCGGAAGGGTGCTTCGGTCGTCTTGGATTTCTCTCCAAGGGTGTGGATTCCATGGTTGGCTATTGGGAAATGGCCGGCCATCTGACGGAGGTTGCTGGGCCGCTGTATCCCAACGGATTTCCTTCCGACATGGTCGCGGTCCTCGAACGGGTATTTGGCCGTAAGATCACCGGCAATCGTCGCGCCTCAGGAACGGCCATGCTGCGCGAGTGCGAGGCCGAACATCTCTCGTCGGGCGCGCTGATCGTCTGGACGGATGGACGACGAACCTGCCATGTGGCGGCGCATGAGAGTGCCATGCGTCCGGACAAGTTCTTTCAGTGCTGCCGGGACGCGAGAAAATTACTCAAGGACCCCTGGGGAATTTTGCGTGTTTCAGCACATCCTCTCTTGGGTGATGCCGGTGAGGTACAGTTCAGCCCGCAATCCCGTGAGTTCGTGCTTGAACCCCCCGGGCCGACCATGCTCGATGTGCTCAATCGTGCAAGCCAGATCCTGGTTGGGGTGGGGAAAGTAGGCGATCTCTTCAGCGGTCGCGGGCTCACTTGTTCCGTTCCCGTTGGACACTGGATGGCATTATTTGATGAGGTCATGGGGATGTTGAAGAATGTTCCCCGTGGATTGATTTTTGCCGGTCTTGACGTCCTGGAATCAGATGCTGCACAGTCGGCAACGGCCCTCCATGATTTTGATCGACGGCTTCCCGAGTTGCTGGAACAGCTTCGTCCAGGCGACCTGCTCGTCCTGACGGGCGATCATGGACGGGATATTACGAAGGTGGATCAGGTCCCGACGCGAGAGTACGTGCCCATTTTGGCCAGCGGGCCGAAGTTGGCACAGGGGGTCAATCTTGGCATCAGGGCTTCTGCTGCTGATCTGGGTCATACTATTGTGGACGCCCTGCAAGGGGATCAGCTCCCTGTGGGTGAGAGTTTCCTCGATGCGCTCCGCGCAGGGTAGTGCGTGGGACGTAAAACGTTAGACGTTAGGGAATGAGTCGGGACGAGGGAGACGGAGGGATGCCGGTGCATCAGGTTTCACGTCTCACCTTTTACGGCATTCATCGGCTATGTCTGTACGCGGGTCATCGGGATGTCCTACGAACGCAAACTGAAGGAACTGCATCTAGAGTTGCCCACCCCGCCGCAACCGTTGGCGACCTATGTTCCGGCGGTCCGGGCCGGAGATATCTTATTTTTGTCCGGCGTCCTTCCAATGCGAGATGGGCAGTTGGCGTTCTCCGGTAAGCTTGGACGTGATCTGACGGTCGAGCAGGGGATGGAGGCGGCCAGGCTTGCTCTCCTGAACGCACTGGCGATTGCCAAGCAGGAACTCGGGACGTTGGACCGTATTGCGCGCGTCGTGAAGGTTGTCGGGTATGTGGCATCGGCGGAAGGTTTTGTGCAGCAGCCCCAAGTCCTCAACGGGGTCTCGGATCTCCTGGTTGAGATCTTTGGAGAGGCTGGCCGTCATGCACGTGTGGCTGTGGGGGCTGCTGAGTTGCCTCGGGGGGCTCCCGTCGAAATCGAAGTGATTCTCTCCGTCTCCTGATCGGTCTCAAGAACCGTGAAAGGTGAGACGCAGGGCTGCCGAATGCTCTTCCTCAGAAACTTTTGACGTTTAATGATTCACGTCTCACGGATCGCTGGGCGGCCTTTTTGAGCATCCTGCCCGGCGTTCTTCTGTTGTCCCATACGTGTGGATCGGTGAAGTTCTGGTCTGCCCACAGCGGTTCCGCACAGCATGCTAATCGGCTCTGAACGCTAACAGGGTGCGCTCACCGGATTGACTCTCGAAAAATCCGCTTGCTATAGTTCGGTCGGGCCTTCGTTTTAGGCGGTATCCACGGTGTACCCTTTCTAACAGGATGCTGGAACAGTCAGCCAGCATACGAAGATCGTTACGCGTGAGACG
>PLBR01000088.1:58714-90187 GCA_003135435.1 Nitrospira sp. | reverse complement strand
CGTTATTTCCGGGTCACCTCAGGGCTTCAAATGGAAGTCCATGGGCTTCCTGCGACGCGCTACTGCCTTCGCCGTGCGGCGCGACGTTAACCAACCATTCTTGGTGATCTCGGCTGAACTGTAGGCAAAAGGCGCCCCACTCCCGGCGAGGGATCTCGCGCCCTCCTCCCGTTTTAGTCGTTTCTGTGGTTCTCCTCATTGATGATCCTGTGAAAAAATGGACAGGCGGCGCGGCGCATGGCATCCACCTGTTGCGGGAGTTGCGATGCGTTTTTTTCTTCGTCTCTCCGCTCCCAGCAAAGATCTGTCATCTGAACCGTTCGCTGCAGTATGCCGAGAAGACAGCGTGGTGTCTGAACACAATTGATCAGTCTGGCAAGAATAAAGTTGTCCTCGTCCCTTGTGCGAGCACCGCGTAGGAGTCGTTGCTTCGTTGAGAACGCTGCAACAACCCGGTCCATAGAGGGACCGAAAGAGAGGGCGAGGAAGGAAATGCATTCTAACTCATTGATAAGTGGTGCCGAGGGACAGAATTGAATTGCCGACACCAGCATTTTCATGGCATCAACAATATAAACAGAAACAACAACTTGCAATAAAAAGACGATGCAAAAAGTGATATTTCATGTCATGGAAAATCAATGAGTTACAGGAGTAGGTGCCACTTCGCAGAAAAAAGCGGCCTTATAAAGGTCTTCGCAAATATCTCAGCAACCATTCCAACTGTGTTTCATGACCTACGGACGAATGTGCATGCTTTTTGGGACCGGGGGCTGCTCGGATTAGCACTGCACCCCAACTTTCCCACGGTTCCCTCTGTCTACGTCTTATACGCCCATGACAAAGACCCCAATAATCCCCAAGTGCCACGGTGGGGAACGCCTGGAACCACGTCAGATGGTTGTCCAACCCCGATAATCATTTCCAAGTCTTACAGATGGCCTATCTTCGGTGGAAGCGGTAGCATAGGGAGTTACCTACATATTAGTGCTCCTACTGCATCATTGGCGTAAGGAAATTAAAGTCAATCTAACCCAGGACCTCCTTCCGGGAGAAGAGAGGCAGCGCGACTCCCTCACCGCAGCTCTACCGAAATACCACGGCGCCTGCCAAGTTACTGAGCCGACCACCAAATAGTGCGTAGCGTGTTCTCAATGATCACCTGCTTTCCCCCAGGAAATTCCACTTGAGGAAAGTTGTACGCGCACACTTTGACGGTCTCACCAGTAATTCTCCCAGCCTGAGCACTTTTGACCAGACCGCTGCAGGTCTTCTCGCCATACTAATCAATATTAAGGGGAGTGGGGAGGACAGGGCCAGATTGATGCGAACAGTGAGGCAGCGCCATCTCGCACAGCAGGAGGAACCCATGAACGCGGATCAACTCAAGGGGAAATGGATGCAGTTCAAAGGTGAACTGAAACAGCAGTATGGCAAGTTTACCGATGACGATCTGCAGCAGATCGAAGGGAACTACGACAAATATAACGGCAAAGTCCAGGAACGGTATGGCGATAAAAAGGAAAAGGATGAGCTCATGAAGTGGGCGGACCAGTATCATTTACAAGGAGATTCCGCTATGAAGAAGTTCATCGGTCCGTTCGTCCTCGCAATGATCCTCGGGGCGGTGCTGGTAACACTGTCACACGCGGCTGGTGACATGGCCGCGCCAAGCATCCAGACGGTCATTGGGGACCTACTGAAGATCGACGGGGAGTTTTACGTGGTGAAGGATATGGCCGGGAAAGAAATCCGCCTGCATGCAGACAAGACCACGACCTTGGACGGCACCATCAAAGTTGGCGACAAGGTCGAGGCCCAGGCCATGGAAAAAAACCACGCGGTGTCCATAAAACAAGTACAGCCCAAGATGTAGGTTCCGGGATACGAAGGTAGAGGTTCAGACATGCCCGAGAAGCAGAAATCGCCGGGAACCTGGGGCACGCACCGAGATGCTCCAACATGCCCAACTGTCGTTGGATCAGGCTAAGCAAGCTCAACACGCGGGGAATGTTCCAGGACCGAATGAAGGGATCATCGCGTTGAGAGAGGCGTTGAGCCTGCCACCAGGAGCCTCAGTGCAGGATGCCACCGCTCATGTTCGGGACGCTTGGATCAAACTGTCGCAGGCGGGTGGAATGCGACCGATTGCCCCTCGGGCAACTGGCGCGCTCGCCGTCAACACACATTCTATGACCGTCGCCCAGGCGAGAACTGTGAAGGGCGAGTTGATCGGCGACGAAGCCTCCTCAGCCTCCGCCAGATTCGACGGAGGCCATCACGACCTCTTGAGAGACCCGCCTGAATCATGGATGAGCAAACAGGGGGATCTCATGTGTCAGCACCACGAAATCGAGGAGGAGCAATGAGGGCTACAATTTCCGGTTCTGAGGGCAGAAGTGAGTCGTTAAGGGTGGGAGCATGCGGAATATCTATGCGAGCCCTGAGCCTATTGCTTGGGGCCGTGGTGATCGCGGGACTTCCAGGATGCCTCAAGTTTGGATTGTTCGGCGACGACTCCGACACGAAGGCTTCCAGGAGTGCTGCAGAGACAGCGATATACCGAGAAGTGGCGGAAATGGCCAAGCTTTATCGGATATGCCTCCAGAAGAACGAGGATAATCCAGTGAAGGCCAGAGAGAACTGCGGCACGTATAAAGATGCCATCCGAGACCTTGCCCCTGACAATATGAGAACGATTGTCGCTGAGGTGCTGGATCGGGTGCGAGACAAGAGTCAGAAGCCATCGAATCGGCGCGACATCGAACCATAGATGGGCCCGTCGTTGGAGGGAGCGATGCAACGATCAACCGGCATTTTTCGTTTCTCCGTCATGTGCTCATGCTGGCGGTCAAAGACGGCAAGCTGACTCAGAACCCGGTATCTGGTTTGAAGTTCTTCCCCGAAGTGAAGCGGACGCGGTGGCTGGCTGGTGATGAGCTGGAACGGCTGCGAAGGGTCATGCAACACAGTGCCTGGAAGTTGGTCGCCTTTGCGATTGAAGCGGGCCTGAGGCGGGGAGAGCAATTTTGTTTGAGATGGGATCAGGTTGATTTGGAAAACGGCGTCCTCACGCTGCCCTTGCCCAAGGGAGGAAAAACCCGGCATGTGCCCTTGAGCGAGGAAGCAAAGGCTATCCTGAGGTCATTTGATTCGTTTCTCCGGTCGGCTTGGGTTTTCCCAGGATTACATGACATGACTCAGCCGATGGACAGCTGTGCGTTTCTCCGCCGGCCGTTTGAACCTGGTTTACGTCAGGCGGGGATTACCGGGGCTTGCTGGCATTCGCTCCGCCATACCGCAGCGAGTCGAAGAATCATGGCGGGAGTCGATTTGGTTTCCGTGAAGGAGATCCTCGGCCACCGTGACATTCAGACCACTCTTCGATATGCCCACCTCGCCCCAGGACACCTTCGGGACGCGGTGAATCGAGGAAGTCTCGCTGGAACCGTGACCAAAGCCGTAACCAGTCAGGAGGGGGAACGGGAAGGAGAGATCCAAACTGTTGATTCTATGGTGCGCCCGGAGGGACTTGAACCCCCAACCCCCAGATCCGTAGTCTGGTGCTCTATCCATTGAGCTACGGGCGCGTTCTTGACGACAGTGATGAGTTTAGAGTTCTGAGTGTTGAGTTGGGAGGAGATCAGGGGGCATTACGAGCGAAAAACATCCGAAATCGGGTTGCTCGCCCACTCATAACTCACAACTCAGAACTCGCTGTTTGCAGTAGGGAGCGGTTATACAGGTCTCTGGCCTGGCGGGTCAAGGGATCGTGGAAATTTTAGAGTAGGGGCTTTCGTTGCTCGCACTGCCAAAGGCACTGATGCAGAAATAGTAGGTCTTGCCTGAGGTGAGATTCGTGGCAGTATAGGCGGCAACAGTTCCTAGTGTGATGGGTGGGTTATACAGTCCGAACTGTGTCCCCATATAGATTTTATATCCAGCTAGATCTGGTTCTGTGTTAGCCGTCCAGCTGAGACCAGCGGAACCTGTTGTGACGGTCGTGGGCTGGCTGAGGGTGAGAGAAACAGGGATCTGTTGAGGGGAATTGGCGGCCCCCAATGCTGCGATTGCGATGACGGTGCTGTACGTGCCTGCCGCGAGCCCTTGACTGCTCACACTCGCGCTCATCTGATCGGTTTCAGGTGTGGCCGTGCCTGAAGCGATTATTGAGTGCCAGCCAGGCGGCAGACTCCGTCATGCTCCACGTCAGCGTCCCGCCGGCTGGGTTGGCCAGGTTCATGGTTTTCGCAAGCGGATTCGCTCCTCTGGCTGTCCCTGGAAAGCTGAGGCTTGTTGGATTCAGAAGTATGCTGGGTGTTGTCGTCGCCCCGCCGCTGGAGACGAGGAGGCTCACGGCAACGGATGCAGTCTGGTAGCCACCATTCCTATCGGCGATGGCGATACGGACGATGCCGTTGTATGTGCCAGCCGAGAGACCACTCTGGTTCACTTCCACTGATATCGTATTTTGCTCCGTTGAGATGGTCCCTGATGCGGATGACACCATGAGCTAGGGTGAGGTCTCCGTAACCGTCCAATTCTTGGCCACGAGCGTCTTCTTCGAAAGCGCCACGGTTTGAGTCGCTGGGGTGGAGCCACCAGATGCTGCCGTAAAGGTGAGGGTGCTGGGAGTGACGGAAAAGGCGAGGAGTTCGGATGGATCGAAGAGTCCCACCGCAATGATGGGCACCCAGAGTGCGATAGCGATGACCGTCTTAAGAGATTGCATGGTGCGCCGTCCGTCTTGTTGTGCGAGCAGGATGTCGGGGGCATTCTGCGACGCTGTTCGTAGCTGTTGAAGCTCTGCTCAGCAATCGGTGTGCCACTGTATGAGGACAGAGAGGTGAGATTCTAAGGAGGCCTGTTTCTCGTTACTTAGGGTTAGGAGGCGGGAAACGGTTGCCTGGGACAATCTGTAGAGATTGTACGGTGCCACATTCAATCAATCGAACACAGCTGTAGGCGGGGCGGTGGATCTCTACGTGGAGCTTGCCGAAGTGTCGTCGTTGGTGTGGTCGCTTTGTGATGAGTCATGCAACATTGAACCAAGAAAGGAAAAACGATGTTCAGGATTCCCTCTCTCAGGTAGGATGACGTGAGTCTGTGTGTGTGAAGTTCTCACTGGTATAGTCGAGAAGGATGTTGGACCAGCAAGTTATTCAACATGAAACTCATGCGCAGGATACCCAGAGAGGTTTCTCGGGTGGGGCTCTTCTGGTCATGCACTGGACGGTCGGCACGATTCTCGCCTTTCTCATTGGATCGTGGTTGGTGTGGTGGGCGATACATCTTCAGCGGCAATTCGCGGAAGACGAGATCCGGGCCTCCTGTCAGCGGCTCATGCCTGGCACGGTGGAACGGTGTGTGGATACGGTGGTGATTCAACGGGGGGGCGCGAGGCGATGAACGTCCGACGTTGTGAAACGGTATGGCTCGCCGGGATTGTGCTCACGGCTGCCGTGCTTGTGAACCCGGGTTGGAGCGTGGCGCAGGAGGTCCCGCCGGAACCCCGAGCGGACGAAGTCCCAACGAATTCCAACGTGCAATTTACCGGGGGTATCTCAGGGTGGTTGTTGAGTCAAGGACAGACCAAATGGAGTCATGATTTCTCCGGTTTGACCTACCAGGACGACTCGACGAACATCGTGGAATTGTCCGGTCGGGCTACCTTCTCGAAACGATGGTTTGCGCGGGGTGATTTTGGGTATGGCATCATGGGTAGCGGCACGTTGGTCGATGATGATTTGAGTAGCGCGAATGGACCGCTCGAATCGCGTACGACCAGTAACATAACGGGGAATAATCTCTGGTATATAAATGGTGACGTAGGAGCAACGCTTATTCATCTCCCGAATCATCGCGGAGCCATAGGATTCTTTACGGGGATTCAGTACTGGCGTCAACAGCATGAAGCGTCCGGAGTCGTTCAAACTGTCTGCAATCCTGTCACTCCTCTCTGCAATCCGGCGAACACCGGGCAGGACTTGGCTCCCGGACAACAGGCCATTACTAATACGACGACATGGATCTCTTGGCGGCTGGGCGTCGAGGGGGATTATCGCGTGACCAGAAAATTCACCCTTGAGGGGAAGTTCGCATTCATGCCCCTAGCATCATTGAGTAATGATGATATCCATCACTTGCGGCAGCAGCCGGGGCCCACGTTGCCGGCGCTGCAACAAGATCCTAGCTTTCGCATGACGGGAACTGGGATTGGGGCTGATGTGGATGTGGGCGCGAGCTATATGGTGACACCCCGATTCTCCATCAATCTGGGTTATCGGTTTTGGTGGAATCAGGTTGCAAACGGAAACGTGACTGTGTATCCCGTCGGCGCTGCTGCTAGTACGATTAATCTCAATGAGTTCCAAACCTACCGACACGGCATGATGTTGGGGCTGCGATACACATTCTGAGAGGGCGCTCCGAATCGCACAGGCGTCAGCGGCGTCGTCCTGACGGCAGCGTTTCGTCTTCGTATTGGGCAAAGAGCCGTTTGGCTTCAGGATGGAGGTGGCTTGGATGGCCGTGGGGAATGCCGATGGTGCGGAAGAACGGTGTGAGCTTGCCATTCGGGTGCAAGTAGCCGGCGCGAAGCGGCACGGTGCGCGTACTGTGCCGGATCAGGTGGCAGGGAGTCGGTCTGATCGTGGTGAGCCACTCGGCAATGTCGTGCGGGTTGCCGATCGAGGCGGAGAGCAAGAGCAGTTTTGCTTGGCTTGGGCAGAAGATGATCGTTTCTTCCCAGACGACGCCCCGCTCCGGATCTGCGATATATTGCGACTCATCTAGAATCACCAGGCCTAGCGTATCCAGGCGTACGTCAATTTCCCCGCCTCCTGCGTCGTAGAGCAGATTCCGCAAGATTTCCGTCGTCATAATCAGAAGGGGCGCTTGCCCATTGTCGCGCCGATCACCGGTCAGAATGCCGACCTGGTCTGGACCGAATAATTTTGAAAATTCCGTATACTTGGTATTCGAGAGGGCCTTGAGGGGCGACGTATAGATGACGGTCCGATTCTCTGCGATGGCGCGACGGGCCGCTTCGACCGCGACATAGGTCTTTCCACTTCCCGTCGGGACGCTCACGACCACGTCACTCTCTCTCAGTTTGGCGATGGCGTCTTCTTGCCAGGCATCCGGGACAAAGGTCTGTGGCGGCGGCACTCCTAGTCCATCCAACCAGCTGGAGAGGGTGACACCTGGCTCATGGGATTCAGGCTCAACCGGCCTGTGCGTGGTGCGACGCTGCGGTGCCGAGGGCTTCGGCTTCCGCGCGGCAGGGGCTTGAGAAGCGGGTGGAACAAGGCGAGCCTGTTGCTCGCCGATCAAGGTCAGGAGGTCGGACTCAAATCCCGCGCGATTTTCGACCGAGTGGCGCAGTAAGACCTCGATCAAGCGGCGTTTGCCCGCGCGGAAATGTCGCTGAATACGCCCGCGTGCAAGACGGTGCAAAAGCGCGATTGGTTGTTGAACCAGGAGTAGTTCGAGTTCTTCGGTGGTCATCTCTGCCTCGTTGACCGTGAAACGTGAAACGTGAAACGTCCGAATCCGTGGACGAGATACGCTTCACGAGTGACGAGCGATGCCATCAAGGCAATTCCTCCAGCACGCCCCGGCGTAAGGCGGCGATGGCCCGTGAGGCGCTGTCTGCCAACCCGGGGTGTGTGCCCTTGAGCGTACGCAGCTGTGACAGGAATTCCAAGGTTCGGGCCAAGAGCCGATAGATATCCCCTTCAGCCATTGTGGTGCTTTTACAGAGACCGATCCAGGTGAGCGTGGGATCGCCGATCCACCGTTCCGTCACTGCGGCAATGTCGGCCCGCAAGAGCGGGGGATCTTCATGCGGCGAGAGCGACACAGCCAGCTTTCGGACCTGCCCGAGCAATGAACCCAATCCGGAACTGACGCGAGGGAAGGCGCCGGGACGATCGTCGTCGTGCGCGATGCTCGACATAACGGCAGCCAGCATGGCGGGATCGGCTCCGTTGAACGCATCGGCCCGGAGCAATTCTGTGATGAGCAGCGAGTGGTCGATGCGGATGAGCCTGGCCCATTCGCCGTCATCGGTCAGACGGGACGCCGGCGTGAGGTACCCGAACTGTTGCAGGACGTCGATCTTCTCCTGGAAACGGTGCCAGAGACTCGTCCTCAGAGCCTGGATCGATTTGACGTGTCGATGTTGTTCCTGCCGAAGTTTGGAGGCGAAGGGATAGTCCCTCTGACAGGCTGAACGCGAAGGACAGGTTGGACAGGCAAAGTCGCCCAGGGTTTGCACGATGGCGTCCGGAATCGGTTCATTGTCTTTCGGAATCAGGATGGGAAGCTCCGGCAGCCTACCCGGCAACTCTTCCAGGTGACGGAGTAACTCTTCCACGCTCTCCGGCGTACACCAGGGATAGACCGGCGCGTCTACGCAGTCGAGGACACGGTCGGACACTTCGGTCACCGTGGAGGCGGGGGATTCGGTAATGCCTCCGCCCAGACGCAGTGCCGTGATCATCGGGCTCTTCTGTCCCTTGCTTCGATATTGTCGTAGGACCACGCCTCGGCTACGTCCGAAGCCCACCACGCGACCGGGGGTGAGAAAGTGAAAGCGTGCGGCGAGTTCTGGTGGTTCGTGCCTCCTGACGGGGGCACGGTGCGATTTCTGCCGGCGGACCTGGTCGAAGGTCTGCCATTCGGTGATCCAGTCGGTGCAGACGCGCGGCCCGAACGGTTCCATCTGATCGCGCAGATCGTCCAGCTTGCGTTCCAAGACTTCCGCGCGCTGGTTGAGCTGAAATTGCGCAAAGCTTTTGGCGAGAATCGGTTGGATTTGATCCAGGGGATGCGCCTTCAAAAGGTTCAGGACCATCGGATAGCTGATGACGAATTGGCTGTTGATCGCTTCCGGATGGCCGGTGAAGCCTTTAGTCAGCACGTTCAAATCAATGTAGGGCGAGGGGGTGACGATGGCAAAGCCCACGAGATCTTTTCCGCGGCGTCCTGCGCGGCCGGCAATCTGCTGCACCTCGCCGATCGTCAAGTCCATGAAGTCGCGTGACTTGCGAATGCTGGACTGCGTGATGATGACGGTTCGCGCAGGGAAATCGACTCCGGCGGCTAGTGTGGTGGTGGCGAAGACGGCATCGAGGCAGCCATGACGCATCAGCTCCTCAACCGCAATTTTCCACGAGGGCAGATGGCCTGCGTGATGCGCGGCCACACCGATGCGCTGGACGGTCGGAATGAGCGGGTGTTCGGCGATGCTGGGATATTGGGCGATCACCTTTTCCAGCACGGTGGCGATCGCCTGCTGACGAGGCGGCGGGAGGAGGATGTGGCTATGGTCGAAGGCCTGCATCGCTTCATCGCACGCACGACGCGACGTGAGGAACACGATGGCAGGAGTCAAGTGCTTTTCGCGAAGAGCGATAATCAGATCAACCGGATGAATCGAGGGAGGCATGCAGTTTCATTCCCTTTGAAATCACGACCAAGCCGGATTCGGTGACGGTAAATCGCCGGGCGTCGGCCTCTCGGTCGTACCCGATTTCCGAGTTGGGCGGGATGATGACATCCTTGTCGATGATGGCCCGTCTGATCCGACTCTGTGCGCCGATGACTACGTTTTCCATGACGATCGATTCACGCACGTCCGCATTGTCCTGCACACGGACGTTCGGCGAGAGTACTGAATTTTGCACCCGGCCACCGGAGAAGATGCAGCCGCCGCAGACGATGGAATCCAGGGCCACGCCCATCCTGCCGCCCTGATAATCTTGCGCGAAGACGAATTTGGCCGGTGGAAATTGCCCTTGATAGGTTCGAATCGGCCAGTGCTGGTCGTAGAGATTGAAGAGGGGATCCACCGCGACGAGGTCCAGGTTCGCTTCCCAGTACGCGTCCAATGTTCCGATGTCCCGCCAATACTTCACGTCTTTATTGTTCGCGTCGACAAATTTGTAGGCGTAGACATGTCGATCGCGAATCATTCGCGGAATGATATTTTTCCCAAAGTCGTGACTCCCACCCTCCTGGGCATCGGCAATCAGGTGTTCGCGGAGGACCTTGGTGCGAAACAGGTAGATGCCCATCGAGGCAAAGGCATGGGTCGGATCGTTGGGGATCGACGGCGGGTGAGCCGGCTTCTCTATAAAGTTCGTAATCCGGAAATCCTCATCCACGTGGATCACGCCGAATCGATGGGCCTCTTCGATCGGAATATCGATCGCGCCGACCACGGCATCGGCGCCTTTGGCGATCAGCCAATGGAACATTTCCATATAGTCCATCTTGTAGATATGGTCGCCGGCGAGGATGAGCACATAGTCCGGTTGTTCGTTGTCGAGCAGAAAAAGGTTTTGATAGACCGCGTCGGCGGTGCCTTGGTACCATTCTTCGCTGATCCGCTGCTGGGGTGGAATCGAGGCGATGAATTCGCCGAGCTCGGCGTTGAGGATGTTCCAGCCCATGCGGATGTGACGGTCGAGCGAGTGTGACTTGTACTGGATGAGGACGGCGACTTTTCGAAGCCCGGAGTTGAGGCAATTGCTGAGCGTAAAATCGATAATACGATATTTCCCGCCAAATGGAACAGCCGGCTTGGCCCGATGTTCGGTGAGGGGATGGAGACGTTCGCCCTTCCCGCCCGCCAGCACCATGGTGAACACGTTCTGCATTGCCGCGAATTGTAGCAGGACGCTGAGGAAATAGAAAGAAAGCAGACTCGTTGACATCGCGAGGATCTGAGACGATACTACGCTGGAGGGCCTCGGAATATCCGTGAGTATTCGAGCAAAGGAGTAAGCATGAAGCGGGATGTACTCGTCACGTCGCTCGTGAAACAGAAGCCAGTCCAGAAGTTGGTCCAGAAGCCGGCAGTCGACGGCAGTAAAGAGTCGCTCTGGCGGTTAGAACATCTTGAAAGCCAAATGGCGAAGTTGTCCGACTTGGTCCGCGAGCATGCGGAAGATGTCGATCGATTGGTGCGCATCGTGGCCGAGGATCGCGATGTTATTCGGCGTCAGTTGTTGCGCAAGCACCACGAGCAAGTCCGGGTCCGCAAGCATCTTCGCGACGCCAATTCCAAGGTAGGACTCGACTTCTGAGCCTCTGCCCGGTGATCCCGGGCCGCCGATCCCCCCACGCGAGTGCACCCACGCATGATCTTAACCCGCATTATTTTCCATCGTCGAATACCCCGCAGCTTGCTGCGATGAGCGTCATTAGATTGCCTTGAAACCACTTTACGTCCGCAGCAAAGACTCACGCAGACTTGAGCAAGACGACCAGGCGTGGTCTCTAACAGGATTTGTAGCCTGGACAACCGAGAAGACAGGGCCATTTGGAAGGCAATTGATGATCTCAAGTCGAAGGCAGATCGCATTCTGAAGGATCACTCCCTTGCCCTTGTCGCTCAGTACTGGGATGAGGGCGCGACGCCCAGGGGCAAGCAAATCATTGACCATGATTTCACCGAAGCCCAAAGAGCTTGGGACTGCGGTGAGGTCGAATGGTATCTGAAAGCTATCTTCTGATATACAACACCTATATGAGAATGCCTTTGTTGGGTTCCGGTACACCATACCGTATCTTAGAATTACTCCTCATGGTTGGCTTTGTTGGGCTCATCGGCTGTGCTGCGTCTCAGACAATTGAACCAAATCCTATCGGGAAAGCCTTGCTTGGGAAAAGTAAACAAGAACTCGTTGCCTGTGCTGGCAGCCCGCTTGAGGAAACGAAAACGACCGAGGGAACAGTACTGACATACTATAAGGAAGCGCCCATGTTTGAGGAATCATTCTCTTTATCCAAGGGCAGTGGGTCAGGAGTGCATCATGGGTGTTGGGCGCATCTCCTCATGGGAGATGATCGCGTGGTGGGGGTCGAGTATAAATCGGTGCCCCGGTCGGTTGGCGCTACGGATCACTGCGAGGAGATTTTTTACACCTGTGTTCAGTAGAGACTGTCCTGTCGGTCTTGAGGCACATGGTCGAAATTTGTGGATGATACATCTTGTTCATTGAGGTAGAAGGCCCCATCTTTCTGCTGTGTGAACGTTGCTACGCGCCGACGTGCAGATACTGGACAATCATATTTGCATGGGAGGATTCATATGGATGCGGGTGGTAGTAGCCAATCCGACAGAGCCGGCTTGAATTTCATGCCCTCGAACATATCCCGATCTCCCTGCGTAGCCTTTACTCGCGTGGTCTAAATCAACAGCGTGATGATGGCTCCTGCCCGGTCCTCGGGGGCTGGGGGAAAGGAGTACATCATGACGTTTCTGATAGTCCGTCACACACAGGTGTATCTCCAATTTTGCTTGTTACTCGAACAGGGAGAAAGAAGCGTTTGGAACAGCGACAGATCACCACCCTCGTGTGTACTCTTGGTCTCCTGGCCCTGAGTTTCATGGGGCTCCTGGCCTCACCTTCCTTGTCCCTTGCGTTGGAAAAGTACGGTCGTCCGTTGCCGTCGATGGCTCAGCCAGACGACGTGGCGGCCCGGGAAGCCGAAGAGACCTTATTCGGGGGGTACTTCCTCTCAGCCGCCTTCGTATCCAATCCGACCTTCGCTGCTCGTCCTGATAACACAGGATTGGTCGGCCTCCGGCACATGCTTCACCTGGAAACCGACCTCTATAAGCAATACTTGACCTTTTATACCGATCAAAACTTCTTCTCAGATCGAACAAAAGGGTGGATCGAACTGAGCGAATGGGATGGCACCTATGCCTTCACCGGACTGATTGACCGGTGGGGCTGGCGTCTCCAGTACGAGCGCGATGCGCCGCTTGACAAGAGCGGTCTCGTCCAAGCATATGCGGATGCATTACTAACTTCTCGATTTCAAGCCATACAGGATTTCAGTTGGTGGCAGCGCACCTTTCCCAATCAGAACCTGACCGCCTATGCAGGTGCCGGCTGGCTGTTTCATAACAGTAACTATTTTGCGCGACCAGATAATACTGGAAGAGCCCTTTTTCGGTATGTGGCCCATGCGGATCTCGACCTCTACAAAAATAGAGTTGTGCTGTATGGGGATATGAATGTCTTTACAGACCGGGAGGCTGGAAACAAGCTCAGCCCCACCGAGATGGATTGGATTATCGGGCTGGCGTTGCGGTTTCGCGAGGATATGGAACTGAGCCTGTATCAAGAGCAGGATCAACCCTTGGACAAGGCAGGACTCGTTCAGAAATATGTGGCCGTTCAACTCCGGTACTCGTTTGATGTTGCCAAGGGGTTCTGGAAGAAGGGAGGCATTCAGTGATGCCCTCTATCCCGTCCCCTTTTCTATGCAGAGGTGAAGGATATGGTAGTTCGTTTCCAGTCTGAGATAGCCGAGATTCTGCGGAAACGCGACCTGGTCGTGCTTCGGGAGATGCTCAAGAATTGGTCCCCTTCAGCAGCAGTTCGGGTCATGACCGAACTAGCCACTGAAGATCAAATGATTGTCCGTCGCATTTTGCCCCGCGAACTCGCTGACGAAGCATTTGAATCGCTCGATCTCCCAGGCAAGAATGGTTGTTGAAAGCCATGGGACAGGAGGAGTGGGCGGCCTTGCTGAACAACGTGGCGCCCGATGACCGTACCCTGTTACTCGGAGAGTTACCTGCGAACATGACCTGGCAGCTCTTGACTCGTCTGAGCCAGGAAGAACGAGCGTCGCAGTCATCCTCTTGGGATATCCCGAGAGCAGTATCGGTCGTCTCATGACCCCGGAGTATCTATATTGCGGTGGAACCGACTTGGTCTATTCAGCATAGGCTGATCCACCTTCGTCATGAATTATGCGGGCTAACTGGATGGTGAGAAAGTCGCGATTCCCACCAGCCCGTTCTGAGTCTGTTAAGCTCGCTTCGTTGCCCAGGGACTAGCTTTATCTGGGTAGCGTTCCTTCTTCACTGAGAGGGTCTAGGTTCAGAGGTCTGATAAGTGCTTATTTTTCAAGAGGTTCTTTGCATCGTCTGACATACGCTGTATAATACACATTCGCTTTTAATGATAATGCGTTCAACTGTACTCACCCCCTCACCCATGTAGTGGTTTGTACGGGGGACTGTCTGTGTTTGAGGATCGACAATTGCGTCTGATCTGCTACATCATCGTTCTCAGCGTTGTGAGCGCTTCTGCATATCCCTCCAGCGCGGCCTCACCATCTTCGGCTTCTGAACAGGCCACCGAAGCATCGAAGGCGCTTCGTCTCAGCGTGAACGACGCACTGGGGCTGTTCGTCAGTCAAAATCTTGATGTGCTCATCGCCAAGTACGGGATTGAGTATACAAAAGGGCATGAAGTCACCGCGCGGCTTTTCCCGAATCCGTTGTTGTCGGTCGGGACGCTCAGCTCCTATACGCAAGGGAGGACCCTATCCAACAGCGGGCAGCTGTTTACGCAAGTCGCTCAGTTGTTCGAGTTAGCGGGGAAACGGGGCTATCGCATCGAAAGCGCGGGGTTCGGCGCGCAATCGGCAGAAGCGGCCTTCGAAGATGCGGTGCGGCAGCTTGGGTTTACCGTGAAGGATACCTATTTCAGGATTCAGTTGGCTCAGCGCAGGCTGGTGTTGGCAGAAGAGAATCGCGAACGTTTTACTAGAATCCTCGACATCAATACCATCCGATTCAAAAAGGGGTACATCGCGGAAGTCGATCTCATTCGGATTCGCTTGCAGATGGTGGACTTCCACTCGCAGGTGATCCAATCGTTGCAGGAAGCAGAATCGGCCAGAGGCGATCTTCGTCAGTTGCTGCGGTTATCCCCCAAGACGGTGCTGGAATTGACCACGGAGTTGGGTTTTCGCCGAATCGATCCCGATATCGAAAAGTTGCGCGTGGCCGCTTTGGAGGTACGTCCGGACATCCGTGCAAAACGCTATACTTTTTCCCAGCGGGAATCCGATCTGAAACTGGCGAAGGCCTACCGGATTCCCGATGTGACGATCGGGGCCGGGTATGCCGTTCAGGGACCTCAGGGTCCGGACAATCCCCAGCAGTGGGCTCTCAACTTTGGGCTGCCGCTGCCATTGTTTAATCGGAATCAGGGTGGGATTCGCCAGGCGGAGGTCTCCCTCCAGTCGGCGGAAGCCGACTTGGATAAGACCGTCAATCTAGTTGAGAATGAAGTGGAAGTCGCCTATCGCAACCTGTTGCAGAGCCGCCAATTGGTCGAAGCATATTTCGGTGCGGTGTTGGAAGATGCCCGCTCAACTTTTACGATCGTCGAGCGGGCCTATGAACGGGGCGGCGCGACGATTCTCGACTTGCTCGATGCCGCGCGCACCTCGCGGACGATTCAGCAAAACTATATCGAAGCCTTGTTTAACTATCAGCATCACCTCTTTCAGTTAGAAAGCGCCGTGGGGCAGGAGATCAAGTCGTGACGAGCCAGGTCAAGGTTGGGGCAAAGGCTGAGGGTATGAATGAATCTCGCAGACACCCGTTCACGCTAACGGTCTCAACCTTAGCCTTAGCTTGTCTGGTTCTTTCTGCTTGCGGGAGAGGAGAAGAATCTGCCGTCTCCCATGCCGCTACGACTGTACCCCAGAAGGCCGCTCCGGCCGTGGAATCGCATCCGCGGGTGGAAACGTCTCTCGTCGAACTCGGGTCGGAGGCCCATGACCTCAGTTTGGCCGGAAAGGTCGCCTACGGGGAAGATCACTATTCCAGAGTGTCCTCTCCAATCCAAGGGCGAGTCCTCGAGGTGCGGGCGCATTTGGGCGAGCATGTGCAGGCAGGAAGTGTGTTGTTAGTGTTGGACAGCCAGGAAATTGCCCAGGCCTATGCGGAATACGCCAAGGAAGACTCGGATCTTCACTACGCGACACGCGCCCAGGAGTTGGCCAAGGACCTGTATGAAAATAAAGCGCTGCCGTTGAAGGACCTCAAGCAAGCGGAGAATGAATTGATCAAGGCGCGCGCAGAATTTCGCCGCGCAAAAGAACGATTGTTGTCGTTGCGGGTTCCCGCGCAGGAATTGGAGAAACCGCTCGAACGACAAAAAATTACGTCGCGATTCGAAATGAAGAGCCCCTTGACCGGGATTGTCGTGGAGCGGAACGTGACGCCAGGACAGTCGATCGGGGGAGAGTCCAACCAGGTATTGTTCACGGTGGCCGACCTCGATATCCTGCAGGTGGTGGCGGATGTGTATGAACGGGATCTCGCCTATCTCGCGTTGGTGAAAGAGGGGCAGCTTGCGAAGGTCAGCGTGGAAGCGTACCCCGACGTGAGTTTCCCCGCGACCGTGACCACCATCGGCGACGTAGTAGACCCGACGTCGAGAACCGTTAAGCTGCATGCCTTGGTCAATAATAAGGATCATCGACTGAAGCCGGAAATGTTCGCGCGCCTCCATATCGATGTCGGAGAGTCCCAGCTGCTTCTGATGATTCCTCGCGATGCGGTATTGGAAGAGGATGGGAAACAGTTTGTGTACGTCGTCGAAGGAGCCGACCTGTATGTCAAACGAGAAGTCAAAGTGAGCACGATTTCACCGGATCAGGTGCGTGTCTTGGACGGCCTGGCATCGGGACAACGCATCGTGACCAAAGGCGTGGTCTTGATCAAGGGGCAGGAAGGCAGCTGTCGACCAACCAAATCGAGAGCCTGTCCTCCCTCGTCCGGCCCCGCGAAAGGATAGTGTCCTCACGTGGATTTTCTCCTCCTTCGAATTGGATTCTAATCGCACCCCATGATAGCCAAAATTGTCGAACTTTCTCTGATCCAGCGGGTCATGGTCTGCATCCTGGGCTTTCTCCTCTTTTTTGGCGGGCTCTACGCCTTTCATACCCTCGATATCGTCGCCTATCCCGATCCTTCGGCGCCAATGGTCGAGCTGATCACCCAGCAGCCCGGGTGGTCGGCCGAAGAGCTCGAACGCCAAATCACGATTCCCCTTGAAGTCGCACTCAATGGCATGCCGGGCCTCACGGACATTCGCTCGCTCTCAATCTTTGGGTTGAGCGACATCAAGATCTATTTTGATTTTGATTCGGAGATTTTTCGTGACCGTCAGGAAGTATTGAATCGGCTGACCTCGGTGCAATTGCCTCCCGGGGCGGCGCCGTCGCTGTCTCCTTGGTGGGCGATTGCCGAAATCTATCGGTATGAACTCACGGGGACCGGCGAGACCACGCTCACGGATTTAAAGACGATTCAGGATTGGCAGGTCCGTCGCGAGTTCCGACGCATTCCCGGTGTTATCGACGTGACCGCGTTCGGGGGGACGACCAAAGAATATCACGTCGATATCGATCCTGGACGATTGATCAGCTATGGCGTCAATCTGTCGCAGGTCATGTCCGCCTTGACCAATAGCAATGCCAATGTCGGAGGCAGCTATCTGACCATTGGCCCGCAGAACTACAACATTCGTGGACTGGGCCTCATCGACGAGATCGCAGATATCGAAAACGTGATGGTGGCAGCGAAAGATGGGACACCAATTTTCATCAAGACTCTGGGGAAGGTCGCGGTCGGATCCCGGGTTCGATTGGGGAAGGTCGGCATCGATGATCGCGACGATGTCGTCGAAGGCGTCGTGCTGCTCCAGCGAGGATACAAGGCGCTCAATGTCCTTGAGAAGGTTCGAGGAAAGGTTGAGGACCTCAACGCCAGAAAGTTGCCGGTCGGCGTCAAGATTAAAACCTTCTACGATCGCACGGCCTTGATTCATACGACGGTGGAGACCGTCACGGACATTCTCATCAGCGGCATGGTCTTGGTCTTTGTCATCTTGTTCGTGTTTCTTGGGCATTTGCGCGCGGCCCTGATTGTGGCCTTGACCATCCCGCTTTCGTTGCTCTTTACCTTTTCGATGATGATCCTCATTGGGCAGTCGGCGAATTTGATCTCGCTCGGGTCCATCGATTTCGGCATTATTGTGGATGCCACGCTGATTATCGTGGAAAGCATTTTTTTCCATCTGGCACACAGGAAGAAGACTCACGTCTCGACGGTCCACCAACAGATCGTGCGGGCCGCCCGTCAGGTAGGACAGCCGATTTTCTACTCCACGGCGATTATCGTGGTGGCGTTCATTCCGCTCTTTACGATGACGGGTGTGCCGGGGAAGATCTTCGCCCCCATGTCCATCACCTATGGGTTTGCCTTGGTGGGCGCGCTCTTGATGGCCTTTACGTTGGCCCCTGTCTTGTGTTCCTTCTTTCTCAAGGGCACGATTAGTGAGGACGATACGGCGATCGTGCGGGGAATCCGTCGTCTCTACAACGGCATTTTAGGGTGGGCGTTAGATCATCGGGCCGTTGTCGTCGGTGCCTGCATCGGGGTTTTGGCGCTGACATTTGGAGCGCTGCGGGTAATCGGAGGGGAGTTCATGCCGGCCTTGGAGGAGGGCAATCTCTGGGTTCGTGCCACGATGCCCGTGGATATTTCATTCGACCAGGCGGCGAAGTTAACGACCGAGATACGTCAGTTGTTCCGCGAATCGCCCGAAGTCACGACTGTAGTGTCACAGCTGGGTCGTCCGGACGACGGTACCGATCCGACGAGTTTTTTTAGCGCCGAGTTTCTGGCTAATCTCAAACCGGAAAAGGAATGGCGTCACGGGCTGAGTAAAGATGCATTGATCCAAGAGATTGAGGGGCGGCTGAAGGACATTCCCGGAATCATCTTCAATTTTTCGCAGGTGATTCAGGACAATGTGGAAGAATCCATGTCGGGGGTGAAGGGAGAGAACTCCATCAAACTATTCGGGGCCGATCTGAAGACCATGGAGGCGAAGGCCACTGAGATCGAGCATGTCATGCAGCAGATCAAAGGCGTGAAAGATCTGGGGATCCTTCACCTCGTGGGGCAGCCGAATCTGTTGATCCAGGTCGATCGTGAGGCAAGCGCGCGCTATGGGCTACAAGTGGCGGATGTGAATGCCGTGGTGCAGGCCGCCGTCGGAGGTCAGGCCGTGACCCAGGTGTATGAGGGAGAACGGTTGTTCGATCTTGTCGTCCGGTTTCTTCCGGAGTTTCGACAGGATGTCGACGCGATCGGTAATATCTTGGTGAGCACCCCGGATGGGGCGCGCATTCCCTTGAAGCAGGTGGCCTCGATCACGACGCAGACCGGGGCGTTCATTATCTATCGCGAGAACAACGAACGCTATATTCCGATCAAGTTCAGTGTGCGGGATCGTGACCTCCAAAGTGCCGTGGAAGAGGCCCAAGCTCGCCTGGCCAAGGAGGTGAGCCTTCCCGATCGGTATCGCATGGAATGGGCCGGTCAATACGAGCAGCTCAAAGCAGAGCAAAAACGAATGGCGATGGTGGTGCCCATCAGTCTAGTCATCATTTTGTTTCTGTTGTACAGCGCCTTCGATTCGATCAAGAATGCCCTCCTGGTGTTGAGTACCGTTCCCTTTGCGTTGGTGGGAGGGGTACTCTCCCTTGTAGCCACTCACACGAATTTCAGTATCTCAGCCGCGGTCGGCGTCATTTCAACTCTGGGGGTATCCATCCTAGGTGGGGTATTGTTGATTTCTCGGATCGAAGAATTCCGGCTCACGGGGCTGACGCTTCGGGAGGCCGTTCGGAAGGGGGCCGATGTGCAGATGCGTCCGATTCTCATGGCGACGTTGGGCGCGGCCATTGGGCTATTGCCGGCCGCACTCGCGACAGGCATTGGATCGCAGGCGCAGAAACCGCTCGCGCTAGTCGTGGTGGGAGGGATGCTGACGGCAGCGGTATTAATTCTGGTAGTGTTGCCTGTATTGTATGAAATTGTCCATCGCCGTAGTGCGACTAATGGAGGGGAGAAAGGGGATGACCGTGCAGCCACGACGCTCTTGCCGGTGGATGATCGTCATGATGGCGCTGCTATTGGGAATGGCTCAGACTCTGTGGGCTGAACCTGGGAGTCTGCCCCACATTGACCGTTCTAGTGTGGCGAATGATCTGTGGCCATCTGCGTCGTTCTCGGCCCGAAAAAATCCTCAATGTATTCCAGCGAATACACCTCCGGTTTTTCCGGGCCTGCGGCCTTGCCTCTGGCCGCATCTCCTTCGCCTCGTCACGAACGGCAATGTTGGACAGGCTCCTGAGAAAAAGTGGGTTATCCCCGTCCAGGTGCCCTACGGAGCGCCTCCGAAGGGACAGGATCTGCCGGCTGAGTCCGTCCCACAAAATACGAAACCGTTGTCGGCCGAAGAGGTCCAGCGGGCGGAAGCCCTCCTGCCATTGCTAGAAGGTGCACAAGAATTTTGGGCGATGGGTGAATTTGTGCATCTCGGCGAGCCATCCGTGCCGGTGCTGGTCAAAGGCTTGACCATGCCGGGCCCGCGCATTCGCTACAACGTCATTGAAATAGTTTCGATGTTGAAGGCGACCTCGGCGGTTCCGGCGCTCGTCGCAGCGGCCAAGGAACCGAACGAGATCCCACGGGTGCGCGAACATGCATTGCGGGTGGCTGTTCGATTGGATGCGGCCAAAGCCGTGGACGCGATCGAGGTGATGGCCAAGGATCAGAATTCATCGATTCGGAAGGCCGCCGCGTTCGAGGCTCGGTATGTCAGAGAGAAAACGGTGGTACCGATTCTGATCGGGATGATCGCCGATGAGGAGCGTTTTGTCGCGATCTCAGCGGTGCAGTCGCTCTGGATTCTGACCCGACATGAAACGGAGTTTCACGATTGGGAGACGTCGACTAAACAAGACCGCCAAGACTGGACGACCGAGTGGTTGGAATGGTGGAACGGACAGAAGGATAGCTTTGAAATGCCGGATCCGAAACGGCCCGCGCGTGCTCGCTAGCTGGATGCTGAAAAAGTCAGCGGGTGTTCACAGGCCGTGACCCGTGAGGCTCGAGACGTGCAAAAATCGCGCGATCCGAAGTTCGAAGTTCTGAGTTCGAAGTTCCGAAAACCTCGAATTCCGGCTCGTGCATCCTCGTCCGTCCCCGCTAGCGCTGTTTTCACAAGTCTTGTATGTCTCGCGAGGACAGTCGGTGCTGCGAAAGCTTGAATCATGAGGGGCTAGCGAAAGCCGAACGGCTCTGGCTGACAGGGCCTGCCGAAAAGCCAAAGAAGGATCCTTCAGATCCGATCCTGCTGGCGCGTCAGGGCCTAGAAACAGATATTGGTGGCCCATTCATATCCAAGAAGCCTCTCAAGAAAAGTCCTCGATCTGGGCTGCTGCCGGTTTCATTCATACACCTAGTACGGTGTCTTTGAAACCGGCAGCAGACCAATTTCTTGTATTACAATTTCGCTCGTATTCACTCGCCCTTGAGAGTGAATACGAGCGATGAAAGCAGGAGTTTCCGGTCATGTCCGGTCAGTAGAAGAAATGCTCACTCGATTTTGGTAGTTTCTATGTACTCTTGGACCGATGCGAACTTGGCCCCACCCGTACCGCATGACCAGTCATTACATTATTCAGCGCCAATGCGATTTCTTCTGTGGGCCAGTACAGCGTAGGTGTATCTTCCAGTCAGCCCTTTACTGTGAATCGGCTAATTGGGAATTGTGAGCGGATCATGGCCGTACTTCATGTTCATCATGGTTGCCAGAAGGCTTGCCAATCTTCTTGCCGAATCTGCATCATTCGGAGAGCTTCAGTAGGAAGTCCTACTGCTATTTGATTGTGGGCCTCAAACGCTATTACTTGGCGGTGCAACATAAACGTCAAGGCTTTTAGGTGTTCTATGCTTAGCCTGATAGTGGCGACTCGGTCCATCTGAGGTGGCGTACCCATTGCCGGAGGAAGAGGATTAGACAATTGAAAATTAATGCAGCACCCCAATGGATTAATCTGAAACTGGAATTGATCTGTATAGAAATCGTTTGGCTCTGGCATACCTTCTCCTTCCAGGCGATTGAAGCAACGGAGCAATGTTACTCGTCTGCGTCAGTACTGGTCAAGGAAAACACAATCAAACTTTACCAGTACCGGATAGTCTGGTGCCTTGCGGGGACGAAAAACCCTGTGTTATATTTTGTAAGTTCACCCTCGCGTCGCATTACTCGATAGAAGGATGATAGGTAGGGTCTATGTCTCTGCTCCCGATTGCAAAGCTCGGTAATCCCGTCTTGCGACAGATTGCGGCCCCGGTTGATCCTCGCAACATTCGCACGTACGACCTGCAGCAATTCATCGATGATCTGCTTGAGACGATGTTGGATGAACCAGGGATTGGGTTGGCGGCGCCGCAGGCGTGGCGCTCGATTCAGGTGGTCGTGATGGGCTGTGAAGGGGATGATGGATTTCCCCAAACCGTTCTCATCAATCCGAAGATTGTTTTCTACGGTCCGCAGCTAGTCGAAAGCTGGGAGGGCTGTTTAAGCGTTGATGGGCTGCGGGGAAAGGTCACGAGGCCGTCAGTCGTGAGAGTTAAGGCGCTGGATCGTCATGGCAAATCGATGGATTTCGAAGCGACCGGTCTCTATGCTGTCTGTGTCCAACACGAGATGGATCATCTCATCGGTAAGGTGTTTTTGGATCGGATGACCGATATGTCGACGCTCACGCAACTCCATGAATTTGGTAAGTACTGGAAACACGACCCCACCCCCGCCATTTAACTTGCCGTGAAGATCCTGCGCTAGTGAAAACCCTGCTTCGAGTGCTTCAGTATCTCAGCCCACACCGTTCAATGGTGGTCGGCACCTTCCTGTTTGCCGGCTTGGCGACCGCATTCGAATTGATCCCTCCGTGGCTGATCAAGGTGATTATCGACGACGTGATCCAGGCCGGTCAGACCCAGCTCCTGGTATGGGTATTTCTCGGGCTCTGTGCCGCTTATGTGCTGCGGAACCTGTGCGGGTCGATTCGGATTCGTCTGAACAATGGGCTGGAGCAGCAAGTCGTCCATGACCTGCACGTCCAGGTATTCTCCGCACTCCAGCGACTCTCGATCAGTTTCTATGAGAATCGTCCGACGGGCGAGATCATGTCGCGGGTGCTGAACGATACCGAGCACATGCAGCGCATCTTCGTCGACGGGCTCGAAGAAATTATTACGGCGGGGCTGACGCTGATCGGGATCATGATCATGCTGTTCATGCTCAATTGGAAGCTAGCTCTGTTGGCGCTCGTGCCGATACCCCTCCTGGTGGTGGGAGCGGCGCTATTCACCAAACGCGTCCATGGGCACTATCGGGCGATTCGAAAAGGGGCCGCCGAACTGAATGCCCTCTTGCAAGACATGCTGGCAGGCATCCGGGAGACGATGGGTTTCAATCGCCAACCCTACGAGCAGGAGCGATTTGACCGGAAGAGCGATCGTTGCAGGCAAGATACCTTGAAGGCCATGTACCTCTGGTCCTACTATTCCCCGGGCATGATGCTGATCGGGAGTCTTGGCGGGGCCATGGTGCTCTGGTTCGGCACCGACGAAGTCTTGCAGCATCGTCTTTCCGTGGGCGAACTCGTGATGTTCATCTCGTATCTTGCGCTATTCTATGTGCCGATCAATCAGATTCACTCCGTTAATCACATGCTGCAGCACGCCTTGGCCGCAAGTGAACGGGTGTTCGAAGTGCTCGATCTCGTTCCGGAGGTCAGGGATCGCCCGGACGCTCACGCACCAGTCACTCGATTACAAGGAGAGGTCGCCTTTCATCGCGTCGGGTTTCATTATCGAGCCGATGC
This sequence comes from Nitrospira sp., assembly GCA_003135435.1. GTDB lineage: Bacteria > Nitrospirota > Nitrospiria > Nitrospirales > Nitrospiraceae > Palsa-1315. The sequence goes on along the minus strand of PLBR01000088.1, from coordinate 66,598 downwards.
GCCGATTTTGACCGACGTCACGATATCCGTCTTCGCAGGAGAGCGCGTCGCGCTTGTCGGCCCGAGCGGGGCGGGAAAGAGCACGACGCTCAAATTGCTGATACGGTTTTACGATGTGACGGAGGGAGCTGTCACCATCGATGGGTACGATATCCGCGATCTGCCCTTGGCCTTTCTTCGAAGTCAAATCGGGCTGGTCCAGCAAGAGCCCTTCTTGTTCAATGGCACGGTGAGAGAAAATATTCTGTACGGTGACCTCTTGGCCAGGCAGGACGAGGTTGAGGCGGCGGCGAAGGTGGCACGCGCGCATGACTTCATCATGGCCCTTCCTGAAGGGTACGATACCTGGATCGGGGAGCGCGGCGTCAAGCTTTCCGTCGGGCAGCGGCAGCGTGTATCGATCGCCCGTGTGATCCTGAAGGATCCTCCGATCGTCATGTTCGATGAGGCCACGTCCAATATCGACACGGAGACCGAGGTCAAGATTCGTGAGGCGCTGGACGATCTCACGAAAGGGCGAACGACGATCATCATTGCCCATCGCCTCTCCACCATCCATGGCGTCGATCGAATCATTGTCGTGGACCACGGACATGTCGTCGAAGACGGGACGCACGAGACGTTGATCGGGCATGGAGGGGTGTATGCACGGCTTTACGACGCCCAATTCCAGGTCTAACGGCAGGATGCTGAAAAAGCCCGCCAGCGTCGTTCTCGCATCGTTCAGGCCCTCAACGTACCGCAAGGGTATGCCTTCGGGCCTTCACTCGCTGCGGCCTCGCTGGACGGTCTTTTTGAGCATCCTGCATCGTTATAGCCTGGTGCCTCAAACGCGAGAGCTTCGAATCTCAAGGGTGCCGAGGGAGTCTGCAAGCAAGAGGACGGGCGGCCGTTGCGGATGGATCTGATCCACCGGTATACTCAGATTTATTACGGGGAGAGTCGGCCGATGGTGCTGATATATGAAAGCGACCCGCTGGATAATGATGACGCGCGCGGGCGGTTTTATCATGTCTGCCGCGGGCGAATCGATCGGACGGAAATCCAGCTTCCGGTTGGCGAGAAGGTCTACGAATGTGCCGTCTGCGGGATCGATCTTGAAGCTGAAGACTTTTGGCTAGCGAGGCAGAAAGGGTCGGTGTAGAACGAAATGGCTAAGAGCGCAGGACGAAAAACCGTATCGGTATCGCGGGGGCTGATCATGCTTTGTGATACCTGCTACGACCAGGTCATGGCCGACAAATTAACCGACCACAAGAACTTTGTGGCGGATCACGATAACCTCTTCGATACCATCTGCGTCGGGTGCACCGACATCAACCGTCCCCTCATCGACGACATGGCGGGTAGCGGAGAATGAGGATGTTGAAAAAGCCCGCCAGCGTCGTTCTCGCATCGTTCAGACCCTCAACGTACCCCAGAGGGTACGCCTCGGGCCTTCACTCGCTGCGGCCTTGCTGAACGGTCTTTTTGAACATTCTCATAATACTAGACTTCTAGAGGTGTCATTCGAGGAGCCACGTGAAGGGACAATATCTAGGAGACTCATACGACGCAGTGAAACGCCTGTGGCAGGAGGTACTTGCTGAGTGGGCACCACTGCACGCCGAACCGAGATTCATTCCAGAAGATATTCGGAATGAGTTCACCGCATTCACGCGCATCCCACTCTTGAATGAGTGCCGGCCCATGTTTTACGCAATCCTCAATGATCCGGATACCGGCATACGCCTTCCCAATTGCGCGAATCAGTCCGAAGGCAGGCTCACATTGCACTCTCTACTATTCGCGAACAGCTCCGAAACGCCGCCGTCCAATGTGTAATTACTTTCGACCAAAACAATCACCGAGAACCAGGCTTAAGCCCCAAGAGTCAGCGCAATAAGAAACTTCGGTGGCTACGCCATGAAAGATTATCTGCGTTCTACTATGTTTCTCATGTCCCATTCCTGTTTGCGTTCTCGGATCCAGCGCAGATGGATATGGTGCGCGGCCTTATTAGGAGAGTTGGAGTGCCAGCCAATCGCATTGAGGGGCAGGAGTGATACCTAACATTGCCCGGTGGGGACACAGTGATCCTATCTCCTCTCCCAAAGCCGGAAGTAAAGCAAAGCGGTCCGACCTCTTGATTTCCAACCCCAAAGTGAAAGCCAAATTTTACTTTTGCGCTAATTATTGATTTAGACTTTTCAATTCATATGAACCAGATCAGAGTTTTTAGAATGATCGCTTTAGCCGAAGGGGTTTCATTTCTCACCTTGTTATTCATTGCTATGCCGATGAAGTACTTCATGGGGATGCCAGAGGTAGTGAGAATAGTGGGCTCAATACACGGAGTATTGTTCGTGCTCTATGTTGGCCTGTTGGCCATGATACATTTTAGACAACGATGGTCTTTCACTTTTTCACTGTATGCACTGATTGCGTCTGTTATTCCGTTTGGAACATTCATGTTGGACAAACATCTTCGTGAGAAAGAAGTAGTGGCGAACTGATCAGGAAGGAAAATTATTTTATGATTGTAAGGTNNAGGTTCTGCAGCTCGGCCACCCTCGTTTTGCGCGAGGCCTTCTCGACCCATTCGCTACTTGCAGGTTTTCCCATCGAAGTACGTGCAGCTTGTCTCCCCCGATTTCACTTTCCAGGTCTTGAGCAGGGGCGCTTGCCCATTCTCTCTCATCTCGACGACGAAATCCGCAAGGCCTGATATCGGGAGTTTCTCGATGTGCGGCTTGGCGGCATCCGGAACGTCGATCCAGAACACAGACCCGAAAGTCGAAATCAAGATGCGATGGCTTTCCGTATCGACACGAATGACGGGGCTGTAGAAACTTTTGTCCTCGGCAAAGCTAGGGAACGCGATCAGGCCGAGGAGGAAGAGATTGGAGAAGACGGCGAGAAGAATCGNNGAATCGTACGCATGTATGACATGACGAGCACTCCAGCTTATGAGGTCGATCAGGAAACCATTATCGCATTGGGGCAAAGGGGAAACAAACTGGAAATTGCCGAGCGCGGGTGGCGTCTTGAGCATCGCTAGCACGTTGCGGGGAGAAAATATTGTTGTACGTTAGAATTTCGACGGTCCGCAGCTGTGGCACAGCAGGAGAACAATCTTGCAGGATGCTCAAAAAGGCCGTCCAGCGCGGCCGCAGCGAGCGAGGAGGAGGCGTACCCTTGCGGTACGTCGGGTCTCTGAGCGATGCGAGAACAAAGCTGGCGGACTGTTTCAGCATCCTGCTAGGTCGCGGTCGTGATGTGTGCCAACGTGACCGTCCCACCCTTGATCCAGAATCCACGAATATCGGGCTTCGACTTCTCCATGAGGGAGATGATCAGATAGGCGGGGATGGGCAGGTTGATCTTTGGCCAAATTTCTTCGTAGTCGGTGGCAATCTTGATGTCGGTGATGGAGGGGCGCGCCGGGTCGTGGGGATGGGAGTGGTAGACCACTTGTAGAACGAGCCCTTTGTTTCGAATATCCTTCTTCGCAGTGGAAAAGTCCTGCATATCCATCACGAAGGCAATCTCGGCGCGTTCGGCCGGTGACAGTCGTCCCAAGTGCTCAGCCTTTGCCGGGTCAAAGGAAGACAATTTTTCGGCTCCCTCGAGTGCCACGATATTTTTGATCCTATAGATATGGGTAACGGTTCCGTTGGTTCCGGCCAGGAGCCCGCAACACTCGTAGGGATCGAGTTCCCTGGCGTGGATCACCATGTCGTCGTGGATTGCTTGAGGGATGATGAGATTCGACACGGCTAGCCGGCTGCTGAAAAAATATTTTGGCACGCCAGAGTTTCACGGGCCCGCATATCTGTGGCAACAGGAGCGGACCACACAGGATGCTCAAAAAGGCCGTCCAGCGCGGCCGCAGCGAGCGAAGAGGCGAGGCGTAGGCTTCGGTACGTTGAGCCTCTGAGCGAAGCGAGAACGAAGCTGGCGGACTGTTTCAGCATCTTGTGTTAGATGGTGCAGGTGACGCTGTAATCACTGTTTAGGTTGGTGATCGTCGGTGCGGGCCCGCAGAGGCGGCAGGCCGGGTCTTTGGGACGGCGGACTTTTCTGAATTTCATCTCCAGGGCGTCGTAAATGAGCAGGCGATCGGCCAGGGTTTCGCCGATGTCCAGAATCTCCTTGATCGCTTCCGACGCTTGAAGAATGCCCATGGTCCCAGCGAGGGCTCCTAAGACGCCGGCTTCCTGGCAATTCGGGACGAGTCCAGCCGGTGGTGGTTCCGGGTAGAGACAGCGGTAGCAGGGATAGCCGGCATGGGGCTTGATCGTCGTCAGCTGACCTTCAAAGCGGAACATGCTGGCAGAAATGAGCGTCTTCTTTGCGAAGAAGCAGGCGTCGTTCACGAGAAAACGCGTGGCAAAATTATCAGAGCCGTCCAGCACGATGTCGAATTGGGACACCAGCGGAAGAATATTGTCGCTGTCGACGTTCTGGTGATACGTCTTGATTGTGATCTCCGGGTTGATCGCCGACAGGGTTTTGCGGCCAGACTCCACTTTCGGCATGCCGACCGTGGCCGTGGAGTGCAGGATTTGCCGCTGCAAGTTCGAGAGATCGACGACATCGCCATCGACCAGACCGATGGTACCGACACCGGCGGCAGCAAGATAGAGTCCGGCAGGCGAGCCGAGCCCACCGGCGCCGATGAGCAAGACTTTCGCCTTGCTCAGCTTCATCTGGCCCTTGCCACCGACCTCGCTGAGAATAATCTGACGGCTGTATCGTTGAATCTGTTGTTCAGTGAGTTCCATGGGGCCCCGTTAAACGTGAAAAGCCGTGTCGAGATCCTTCGTCTAACCTTTCACGCCGCGTCATTCCACTACATTCAATTCGATCGGATCGACGATGACGCCCTTCTTGCGAAGGCCCGCGATTGCCCGTTCGATTTCCGTGCTGTCCCCGGTCAGCTCAAGATCCATCCACCCGGTGGTTTCACGAACGTCGGCTCGCCGGACGTTCGTGACGACCTTGAATTCGTGACCGATCTGATAGATGACCGGTTCTTTGATCTTGTCTTCTGGAAACCGAATGTGAACACGTATGTTAGCCATGGCTAGCCTCCCGCAATAGCGGGCACGATCGAGACTTCGTCGCCGTCTTTGAGCGAGGTCTCTTTGCCCTTGAGGAATCGAATGTCTTCCTCGTTGACGTAAATATTCACGAAACGACGAAGCTCTCCGGTGTCATCGCAGAGGCGATCCTTAATCCCAGGGTGGGAGGCGTTCAAGGTGTCGATCATCTCGACGATCGTGTGGGCCTGTGTGTCGACCTCTCCCTGTCCCTTCGTCAGAGGACGGAGCGGGGTTGGAATGCGAACTTTAATCATACGTCACCACGACCGTGTTTCCCTATCTTAAAGGTTTGCTCAAAACTGACAAGACTCGGCTGAATGCGGTGGGGCCTGCCGACCGCATCGCTCACGGCTTCCTGCGTCTTTAAGCCATTGCCGGTGATATAGGCGACCGTCACGTCGCTTTTCTTGATCGTGCCTTGTTTCACCAACTTCTGGAGCACGCCGATCGTCACGCCGCCGGCGGTTTCTGCGAAGATCCCTTCGGTTTGTGCCAGCAGCTTGATCCCTTCCACGACTTCGTCGTCCGAGACCATATCCATGGCGCCCTTGCTCTCGGCGGTCGCTTTGAGGGCGTAGTACCCGTCGGCAGGATTGCCGATGGCCAGCGACTTGGCGATCGTTTTGGGCTTCACCGGTTTGAAGAAATCCCGTCCCGCCTTGAAGGCCGTGGAAATGGGGGAACAGCCTTCGGCTTGTGCCCCGTTGATCTTCGTCCGCACGTCGTCGACGAGACCCAAGGCCTTCATTTCATGGAGGCCCTTCCAGATCTTGGTCAGGAGCGAGCCAGACGCCATCGGGATGACCACTTGGTCCGGCGTGTGCCAGCCGAGTTGCTCCACGGTTTCGAACGCCAGAGTCTTCGAGCCTTCCGCATAGTAGGGGCGAATATTGATATTCACAAAGGCCCAGGCATGTTCGCCGGCGATCTCGCTGCAGAGGCGATTGACGTCGTCGTAATTGCCTTCGACCTCGACCACGTTCGGCTTATAGATCAAATTCCCAAGGACTTTGGCGGCTTCCAAATCGCCAGGAATGAACACATAGGCGCGCATCCCCGCGGCAGCAGCATGGGCGGCGACGGAATTGGCCAGATTGCCGGTCGAGGCACAGGCAATGGTTTCAAATCCCAATTCGCGAGCCCTGGTGATGGCCACAGCTACCACCCGATCTTTAAACGACAGCGTGGGATGATTGACTGTATCGTTCTTAATGTAGAGCTCCTCCAATCCGAGGTAGGCGCCGAGATTCTTGGCGCGCACCAGTGGGGTCATCCCGGCATGCGGGCCGAGAAAGGTCGGCCCTTCCACCGGCAGGAGATCGGCATAGCGCCAGATACTCTGTGGTCCGTCCTGGATCTTCTTGCGGGAAATGCTTTTCTTGATCTTCTCGTAGTTGTATTTCACTTCGAGGGGGCCGAAGCACATCTCGCAGACATGGATCGCTTTCGTCGGATATTCTTTTCCGCACTCGCGGCAGACGAGCGCTTTCATTTTAGCCATGGTGACTCCACCTCGCTCCGTCAATGATTACGGCCGGACGGCACAGCCGGCAAAAGGGTCGCCGTCATCGAACAGTTCGGTAATTGTCGGGTGCGCACCGCAGAGCGCGCAGTCGGGATTGCGTTTCACTTTGATTTCTCTGAACTGCGTCTTGCGTGCATCGAAATCCAGGAGCCGATTCGTGAGAGGATGACCGATGCCCAGAATGAGTTTCAAGGCCTCAGTCGCTTGGATCGTTCCAATGATGCCGGCTAACACGCCGATCACGCCCGCCTCCTGGCAGGAGGCCACCAGTCCGGCCGGCGGCGGAGTCTTGAAGACGCAACGATAACAGGCGGACTGCCTCGGCACAATGGTCGTCACGCGCCCATCGAAGCGGAGAATGCCGCCGTGGACCACCGGTTTTCCGGCAAAGAAACAGGCGTCATTGATCAAGAACTTGGCCGTAAAGTTATCGACCCCGTCGATAACGACGTCGTATTCGCTGATGATCTTCAGCGCATTGCCCGCCGTGAGCCGCTCTTCGTACATCGAGACCTGGACGTCGGGGTTCAAGGCCTGAATTTTCTCTTTGCCTGAGAGAACTTTGGGACGGCCTATGTCCGACGTATGGTGAAGAATTTGGCGTTGAAGATTGGTCAGGTCCACTACATCGCTATCGATGAGACCGATTGTGCCGACACCGGCTGCGGCCAGATAAAGCGCTGCCGGCGAACCAAGGCCTCCCGCGCCGACCAGGAGAATCTTGGCCTTGGCGATCTTCTTTTGCCCCTTGCCACCGACTTCAGGCAAAAGAATATGCCGACTATAGCGGCTAATTTGGTCTTCAGTAAATTCCATGACGATCAGTTAGCGAATTCCAAAGGATGCTCAAAATGGTCGATGTTCTCACCCGCCCAACCCCGGCGCGCCGAGACGCGCCATTCACCGAGCGAGGCCGCAGGCGAGAGAAAACCGGAGGCGTACCTCTGGGATACGTTGAGGATTTTCCCGAGCCGAGAACAAAGTTGGAAGCCATTTTCAGCATCCTTATATGTTGAAATACTTCTCGATGCTGATATATCGTTCGCCGGTATCGCACAAGATGGTGACCACATTCTTGCCAGGTCCAAGTTCTTGGGCCACTTTCTGCGCGGCAAACACGTTGGCCCCGGCAGAAATTCCCACCAAGAGACCCTCCTTCTTCGAGAGCTGCTTGGCTGTTTGATAGGCCTCGTCATCGGTCACGGTCATCACACGGTCTAGAATGGCCCGGTTCAACACTTTTGGGACAAACCCCGCGCCGATGCCCTGAAT
>PLBR01000088.1:0-58668 GCA_003135435.1 Nitrospira sp. | reverse complement strand
CAGCCGGATTGGCCGGATTGGAAAACTGGTCCGGCATAAAGTACGACGGATTTTGTGCGATGATGCTTTCCGCCTCGCGGATCGAACCCCTCATCCCTTCCCAGGCCGGCGTCAAGATGAGTTGCGCGCCATAGGACGACAAGAGACTCGCCCGTTCCATGCTCATGCTTTCCGGCATCACGAGGATCAGCTTATACCCACGGACGGCTGCAACCAACGCGAGCCCAATCCCGGTGTTTCCGCTGGTCGGCTCNNTCCTTGACGCTTCCACCGGGATTGAAAAACTCGACTTTTCCATAGATCGTCGCCCCGCCTATCGGGGATAGCCGGTTCAGACGGACGAGAGGAGTCCGTCCGATGAGTTCGGTAATGTCTCTGTGCAGTTGCATCGTCACCGGCCACCTCCCATATAAAACAAAAACTCGACCCGGTCGCCGTCGTTCAGGCTGGTGGTGGCGAGGTGATTCCGGTCCAACATGGTGTCGTTGACTTCGACCGCAACCATTTGCGGTTCGATTTTTTTGGCCTGGAGGAGGTCGAGGACCGTTCCTCCTAAAATCTCTTCTGCCTTGCCATTGATTTTGACCTGCATGAAAACTCCTAACATGGCCAAGAGATTAAACAATTTCAACACGTTATCAAACGGACTTTGTCATTGTCAAGGTAACGGAATCGGCCGGCTCGTGGCTTGACTTTGTCCGTGATCCGTCGCCACTATGCCGTCTTTTGGAAGAGCGATGGCATGTGGAAACGCAACTTCATGTTCAGGTCTGCTGAGGCCACGCCGCTCAAAGAATCGGAAAACGAGCTGTTTCACGATACCGATCCTGCTTTGGATAGCACCGGACTCCAGTTAGAGAAGTTCTTGTCGGTGTGGATTCAAGGCGAGGGGGAGGACGAGAAACCTACGGCCTTCACGAGCATGTATGTCCGCACGGCGACATTGGATTTTCAGAAGCGGGTAGGATTTCTGCAACCCCTCCAAGGCCGCTCACACCAGATTAAACAGTTGCTTACGCCAGGCCAAAAGCAGTTTCTGCAGCAGTGGCTCGCCACCTTGGCGCCCCAGGCCTGGGAGGCCACGGACGATCATTTCAAGATGTTGTTTGAACTCGAATAGCTGGGAGCCTGTCCGACATTGACCGTNNCTACTGCGGCGAACGATCCGCGACCATCTGCGTCGTGCTCGGCCCGAAAAAATCCTCAACGTATTCCAGCGAATACGCCTCCGGTTTTTCCAGGCCTGCGGCCTCGCATCTGGCCGCACCTCCTTCGCCTCGTCACGAACAGCAATGTTGAACAGGCTCCTGCCATCTATGAGCGCAGTCCTCGCCCACTCCATCGTGCGGTCGCTATGTCTCGTCGTGCTGATGCTCGCGGTCCCAGTCGGGGCTGGATGGAGCGCGACGGTGGAGGTCTACTACGGGCCAGACGACGCACCTCTCGATCGCCTGACTACGCTCTATGGGCATGCGACACGGTATCTCTATGTGGCGGTTTATGTGCTGACCTCTCCCCGTGCGGTGGAGGCGATGGTCGCTGCGAAGAAGCGGGGAGTCGATGTGCGCCTGATCACCGATCGACAGCGGACTGAGGACATCAAACAGCGCACGGCGCTCCATACGCTGCATTTGGCCGGCATTCCTATTCTGGTGAACGAGCACGATGGGCTGATGCACCTGAAACAGGTTGTGATCGACGATGAAGTGAACACCACTGGCTCGATGAACCACACGACGAGCGGCAATCACTATAACGATGAACGTCTCGACGTCATTACCGATCATGCGATCACCCTCAAGGCTCGCGAGAAGTTCCTGGCAATGTGGAACGATCACACTCGATATAGGATGTGGAACGAGCACTGAGCAGCATGGCAGACTTGACCGAACAGACCGACGTAGCAGTGGTGGGGGCAGGGGGTGGCGGAGCCGTCTTAGCCCTGGCACTGGCCAAGCAAGGGATCAGCACCGTCGTGTTGGATCAGGCCGCAGGTCCGCCACAGGGCTTGCGGGGAGAAATTCTCCAACCGAACGGACAGCACGTGCTCGATCGCTTGGGCGTGTTGCAATCGTTGCCGGCCAATGCCACGAGATCCGTGCGGCACTTTCATTTTTGCCGGGCCGGAGGGACGCGGCTCTGTAGCATCGACTATGGCGATCTGCCGGCGCCCTACAATCGCGCCATCGTGACCTTGCCGAACGTGGCCCACCACGCCATTGTCGCGGCAGTGCAGCAGCATAAGAGCGTGACGCTGCGCTACGGGACCTCTTTCACAGGACTGTTGCGCGAAGGCGACCAGGTGGTGGGATTGTCCACGCAAGGGCCAGAAGGCACGAGCATGATCCGCGCCAAAATTGTCGTCGGTGCCGATGGCGCCTTTTCGAAAGTGCGTGAGGCTCTGAAGATTCCCGCCGAGGTGTATCTCTATCCTGACGGGTATCTGATTGCGATCCTCGAATCGGAGGAGCCAGTATCCGAATCGTTCTATTACATTGGACACCGGACTATTTTGGGTGTGTTTCCGGCGACGGGGAACAAAGTTTATCTCTTCTATATGATCCCCAGCGGGTCGATGGAGGCCCTGAAGCAGCGGGGTATCCCTGCGCTGCAACAGACGTGGAGCCAGATCGCGCCGCAGTTCGCCGGGATGTTTCGGCGTCTGAGCGATTGGAACCAGACGGCCTATATGCCGACCGGGCGGGTGCGAACGCCGACCTGGGTGGCGGATGGAGCCGTCCTGATCGGCGATGCCGCCCACGCGATCAATCCCCATGCGTCTCAGGGGCGCATGCAGGCGATGGTCGATGCCATGACGCTGTCCGATCTGTTGCCAGGCTGTCTTGCGGATCAGGACTATTCAGCCGCCAGGCTGAAAGCGTTTGAGCGAGCCAGGAGACCACAAGTTATCATGTTGCAACGATTGGCCGACCAGCAAGTGTTCTATTGGAATACGGGGAATCCAGTGGTGGCCTTCCTCCGCGATCGCGTGTTTCAGACGCTGGATCGGAACGCACGGCTTCGCTATCAGGTCCTGTCGACCACGGCGGGGTTGCGGACAACCGCGCCGTTCAATCTGATCGATCGCGTGATTGCCGCGGGGTTTTTCCCCGATCTACACGCGAATGAGAGATCACCACATCCAATGTCTTCATGAGGAACTACAGGCATGACTGAACGTCTGATTGAGGGATTGCCGGACGACACACAGAAGCTTCTGCAGACCTACGTGAAGGACGTCAAAGGCGTCTTTGGGGAGCAGCTGGAAGGCATGCTACTCTATGGCAGTGCCGTCCGAGGGGAATTTCTTCCGGGGCGGTCCAACGTGAATATCCTTCTCTTGGTGTCGTCGTACGACAGTGCCGTCCTCAAACAGTACAGTGCGTTGCACCGTCGATGGAGCAAGGAACAGATTGTAGTCCCCCTCTTTCTCACGGAAGAGGAGTTGCGTACGTCGGCAGAGGTATTTCCGCTTGAGTTTCTGGAAATCCAGGAACACCATCGCGTCCTAGGCGGGCGCGATCCCTTCATCGGATTTCACGTAAAGACCGATCGGCTGAGAGAGGCCGTGGTCCAGGGCCTCATGAGTAATCTATTGCGCCTGCGTCAGCGCTATGTCGAAGGGAGCGGAAGCGACGACGCCACGATAATTTTGCTGCCGCTCTCGATCACCTCGACCCTTCCGCTCCTGCGCGGGGTACAACGTCTCCTCGGGCGTCCCGTCCTCTCACATTCCGATGCCGTAATCAAGGACGTCGCCGAGCAGTTGAAACTGGATCTGCAGGGTTTGCTCGATGGCTTGTTGCTCAAGCGCGGACAGATTTCTCCCGGCCCTCACGAAGTGCCGCGTCTCTTTGACCGGTATCTGCAAGCCGCGACGGTGCTCACTCGCGCAGTCGAGCAACTGCCGCAGTCAGGGCAGCAATGACGAAGATCGTCAGCCTGGCCCGCATTATTCATGAGCGTTTCTGCTGCAATCGCCGATCCGCTGCTACGACGAGCCTTCGGCCGGCGGGCTCGCCCCTCGGNNGGCTCAGCGATTTCGCGACGAACCGTCGTGAATTATGCGGGCTAGCGATGGTGCTCTGCTTTGTCGTCTTCGAGGGCCTCGCCCAGGCGGTGTCCTATGATCGGCCCAAGATCAAGCTGCCGGACCCGCGAGGGTATGTGAGCGATCATGCGGAGGCGATCGATGGGGATTGGAAAGAGCGCATCCGGTCCGTCTGCCAGGACCTTGAACGGAAGACCGGCGTAGAAATGGTCGTGGTGACCATCCCGACCATCAAGCCGTTCGGGTCGGCCAACGAGTACGCGACGGCGCTCTATGAAAAGTGGGGCATCGGATCGACGCAACAAGAACATGGCGTGTTGGTGCTGGTTGCGGTGCAGGAACGGCAAGCTGCCATCACGCTGGGCCGGCAGATGTTGCCGGTGATTACTCCCACGTTGATGAGTCAAGTCGCGCACGAGAGTCTGCAGCCGTCGATTGAGTTGGGACATTTCGGCGAAGGCCTCTATCGCACCGTGGTGGCGCTGGCCTCTCCCGCGCAGGACGTGCGCGTCGGCGACATTTCGAAGACACATTTCAAAGGTCTGGGTTTCTGGATCACCCTCTTTACCAGCATCGGGGCCATCTCCTTCTTCTGGTGGATCAGCCGACCGGATCTTCGGCATCCCTACAGACGAATTCAAAAGGGCGAGTATTGGGGGACAGGGCAGGGGGGATTCGGGGGGAACTGGGGTGGGTTTGGGGGAGGAACAAGCGGCGAGGGATGGCGATAAGGTCTCTTCGGGTTGGCAACAGTCATGTGACGTGCTAGGATTTGCCACATAGTTGAGGGGTTTGCATGAGCTCAGCGGTCAAGAAATCGGTAGTCCTTTCTCCCGCGCTTTCCAAAGAACTGGCAGAGCTTGCACGGGAAGAGGGCAAGACGCTCAGCGCGGTCATCCAGGATGCGTTGCGCGAGTCGAAGCGGAAGCGTTTGACGCAAAGCTTTCTCGGCGTGCAAGGCTATTGGACGAGAAAGGCCAGAGAGAAAGGCATTCTCACGGAACGAGACCTGCGTAAGTATCTGGCCGTGTGGTGAGAGTCGTTTTCGGTAGCAACATCTACATCTCAGCACTGACTCTTCCCGGCGGCCAAGCCGAAAAAGCCCTCTTCAGAATTCTCGATGGCACAGACACCCTCCTGATTTCGAAGCCGATCCTCGACGAAGTCCTCTCAATTCTAGCCAGAAAGTTCAGCCATGATCGCGACGAATTGAGCCAAGTGGCCGTCACCTTGACCGAAATGGCCGAGGTCGTGGAGCCTGGTCACGCGATCAAGGTCTTGGCGGACGATCCTGACAACCGCATCCTGGAGTGCGCAGAAGAAGGTGATGCGGACTATATCGTCACGGGCGATAAGGCGATGCTGAATCTGAAACAGCACAGTGGGTTCGGATCATCCCATTGCGTGAGTATCTTTCGGGGAAGGAGCGACTCTAGGATGCCAGTATAAACGGGGTATTTTGACGAAAAATCGGAATGACGGGGGGCGTTCTAAGCATAGTTGGAGTGGAATAGACGGAGGGAAGGATGAAGTTTGAGCTGTGCACTGATGTGGCATTGACGTGCGACCTGCCCGCGCATCGTCTCCGTCGAGGCGACATCGTCAAGCTGGTAGGCCATCACATGGCTTCTGACGGTACCGAAGGGTACTCGATTGAAGTCTTCAATGCTGTCGGCGATACGATCACCGTGACTGCCGTTCCCGCTTCCGCTCTCGAAGCTTTCCGCGAAGATGAAGTGCTCTGCGCTCGGACTCTGTAACGAGACGAGTCTTTCCGTCCTCTACCCTAAAATCTATTTCGCTAGACCGCCTCGCTTGTCCCGCACGTCTTGCGTCACGGCACCTGGCCGCTCTCGAGCGAACGTGAAGTGCAAGGGCAGGCAACGACTTCGATGCCTCTACCAGAAGTAGTCTATTGGGTGCGCGGGTCTGTCTGGTCTCTCTCGTTCGTTGCACCGAATAAACTAGAATGACCCGATAGACCAAACGAACCAGATCCCCGCCACCTGCTGGAAAATTGTTCCTAGCAGAACTCTGTCTTTTTCTATGGATGTCTGAGGGGAATATCAGAAACGATGATCTTCTTTTCAGGCTCTGGCACCTCAGCTTCTGCAAGTAGCTTCTGGAACGCACTGTTGATGACCTGGGGGAGCTCGCACGGCCCGATGATGATTCTATCTAGAAGCTCGGGGATGGTATTCCTACTTCTCTGGCGCACCCGGTTCACGGTTCAGCATCATCAGTTCCTTGTTTCAAATTTGGCCGGCGTGTGAGGCTTGGCCGCTTCTCGGAACCGCTTGGTCACGCCCTCGTCAGTGGAATTGGCCTTCATGGCCGCGGTGAACTGCTTGGCGATGATGCCTGCAAATCCCATAAGGAAGTTGCCTACGGTTTTGGCTGGGTCGGCGGTGTGGGGGGCGATTCTTGTCGGGTCCAATTTGTCGCCGTCACACAGAGCCCCAGTTCCTGAGCGGGGACGGGTATGTCGCGGATGGTGACAAGCGCGCCGCCATGTGCGTCGTTGGTCCAAATGCGAATGGCTTTGGTCTGGGCTTTAGGCCAACTCAAATAAATTGTTGTATAGGCGAGATTGGCGAGCGGGTCCCCGGTCTGACTGGTTGTCGGTTCTTGATAAGAAACTGTGAGGCCGAATTGTCCTGCCGGGAGGGAGGTGGTGAGAGTCGGGCAGCCGGGGGGAAGGGGCACACCGACTGTTGTCTCTTTTCGTAGTTCGGCGCCCTGGGCATTTTTCTCAAGAAGCATTTGCCCTGTTTCGCAGGCTGTGAGAGCCATTGTGGCCGCAAGAAGTATGCAGGTCGCAGCATGTATGTTCATATCGATTGCCCCCGAAGCCACAGCGATCATTCGGTTAGGATACCGGTCTCGCCGTGGAACGTGGCGTCCTTCTTCTAAGTCTTGCAGGTCGGCCCAAGCCGTAAGGTCGGTTCGGGAAGGATCGACAGCGTCTCTGAGCTTGTTGAAGTATTCCTGCTTCTCCGGCGTGCTTGGCTCGCAATTCAGGATTATCTGGTTCTATTTGAAGTCAATAGTCATGCCTGACCATAAATCCAAGTTCTTGCACTTATCGTGCAGCGCGGGCAGCAAGCTCCTCAGGTATAAGGTAGCGCCTTGGCCCGAGAATCGCCGTACCCACGCGTACCATGGTCGCGCCTTCGGCAATGGCGATATCCATATCTTCTGACATCCCCATGGAGAGCGTGTCGAGTTCGTATCCATCCCGCTTGAGCCCATCAAACAGCTCCCGCAGCATGTGGAACTGGCTACGCTGCAAAGCCGTGGCAGTCGTGAGCTCAGGGACGGCCATCAATCCGCGTAATCTCAGGCGGGGCAGGCGCACGACATGAGCGGCCAGAGCAGCCACCTCTTCAGGCGCCACACCGCTTTTACTCGCTTCCCCGCTCACATTCACTTGCAGGCAGATTTGCAACGGCGGCAGTGATTCGGGGCGGTCTTTCGCCAAGCGGTCGGCAATTTTTACTCTGTCCACACTGTGCACCCAGGAAAAATTCTCTGCGATGCGTTTTGTTTTATTGCTTTGTATGGGACCGATGAAATGCCATTCAATCGGCAAATCGGCAAGGGCCGGCATTTTTGCCAGCGCTTCCTGCAGATAATTCTCGCCAAAAATAGTTTGTCCGGCGAGCCAGGCTTCCCTCACTCGCTCGGCAGGCTGAGTTTTGCTCGCGACCAACAGGGTGATCTCGTCCGGTTGTCGGTCGACGGATTGCGCAGCCCTGGCAATGCGGGCTTTGACGGCTTGCAAGCTTGAGGCAATTATTATCATGGTGTTCGCGATTGTCCCATGTTCCTGAATTAGCAGAATGCTGAAGAAGTTGCTCTTCTCACCCGCCCGACCCCGGCGGCTGTTTCACCCGCCCGCCCGGAGTCTGCCAAGACAGCCTCTTTGCCCATGGACGCGCCTTTTCCCTTACGGCGTTCTCGCTTCGCTCTCAAGAACCGTGAAAGGTAAGACGTGAAAGGTGAAACGTAGGACTGCCGAGTGCTATTCCTCCGAAACCTTTCACGTTTAACGATTCACGTCTCACGGATCGCTAGCGGACTAGCGGTACATATGCTCGCGCGTGAGGGGAAGGGCGTTGTTCAATCCGTTCGTAAAGAGGACATGATAGAGGCGTATGTCCCCATAGCGAAAATTGGCGGCACTTCCATTGAGAAACATCCGCCACATGCGAACGAAGGACGCATCGTACATTGCCTCGACCTTTTTGGCGTGGACCTCGAATCGTGTGCTCCACTCCTCAAGCGTTCTTGCATAGTGCAGGCGAAGATTTTCGATGTCCGTCGGAACGAGTTTGGCTTCGCCCATGGTCCGTACAATTTCGTCAAGCACGGGAATGTATCCACCGGGGAAGATGTATTTCAATGTCCAGGGATCGCCGGGTATTGGCCGCTCTTGTCCAATGGTGTGGAGCAGCCCTATGCCGTCGCGCTTCAAGAGCGACTGCGCCTTCTCCATAAATGTCGGAATAAATTGCTTTCCCACGTGTTCAAACATGCCGACGGATACGAATTTGTCGAACTCGCCCTGGATCTTCCGATAATCCTCAAACACGATCGAAATCTCTTTCGATAGACCCTCATGCTTCACGAGATCGACCGCATACTCAACTTGCTCCTTCGACAGTGAGCAGCCGACGCCGCGCACGCCGTAGTGTTTGGCTGCGTAGATCAGCATTCCGCCCCAGCCGCAGCCGATGTCAACCAGTGTCTCTCCGGCCTTCAACTGAAGTTTCCGGCAAATGTGTTCGTACTTCTGCTGCTGTGCTTGCTCGAGCGTGTCGTTCTCGTGACGGAAGTACGCGCACGAGTACGCCATGCTCTCGTCTAGCCACAGTTTGTAGAAGTCATTCCCGCGATCGTAATGGTGGGCGACGTGTTTTTGAGAACGCGAGAGCGTGTTGAGCGATGTCTGGCGCAGGTGCCGAATTGCGAGTTTCGTTTTCAACCCGAGAGGCAGATTCAAGAACGAGGCGTCTGATCCGAAGCGAAGGAGTTGTTTGAAATCTCCCTCCACCTGGATATCGCCTGCCATATACTCTTCGCCGAAGCCCAACGACCCACTTTCGAGCACATGGTCTGCCGCTCGCTTCGTCGCAAAGGTGAGAACAAACTGCGCCTCACCGGCACCGAACGATCTTTTTACGCCATCCCAGAACTGCACCTGAAACGAAACATCTCGTGCATGATCGCTCAATTGTTCGAAGAGTTGCTCGAATGTCTTTCGCATGACTGTCCTCTTCTGGGTGATCGTAGGACGTTGCTTTTGAAGGGGGCGGCTCGAACACCCTCAAGCAGCCCCAACAGCTGCCTGTGATATGCCCTTTCCCCGGTTCTTGTCAAGATGCTCATGCGAGAGGAAAACCGACGAAGAGGCCGGATGCCCAGTTGACACACGGCTCCCGTCCTCAACGGAGGGAATGTCCTCAAGAATCACTGGCTTGGGACAGGCATCGGAACCGAGTGAGCGAAGGAATTGAACGATATGAGGTGAGATGTGGAGATCGGCCAGCAGTCCCATGAAGCAGCGGACGTCTGCTCACCCGCCAGCCAAGCGCCGTACTTCGCAGCCTGATAGATATCCTCAAGCACCAATTCAGGATATTCCTTCACGATCTCAGCTGCCGTAAAGCCATCTCCCAGCAGCTTAAGGACAAAATCCACGGTCAGACGGAGACCGCGAATCGTCGCCTTCCCCCCACAGATCTGCGGATCGGTATGGATTCGGCCTAAAACCATAGGAGTTAGCCTAACCGGTTCGCAGAACCGCTGCAAGCAAGAAGCCGATGGATTCACCCAAGTCACGTCCCACAAAAGACCGTCGTTCGTGAAGCGTATCTCGTTTCAGATCAGACTCATCGAAGGGATAAACGACAAGAGGGGAGAGCCGAACGACACACCGGCAGGCAAGTCCGCCCCGAGAAATGTTGGATTGCAAGACCTGACCCAAATTTCGTGCCGTGCTGGTCGGTATAGCCGAGGAAGAGCGTTGCCATGCGCGGCGCTCCTTCGCGGCCCTGAAGGAATAGCCGCAACCAGCAGAGCGAACCGGCGTTCGGAAGCTAACATAGGGGGTGAGATACAACGAGGTTCACAGTCACCATCTCCCATTGCGCCTCAAGCTTGGCGGTTGCCTGTTCTGGCGTTCTAGATTGCGCCAACTTCTCTCGCGTCGGAAATGATTGACTAATCTGTTCAATATACTGCGGTGGTATTTGTGTCGTGCGAAAAAAGTCACGACGTTCGTCCGTCCGATAGTGGTTTGGCCGCTTAATTTTTGCGCGCAGCTGATCTTGTAGTATTCGACCGCGGTCCTATTAGCATTCAAGAAATTCGAAATTTCCCCAACGGTCATGCCCTGCGTAGTCATTTCAAATACGGCATCTTCCATATCCGAAAGTGTGTCCATTACAACGGACGAAATTGGCGATTCTTTTGTATCTTCGCACTGGTCTGCTATCTTCGATCGCTTCCAATACAAAGAGACGGCGACCACTAGCTTGGAGAGGTCTCCATGGGTGTCGTTGAGAAGTGCGCTCCACTCCTCAAGCATCCGTTCCTGCAACGAGGCCGGTAGTCTTTTAGCGGTATAAGCAATGAGTTTTTCGGCAAGATGCGGGCACCAAGCTCCGAACTCTGCAGCAAGCAAATTTCCGAATAATCCAAGGAAGAAAGCGAGCATCGATACTCCTGCTATCCCGTTGCAAAATCCGGCGATAGCTTTGTTTGAGACGAGACGTCAGTGAAGCTATCCAACATCTGACGAGCTACCTGTGCCCCATGAGGAGTAATTTTGTAAAGGCGTCTCCGAGGGCGGCCCGCTGCTTCGGGGTTCACATCTTCCCATTCGCTCTCCAACATTCGGTACTTCTCGAAGCGCAAAAGAATGGGATACAGTGTCCCCGAAGAGAGATTTGTTGACTTCAACAGATCTGCTCCGCACAGCTCTCTGCGTGGGCGATCAAGAAAAGCGCGTAGGACAAGAAGTCCTTGGTAACTCAGTCTTGGGGTTTCTTGTTTACCCATGGTTGTAAGTCTACATAGGTGGAAGGCCAATTGTCAAGATGGATTTCAGGGGTTCCGGATTAACTAGATTCCCATACCGAAGTGGGCGTGGAGGAAACAAAATTAGCGTGAATGGGCGGGCTTATTTGTTGGCATTGCCGCGCACGGAGTCGGCCTGTATCACTCTCAGCGGGACGCGAATTGTGGGGCAAAATAAATGCGGTTGAGGGTGGCCTGGTTGAATCCCCAACTGTGCGCGACTTTCTCACCCGCCCACCCACTGGCAGATATTTTTCACCCGCCCTACCCTCCGATTGCTTCGCAATCGATTTCCCGGGACGTGCCATTAGCCCGAGCGAGGGCCTTCCGATTCTCTATACCTCTATATAAGGGAGTGGCCAAGGCTGCCCTTTACTGCGCGCAACATTCTCACCCGCCCAAACCCCGAGCGCGCCGAGACGCGCTCTTGTCCCAGGCGACCACCGCTTCATCGTGGGGGCTCTGCGAGCAAGAAGGGCACCTGGCCGCCCCTCTCCATCCTTCTCAGGCCGCGCGTTGCGCAAGCACAGAATCACACGGGTTTTCTCAATCTGTTTTTCTCCCTTTTGGGGGGTGGCCTGGTTGAACCCCCAACTGCGCGCGTCCAACGAGGGTCTTCCGAGACCGCGTTGCGCGAGCAACGGGGGCTCACCAGGCCCCCCCCCTCGCCCTTGACTGCCCTTTCCAGTGGCTCCTATAATTCCCGCTACGGATTGGGTCGCAACGCGCTGATTCAGGTAGCCCAGACTATTCATGAATGCCGTCGCGAGGCGTTCGAGACCGAAGCCCGCCGGGGCTTCTCGCAAGTAAGGCCGACATAGGCGTACCGGCAGTCCGTCGAGGAGGCCGAACGAGAAAAGCCCCGCCGGGCGAGAGGATCGGACGAGGCAATCATGAATAGTCCGGGCTGACAAAATGGCAGAATTTACGCACTTCAATGAGTCGGGGCGGGCGCGGATGGTCGATGTCAGCGCCAAAGACTCGACCGAACGGGCTGCAACGGCTCAGGCCACGGTCTTTCTCCAGCCGGAAACCCTCGAAAAGATTCAACGGGGCAAGATTGCCAAGGGCGATGTCTTGTCCGTCGCGCAGGTCGCCGGCGTGATGGGAGCCAAGAAGACCCCGGACCTCATCCCCATGTGCCATCCGATTCTCCTCACCAGCGTCGACATCTCATTCAAAGAAGAACCTCAGCCGGATCGCGAAGGCCGCTGTTCGATCACCATTCTGGCGACAGCCAAGACGACTGGGCCGACCGGGGTAGAGATGGAAGCGATGACGGCGGCTTCTGTGGCGGCGCTCACGATCTACGATATGTGCAAGGCCATCGATCGCGGGATGAGTTTCAGTGATGTCTATCTGCTGTCAAAATCTGGTGGGAAATCTGGCACGTTTACAAGACCTTAAATGAGTCAGGTTCAAGGAACTGGTAAAGGATACTGCGTGATCACGGTTCGCCTCTTTGGGATGACGAAGATGTTGGCGGGGAATCAGGGAACCTTGTCCCTGAACCTCGTCAATGGAAGACGGGTGAAAGACCTCGTCGGTGTGCTAGAAACTGGATACCCCGCCATCGGAGAACTGATTCAGAAGAAAAAAGTCCTCGTCTCGGTCAATCAAGAAATCGCGCACGAAGATACGACGATTCAGGATGGCGACGAGGTAGCCCTGTTACCTCCCTTCGCCGGTGGAGCCTCGGCAGGATGTTGAAACAGTCCGCCAACTTCGTTCTCGCGTCGCTCAGAGGTTCAACGTACCGAAGCGTACGCTTCGCCTCTTCGCTCGTTGCGGCCTTGCTGGGGACAAGGTGCGTCTCGGCGCACCAGGGTTGGGCGGGTGAGAAGTCTGGCCTGTTTGAACATCCTGCGGGCTACTTACTCGTTGGCTGTGGATCGCGCTAGTTAAGAGGAACAAAGATGAGTATGCAGCAGCCTGCCGGTGACGATGCCAAGTTTGTCCGCGTGCAACGGGAGGATTTCTCCGTGGATGCGGAGATCAATCGGGTGCGGGGTCGGTCGAAGCGCATCGGCGGCATTTCGATTTTTCTCGGGACGGCGCGCGACCGGTCGAAGGGGCGGGATGTGGATCGCATTACGTTCGAGCATTACGAGGGCATGGCGCAGAAGACGCTCCGCGAGATCCGCGAACGGGCGTTGAAGGACTTTGACATCATCGAGGTGGCGATCCTCCACCGGTATGGCGAAATCGGCATCGGCGAAAACATCGTGCTGATTGTTGTGGGGGCTGAGCACCGAGCGGAAGCGTTTCGTGCCTGCACGTGGGCGATCGATGAATTGAAACGAATCACGCCGATCTGGAAACTCGAACATACGCCGGAAGGCGAAGTCTGGGTGGAGGAACATCCCTAGAAGCGTCAAACGTGAAACGTCCAGAAATATCGAGAAAGCCTTGGCTGATCAGTTACCAACAAGTACCTCTCTTTTTCCCGCTGCCGATGCCTTTGGCCGGCCGTTGCGGAGCTTGCGTTTGTCCGTGACGGATCGATGCAATCTCCGTTGCAAGTACTGCATGCCGGAGCAGGACTATGTCTGGTTGCCGCGCGAGGATCTGCTGACCCATGAGGAAATGGCAGGCCTGACGAGCTATTTCACCGACCTCGGCGTCGATCGCGTGCGGCTGACCGGCGGAGAGCCGTTGCTTCGACGCGATTTGCCTCGGCTGATTCGCCTGTTGCTCCAAAATCGGCGGGTGACGGATATCGCGCTGACGACGAATGGCATTCTTCTGGCGGACCAGGCAGAGGCGCTGTATGAGGCAGGGCTTCACCGCGTCACAGTCAGCCTCGATACGCTGAGACCGGAACGATTTCGCCAACTGACCCGCCGTGATGAGTATGCGCGCGTGTTGGAAGGGATTGAGTCGGTGGTTCGGGCGGGATTCACCGGCTTGAAACTCGATACAGTGGTGATTCGGGGTTTCAATGACGATGAGTTGGTCGCGCTGATCGAATTTGGCAAGCATGTGCAGGCGGAAGTTCGGTTTATCGAATATATGGACGTCGGTGGCGCAAACGAATGGTCTCAACAAGAAGTATTTTCCCGAGTGGCGATGCTCACAATGCTGAGCAAGCACTATGGGACGATCGAGCCAATGCCTGAGCGGGGGGCTGCGCCGGCACAGCGATATCTGTTGCCGGATGGGACGACCTTTGGGATCATTCCTTCGACGACTACGCCGTTCTGTGCGACCTGCGATCGCAGCCGGGTCACCGCCGACGGCATGTGGTACCGCTGTCTGTACGCGACGACGGGAACGGATCTTCGTAAGCCTCTCCGCGCCGGTGCTTCCGCGGAGGAGATGCGGACCGTGATCCGTGCCGGCTGGGAAGGCCGCCGCGACCGAGGCGCAGAAGAGCGTAAGGCGCTCGAGCGGGACGGATTGCGTGTCGGGGGACTCATCGGTATTGAGAAACTTCGTGAAGACCCACATCTCGAAATGCACGCTCGTGGCGGCTGACGTCCTACCTGCCGGCCGATTCCTGTGTCCTAGCAGGTTGCGGGAAAACTCGGCTTTACTCAATGTGCCGCTGTGATTTTACGAATGGCGATAGCGCCTGAATAATCCGCAGGATGCTCAAAAATGTCGTCCAGCAAGGCCGCAGCGAGTGAAGAGGCGAGGCGTACGCTTCGGTATGGTGAGCCTCTGAGCGATGCGAGAACGCCGCTGGCGAGATTTTTCAGCATTCTGCCAGGCCAATTCCTGTTGATGGCGTATGCTGGACACTGAATTTCTGACCATTTTGGGACTTGGATTTGTGCTGGGGCTTCGCCACGCCTTGGACACGGATCATTTAGCTGCCGTATCCACGGTGCTGTCGCAGCGACCCTCGCTGCGCGCGTCCGGCATGATTGGATTCAGCTGGGGGCTCGGACATACGGTGGTCTTGTTGCTGGTCGGGGCGGTGGTGTTGGTGCTTCGCGTGCCGATCCCTGAACCGATTGCATTGGCGGCCGAGTTCGGCGTTGGCGCCATGCTCGTGTTCCTCGGCGGAATGCTCGGGGTGCGATTGGTCCGAGAACGCTGGCATGTGCATACGCACGACCATGACGGTGAGCGGCACGTGCACCTGCATAGTCATGCGCTGGTCGAGGATCACGGGCATGTACATTGGTGGCGTGATTCCGTTAGACCGTTCTGTATCGGGATGGCCCATGGTCTGGCCGGGTCGGCGGCGCTGTTGTTGATCGTGCTGTCGTCTGCGCGATCGGTGTCGGAGGGGCTCACGTATATCGCGGTGTTCGGGGTTGGCTCGATCCTGGGGATGATGTTGGTCGGGATAGTCGTGAGCCTTCCGGTGCTGTGGTCGCTGAACCTCGGGCGTCCCATCTTTCTCACGGTCCAAGGGCTGGCGAGTCTTGGAAGCGTTGCCGTCGGACTTACGATGATGTTCCAGATTGCCTTTGGCGGCCAACTTTTCTGACATCCGCGCCGTCACGTTCATCGATGGGAAATCTACGTGCGTCATACGGGCGGCTATGGTATTCTTCCATCCTCAAACTCTAGCAGGCTGCGCAGGTACTATGTTTGCGCGCGAGAACTTCGAGGGTCCGTACGTGTGGCACAGAGGGAACACCCCACAGGATGCTCAAAAAGGCCGTCCGGCAAGGCCGCAGCGAGTGAAGGCCCGAGGCGTACCCTCTGGGGTACGTTGAGGGTCTGAACGATGCGAGAACGCCGCTGGCGGACTTTTTCAGCATCCTGATAGTGAAGCGCGGTGGTCCTGTGTCGGACTAGGAGGAGCCCAGAATGGCCTGGTTTAAAAAACAGAAAACAACCGAGCCTGAAGCCCCGAAACGATCGAAAATTTCGGAAGGGATGTGGCTCAAGTGCAATCACTGCCGAGAAATTGTCTATCGCAAAGAGGTCGAGCGTAATAATAAGGTCTGTCCGAAGTGCGACTACCATTTCCCGATTTCCGTCATGGAGCGTATTGCGCTCTTGGTCGACTTCGGGACGTTCAAAGAGTGGGATGCGGAGCTCGGTCCCCAGGACCCGCTGAACTTTCAGGACACGAAATCGTACAGGGATCGGGTGAAGGCGCACCAGGAGAAGACCGGCCGAAAAGATGCCATGGTGATTGGCGAAGGAATGCTCAATGGCCGTCGTGTGGTGCTCTGCGTGTTTGACTTCAGTTTTATGGGTGGCAGCATGGGGTCGGTCGTCGGGGAAAAGATCTGCCGGGCGATCGATCGCGCATTGGAGGGCAGGTTGCCGGTCATTTTGGTCACGACCTCCGGAGGAGCCAGGATGCAAGAGGGGATTCTCTCCCTGATGCAGATGGCCAAGACCTCTGCCGCTGTCGCCAAGTTGGGCGAGGCCAAACTCCCGTTTATTTGTCTGTTAGCCGATCCTACATTCGGGGGTGTCACCGCCAGCGTCGCCATGTTGGGCGATGTGATTCTGGCCGAACCGAAAGCGCTGATCGGATTTGCCGGTCCACGCGTGATCGAGCAGACGATTAAGCAGCAGCTGCCGGATCAGTTTCAGCGTGCGGAATTTCTCTTGGAGCATGGCATGATCGATATGATCGTGGAGCGCAAACAGCTGAAAGAAACCTTAAGCACCCTCGTCGCGCATTTTTAATTCCGGACTCTGCATGAAGAATCCTGGCTAACCTCCCGTCCCGCCTGGCTACACCATGACCTATTCCTCTGCCGTGGCTTATTTGTATCGCCTGCAAAAGCATGGCATCAAACTGGGTCTTGAGACGATGACGGCGTTGATGGTGCGACTCGGCATGCCGCAGATCCGGTACCGTACGTTGCACATCGCCGGCACGAATGGAAAAGGATCCACCGCGGCCATAGCCGCCGCCGTGTTGCAGGCGGCAGGGTATCGAGTGGGACTCTATACCTCGCCTCATCTCGTGGAGTTCCGAGAGCGGATCCGCGTGAACGGCGAGATGATTGCTGAATCGCAGGTAGCACAATTGACCGAACAACTTCAGACCCTCTGTCAACCGGATCTGTCACCTACCTTCTTCGAATATACGACGGCGATGGCGTTTCAGCACTTTGCCGACTCAGGGGTGGACGTGGCCCTGTTGGAGGTTGGATTGGGCGGGAGATTCGATGCCACCAACGTGGTGACACCCATGGCCTGTGCGATCACGACTATTTCCTTCGATCATCAGGAGTATTTGGGGACCACCCGTGCCGCGATCGCGTTTGAGAAGGCCGGCATTATCAAGCCGGGGGTGCCGGTGGTGCTGGGGCGACTCAACGATGACGCGTGGCGGACGATCGAACAGGTGGCACAGAAGCGGCAGGCCCCGGTGTTTCGTCTGCATGAGGATTTTCGCACAGAGGGAGAGACGCCCCAGCAATTTTCTTATCGTGGTCTGGGTATGCACTATGACGGGCTGACCTGTGCCCTGGAGGGTCGCCACCAACTGGATAACGCCGCTTGTGCGCTGGCGCTGGTAGGGGCGGCCGCCCCTCACGGGATTGCTGTCACGGGCGAGGCGGTGCGGGAGGGGCTGTGTGCAGTCAACTGGGCCGGACGATTGGAAGTGGTCGATCGCCGTCCGACGATCCTGCTGGATGGCGCGCATAATCCTGCTGCCGCCACGGTCTTGGCCGACTATCTCACGCGCTCTGACCGATCTCATCCGTCCCGCCCTGTGGTCCTTGTCCTTGGAATGATGCGCGACAAGGACCATCGAAGCTTTGTTGAACCGTTCAGGGGTCTGGTCGATGGGGTGGTGTTGACGCAGGCGAATCTCCCACGCTCTGCCACCGCGCAGGAACTCCGAGCCTCGCTCGAAGGTCTGCTGCCTCATCCACATGTCGTGCCGTTGCTCAGTGATGCGATGGCGTTGGCCAGACAGCTGGCGATGCCGGACGGTCTGGTGTGTGTGACGGGCTCGCTCATGCTCGTGGGCGAGTGCACGGCATGGTTCCGTGGCTGTGGGCTTTCGCCGCTTCGGGGCTGACATGGCAGGCATCGCAACGCGGCTGTGGATGTGTCTGGTTGGTTGGTTGCTGCTGGGATTACTGCTTCCACACGCGGGGGTTGCTGCAGGGAATGGGGGAGGTTCCGTAGCGACGACAACATCCCCCGGTGGGCTCCCGCTCGACATCACCGCAGAACGAATCGATTATCTACAAGAACAAGAAGTCTACGAAGCCGATGGCTCGGTGGTGGTCAACCAGGGCACCCTGCGTCTGACGGCCGATCACATGACTCTCCAGGCAATGCCTGGCGTATTGATTGCCACGGGCCACGTCCGACTCACCGATCCCAAAGCCGATCTTGTGACCGAACGGTTGGAACTCAACGTGAATACTGAAGCTGGGGTGGCCACGCACGGACGGGTGAATTTCAAATCCACGAATACCTCGGTGGAGGGGCGCCTTCTGCAGCGGTTTTCAGAGGACCATTATCGGGTGAAAGAGGGCCGCTTTACGAACTGCGATGCGCAGGCAGGTGAGACGCCGGCCTGGCGGTTCCAGTTCAAGGATCTCGACCTGAATGCCGGCGACAACGTGGCGTTTACGGGTGGATGGCTCTGCGTGAACGATGTCCGGGTGATTCCTATTCCCACGCTGACGTATCCGCTCTCTACGCGCCGCAGTGGGTTCCTCATTCCCAATGTCGGGTACGACAATCGATTCGGCATGCACCTCCAAGAAAGCTTCTTTTGGGCCATCAATCCTAGTCAGGATCTGACGATCTCCCCGCAATACTACGCGAATCTCGGGTATGGCAGCGATTTTGAGTATCGGTATGTGTTGGACCAGAAATCGAGTGGGCAGTGGCTCGTCAGTGCCTTGCAGCAGACAGAGTTGCCGAATGTGTCCGGCATGAGCCAGACGGGACAAGATGCGAATCGTACTCGTGGCTTACTCAGTGGGACCCACACCCAACAGTTCACGCCGGACTTGTTGCTGAGAGCGAAAGTGCTTCTTGTATCGGACGCGAGCTATCTCCAGCAATTGAGCAACTCGGGAGCCCAGCGGGCCCTTCCCAGCGGCGAATCGAATCTCTTGGCGACGCAACGTCTAGCTTATGGAAACACGTACCTGCTCGGTCAATATCTGCAGCCGTTGCAATCGGGAGGAGTGGATACGTTTCAGCGCCTGCCGGAAATCGGCTACAGTCTGCCGAATCTTTCATTGTTCAATTCGCCGATGCTGCTAGGTACGGATATGAATTTCGTGAATTTTTATCGCGAACAGGGATTTACCCAGAATCGAATCGATGTTCTGCCGGGACTGTCGACCGATGTCCTGGATTTCGGCCACATCGTGGGCCTGACCCCCCAATTGAAAGTGCGCGAGGTCTACTACACGCGGGGGGTACAAAATCCTGAAAGCCAGCATCGTGAGACCTTTTGGGCGGGACTTGATGCGAGGTCGAAGCTGAGCCGCCGCTTCGGAACGAGCGAGGGCAATACCTTTCTGCATACCTTCGAGCCCGGCGTCATGTATGAATATGTCCCGCCGACTGACCAGTCACAATTGACTCAGATCGATCAGGTAGACGATCTGCCGAAGAAAAACTTGCTGACCTATGCGCTCCGCAGCCGGCTGTTAGAGCAAGCGGGCAGCAGCAGTTTCAATTGGCTGGATTTCACGATGGCCCAGAGTTATCACGTGGGTGCCGTGCAAACGAGAGCTCGGGATTTCACGCCTGGAGTGATTCCTCCGCTCGGAACCGTGACACAGCCGTTACAGCCGGCAACCACGGCGGTTGAGGGGAAGAAACTTTCCGATCTCTGGATGCGGGCCGTGATCGGCAATACGACCCCTCAGTTCACGCCGGCTCAGTTAGCGGATGCCGCGTTTGGCCGGGGTGGCGTGGCTGCCCCCGGTCAGCAGCCTGCCATTAACCAGTATCTGACCATCGATGCGTTTTTCGATCCCTACCGGTCGTCGGTGAGTCAATTCAACACCGACTTCCGGGTCCAGCAGTCCAACTACTGGTACCTCCAAGTGGGGCAGCGTTTCACACATGATGGTAATCGCGTACAACGCGGAGACGTGTGGAATCCGATTTCGTTTAGTCAGGTCTACGCCCCAACCCCTGAGATTCAATTTGTCACAGCGGGAGGGGCGTTTCGTACGCCGTGGGGGTGGACGATTGGGGCAAAGGCCTACTACGATGTGAAGAACGGCAGGAGCCCGGAGTATGATGTCGTTGCCCTCTATCAGAATCCCTGTAAGTGTTGGTCGATGGGACTCTACATTTTGGAGTTCCCCGATCGTCAGCAGTATAACTTCATGCTCAATCTAACCGGGGTTGGATGGACTGAAAACTTCGGAACGGCCGTCATCAAAAATATTCTCAGTCCGTTGCTTATCGGGGAGAAGGGTCTGCCCTGGGCTGCGCCGGGAGGACCGTATGGGATGCCACAATCGGCCATACCCCAGCCTGGGATGGATGGGAGTGGACGGTGAGATTGTCTGGAAGAACGGCTCGTGTGATGCTCAGTCTGGGGCCCGCTCTCCTTGCCGTATCCCTCTGGTGAGCTGCGGAGTTCTCCTCCGCCGAGCTGCACTGGTCATGTCATGTGCCGGTCCGGAGGATTTGACTCCTCGAAGAGGGCTGGTATACGATGCCATAGCGATTTCAGATATTATCGTGTACTCAGCGAAGGAGGAATGCGACGTGGCAAGTGATGCACTGAAGGTCGAAGATGCAACGTGGGATGCAGACGTCATGAAGGCCTCTGAACTTGTGATGGTGGACTTCTGGGCCGTCTGGTGCGGTCCTTGCCAAATGGTTGCTCCGATCGTTGAGGAACTGGCCAAAGAGTATGCAGGGAAGGTGAAGGTCCGGAAGCTCAATACCGATGAAAATCCCGAAGTCGCAGGCCGCTATCAGGTCATGAGTATCCCGACGATTCTGTTTTTCAAAAACGGCCAGGTCGTGGAGAAACTGGTTGGAGCGCGACCGAAGCGGCAGTTCAAGGAAATGATCGATTCGCTGCTGGCGCAACCAGCCGGCTCAGCCTAAGGAATGTAGCCACCCGCCGCAATGCTCTCCGAGTTGCGCATTGTCAATTTCGCGCTCATCGAGCAGCTCAGTCTCCAATTCCAGTCTGGGTTTACGGTCCTGACCGGGGAGACCGGGGCCGGTAAATCACTTCTCATTGATGCCATCGCCTTGTTGGTCGGCGGACGGGCCTCGACCGATCAGATTCGTTCAGGAGAAGACGAGACCCAGCTCGAAGCAGCCTTCCATCTCCCAGATACCCATCCACTCCTTCAACGTCTGCGGTCACAAGACATCATCGGTCAGCACGAGTCTGAGCTGATTCTTCGGCGTGTGCTCTCCCGATCGGGTCGCCACCGGGTGTACGTCAACGGTAGCCTGTGCCCCCTGCGTGTGCTCGAAGAACTGGGTGGTACCCTCGTCGATATCCATGGCCAGCATGAACAGCAATCGCTGTTGGCTACCGCCAAACAATTGGATGCGCTCGATGCGTTCGGACGCCTCTACGAGCTACGCGGGAGCTACGAGCAGGCCTACCGGGGATGGAAGGAACTCCGTACGCAGTTGGATGTCTTGCAGAGTGACGTCGTCGATCGTGCAAGACGTGAGGATATGTTGCGATTCCAGGCCCAGGAGATCGAACAAGCTTGCCTGCTGCCTGATGAAGAAGCGCGGCTTCGTAGCGAGCGGCAGCGATTGGTCCATGCGCATCGGCTCAGGGAACTGGCCCAGGAGGCTCATGTCGAGTTGCAGGAGGATGAGCAGGCTGTCCTCACCAGGCTTGGACGGATCGGACGGATCCTTGCAGAGTTGGCCCAGACCGATCCGGCGATGGGTGATTGTGAACAGGCTGCTTCGGAGTCGGCGATCCAACTGAAAGAACTTGCCGGGCGGTTGCGCGACTATGCGCAACAGTTAGAGGCTGATCCTGACCGACAGGCTGTCGTGGAGGACCGACTCGATCTGATCCAACGGTTGAAGAAAAAGTATGGAGGATCGGTTGAGGCGGTACTTGTGACGGGCAGATTGGCGCAGGAGGAGCTTCTGTTATTGGACAATCGTGAAGCGCGAATTGCTGAGTTGACCGCGCGGCTGGACGAAGAGGACCGCCGCCTTCGCACCCTGGCACAGCAGCTGTCCAAGAAGCGAATTGACGCGGCCACGCGAATGACGGCGCTTGTGGGAGCGGAGCTGGTAGCGGTGAAAATGGAGCAGGCGGTGTTTCAGATAACGGTCTCGAGCGATGAGTCGGCCGAGGGGCTCGGACCGGCTGGGCGTGACCGAGTGGAGTTTCTTCTCTCAAGCAATCGGGGTGAACCGCCGAGACCTTTGGGGCGCGTGGCGTCCGGCGGGGAACTCTCGCGTATCATGCTGGCGCTCAAGACGGTGTTGGCCGAGATGGACCAGGTTCCGGTCCTGGTATTTGACGAGATCGATACGGGAGTCGGTGGAGCAGTCGCTGCAGCCATGGGAACTAGACTGCGCAAGCTCGGGGCGTTCCATCAAGTGTTTTGTATCACCCATCTTCCTCAGGTCGCGTCTCAAGCGGAGCATCATCTGCTTGTGGAAAAGGGGCTGGAGAGTCAACGGACATCCACGTCTGTCAGAGCGCTCAAGGGAATGGGGCGAGAAGAGGAAATCGCCCGCATGTTGAGCGGTCTGACCATTACGAAAAAAGTGCGCGAAACAGCAGCGGAACTCATTGCGGGGGCGAAGGGGAAGCGGTCTGAGTGAGTACGCAGGTTAGGAGTCGGATTGGTCGGTCGGGGTAGTCGCCATCGCCATGGCAGGGAGAGATCCCTTGCATTCCTGGACCACGCGCGCAAAGAGTTCGGTCAACTTCGGTTCGAAGTGGGTGCCGGCATACGAACGCATCTGTTGGCAGGCGTCATCAATCGAGAGGGGCGTCCGGCCAGGAAGTTCCGCGGTTAGATGGTCGAATGTTTGGGCTAAACAGACGATGCGGGCCAGTTGAGGAACTCCTTCTTTCTGAAGTCCAAATGGATAGCCGGAGCCATCCCACCGTTCATGGTGATAGGCGATAATCTGTCCCACCTCAGCCGGGAGTCCCAGCGGTAACACGAGTTTCGCACCCTGCTCCGGGTGATGCCGATTACTGACAGACTCCCCGGTCGCAGCGATTTCATCGTCGGCAAATTGATAGGTCTCCGGCCCGATCTTTCCGATGTCGTGGAGGAACGCCCCCAGCGCCAACGATTTCTGTTCGGCGAGTGTCAGGTTGATACGGTTGGCCAAGAGTGTGGCGTAGAAGCTAACTCGGCTGCAGTGGTTGAGCAACTGGCGATCCTTGGCTTCAAGCAGGTCGGAGAGCAGAGGGAGAAGGCCCGGGATTTCTTCAGCGTGGGAGACATTATCTGATGCAGACTTTCCGATCGCCTGGTATCCCGCGAGTAATTCCTTCCATGCTTGCGCGCATTCTGTTTCCGAACCCCATAGGCCGGTTGATGTATTGAGAAAACTTCTGAGAAAATCGAGCCGTTGTTTCTTTTCGAGTGTCTGGTTGACGAGGGACAGCAATTCCGTGACGTTGAAGGGTTTGAGCAGGTAGCCAGCGGCGCCATGGCGTATCCCTTCCATGGCAGACTTTAAGCTCCCGTACCCGGTGATGATGATGACCTCAACGTCGGCGTGGTGAAGTTTGATGTCCTGAAGGAGATCTAAGCCCTGGCGATCTGGAAGCTTCTGGTCGAGTGTGATGAGGTCAATTGGCCAGGAGTTCAGCACGTCAATCGCCGCACTGGCTGATTCTGCTACTTGGATATTGAAAAAGGGTCGGAGAATCACTTTCAGGGCGTCACGAGGTCCTGCCTCGTCGTCAATCACGAGCAAGGTCGGCTTATTCTTCGCCGGCCCCGGAGTCACAGATAGGTTCATAGATGTCCTCTACCGCTAATTACGTAATTTGTAAAGCAATTCTTGTTCCATTTCAGTGAGTTAGCATCCAAATCTCAACGGAGTGTGGCTTGTGAATGGTTGAGACCCATATGTAGTTTTCTTGAGCGAAACACTACGTACGTCAGCGAAGAAACCCACGCCCAACTGTGTAAAAAAGACGCAGTAGGGGAGTGGATGTGCTATTCCTGCACTACGGTCTGAGGTTCGGCGCTGACTTCCTGATCGGGCCGGCCGATTCCCAATGTATCCATGCGGTATTTGAGCATCCGGCGGCTGATTCCCAACAGGTCGGCGGCATGGGTTTGGACGTAGTTTTTTCGTTTTAGGGCATCCAAGATAATCTCGCGCTCGAATTCCATCACGGCTTTCTCGAGAGACAGGCGACCAGCGAGTGTGTCGTCGCGGAGTGAAGTGGACCGGGTGTCGTTCTTGAGAATGGTCGGGAGATGTTCGGGGGTGATGGTGTCCGATCCCTTGGACCAAATGAATGCCTGTTCGATGATGTTCTCCATCTCTCGCACATTGCCCGGCCAGGGATAGCGGCTCAAGAGGTCAACGGCATCTTTGGAAAACTCTTGAGGCGGCCGATTGTCTTCTTCGATTCGTTTGGCCAGAAAATGTTTGGCGAGGAGGGGAACGTCTTCACCACGTTCCCGGAGCGGGGGCAAATACAGCGCAATGACGTTGATCCGGTAATAGAGGTCTTCGCGGAATTGCCCTTTGCGAACGAGTTCTTCGAGATTCTGGTTCGTCGCTGCCACGATGCGCACATCCACCTTGATGGATTGCACCCCACCAACTCTGGTGAATTCTCGTTCTTGCAAAACACGCAGCAGTTTGGCTTGCGTCATGGCACTGAGGTCGGCGATCTCGTCGAGAAAGAGCGTGCCGGTATTGGCGAGTTCAAATTGCCCGACTCGACGAGCCGTGGCATCCGTGAACGAGCCTTTCTCATGGCCGAACAGCTCACTCTCGATAAGCGTTTCAGGAATGGCTGCGCAGTTCAGTGCGATGAAGGGGCGCTCGCGCCTGCCGCTATTATAGTGGAGCGCCTTGGCGACCAGTTCCTTCCCCGTGCCGCTCTCTCCGCCGATCAGGACGGTCGTGCGGCTGTCGGCGACTTGTTCGATCTTGGTATAGATATCCTGCATCGGCGGGCTCTTGCCGATCAGGTTGTGAAAGGCGTAGCGCCGAACGACTTGCGCACGGAGTTGTTTTACCTCTCGTTGGAGTTCCTGGTCCTCGAGCGCGCGCTCGACGATGATGCGAAGCTCTTCCACATCGAAGGGTTTCGAGAGATAGTCGGCCGCGCCGAACTTCATCGCATCGACGGCGGTTTTGACTGATTTCGTTCCCGTCAGCATGATGACCGGTACCGTACGGTCCTCGGCGCGTATGGTTTGGAGTAGCGACAGCCCGTCGGTGCCCGGTAGAATGACGTCTAGGAGGACCAGGTGGGGGGCTTCCTTGCGAAATAGTTCGAGGCCTTCCTGGGCATCGGCGGCTTGGACCGTCTCGTAGGTCGGCTCCAGCACCGCTTTTAATGAAGCCCGAACCCGGGCCTCATCATCGATCAACAGCACTCGTTTTTTCATACTGGTGTCCATAGGGTCTTGGCGGCTATGCGGGTAACGCGGGCAGGCTCACGAAAAACGTGGTGCCGATACCGGCCGAGCTCTTCACCCGGATCTCGCCGTGATGTTCTTGAATAATTTGATGGACAATCGTCAACCCAAGTCCCGTTCCTTCGTGTTCTCCGCTCTCGTGTTTCGTCGTGAAAAATGGATCGAAAATGTGTTCAAGATTCGTATCCTGGATTCCCTCACCGGTATCCTCGATTTCGATGTGGGCCCAGACTTTCCCTCCCGGCTTCACCAGCTTGCGGGTCTGAACGCGTAAACGCCCACCCGCTCTTGCCATTGAGTCCATGGCATTGAGGAGGAGATTGAGCAGGACCTGCTTGATCTGCTGTCGGTCCAGCATGACACGGGGCAGGTCGGACGCCAACTCTTTTTCAATCTTGATCCCATGGCTGTCTGCCTTGACGTCGATGAAATACAAGCACGAGGCGACAAGGTCGTTGAAGTCCTCGTCCGTCAGTTTGGGTTCCATGTATCGCGCGTAGTCGAGGATTTCCTGGATCAGCCGTTCGATCCGATACACATCGTCGAGCACCACTTTGCTGAATTCCTGAATAAATTGGGGGTCGTCTTTTCGTTCAGGGGCCAATTGAATAAAGGTTTTAATCGATGTGAGGGGGTTCCTGATTTCATGGGCGAAGCCGCCGGCGATCGTCTCGAGGGATTTTAGCCGATCCGTGCGCTTGATGAGCGTGTGCGAGCGATGGAGGTCCTCATACAGCACAATGGTGTCGAGCGCATTCGTGGCGGTTTGTGCCAGCGCGGCGAGCAGAGACCTGGTCAGAGTGTTTTCTTCAGCCAAAGGCTGTGTCGCGCCGAGGAGTGAGAAGGCGATGAGACGACCTTTATTGAGGTGTGGCACGATGCGTGTGGCCTGCATGGATTCCATGGCCGTGCGTGCGCTGGCTCCAGAGTCAGTCTCTTGGAGATCTGCAGCCGAGTCGGCCTGCGTCATGATCCTGTTGGTTGCGAGCAGGTAGCGGGGCAGAGAATGGCTCACAGCCAGCGCCGGAGGAATAAGCGTGGAGGCGACCGGGCCAACCATGTTGGCGCGGCGATAGCATTCGTGTTCGCGATCCAGCAGGAACAGCGTCCCATGGGTCGTGGCACCTGCGTGACACAGCTCTTGGATAATGCGACTCCCGAGTGTCGTCAGGTCGGTCATCGTTCCCAGGTCGGAGGCAAACCGTGTGACGATGTTCAATAGCTCGCTGGAGGAAGGCGTCAAGATGTTTGTATTCGATGGGAGCGATGTCATAGCGAATAGGGGGCGCAAGGGCGCCCTGTGACCCACCATGGGAAATTCTGATTGAACATGAATAGCGTATGTGTTCAAAGATGTACGGGGGAGTATACACGGCACGGGCACGTTCAGCTAGCGGATTTACCTTTTTGGATGACTGCAAAGAGGGCATGCCCATCGAGCGCAGGAAGGATACGGGGTGTGAGGATGCCGGTTTGCTGGAGGAACGAGGCCAGTGAGGGGCGGTCGAAGGTGTGCAGCAATCCATGCCGGATGGCCTCTCGGAGCCGCCCCAGGTAGTGCAGGACGATTTGGGCTTGTGGACTAAATTCATCCTGACTCGCTCTGTGCAGGTGCCGGCGATAGAGCACCGAGAGATCGGTATCGGGGTGGAAGACCGCGAGGACCAGGCGCCCCTGCGGATGGAGCATGCGGTACAGCTCCCGAATCGTGAACAGTGGAGAGGAGACGAACGGGAGTGACAGATTGCAGACGATGCGATGGAGGGAGCGGTCCTTGAACGGAAGGCCTTGCGTCCAATCCGTGTGCACCCATTCGGTGGTCAGGGGGGGGTGGACTGTCAGTGTGCCTGCGAAGTCGCTGTCGAGTTCCCGATGGAAGGCACGAAGACTCTGTCGGGCCTGCGTCAGCGAGTCTTGAAAATGTCCCAGTCCGATCACGTGAACGGGACGCTCCGGACTCCATCCATGCTGTCGTGAGCGGTAGGTCTGGTTCACCATCATGGCCTGGAGCAAATCGCCGTGGCCGACTCCCACGTCCACGAGCATGGAGCCGGGTTCGAGCGGGCTGAGCAGTCGATAGAGATCGTCCAAGAGCTTCCAGTGCTCATGGAGGTTCCCGAGTTGGGGCAGCTGCTGCAGGTGCGCGACCCTCAAGGCTTCACGCGTGATCTGCGAGAGATTGTGGCGAAGACGGGTGCGCTCCATTTCGATGCGCTGTTGACGGGCCAGCATGTGACGGGTGTGTGCGCGGAATTCAGCCGGAATGGTCGGCAGCGAAACGGTTGCGGCGATCTGCTCCATGATCTGTCGGAAGGCTGGGGGGTGTTGTTCGTTGAGTGGGAAATCCTGGCTGATCAGCGGTGCGGAGACGGTTGCCAGACGGGTATGGGTTCCCAGCGCGGTGAGAAATGCCTGAGGGAGGTCAGCCGGAGGCAATGGCCTGAGCGGGTTGCTAGGAATCGTGATAATGGCTGATGGAGAGCGAAGGAGGCGCAGATCCGCAATCGTGGAGGCCAGATCCGTAAAGTGGCCTGCAACAATATCGCCGACGAAGCGATCGATATTGACGTTGAGACCGAGCAGATTGGCGATGCCGCGTCGGAGTCCGTATCGGTGGTCGGCCACGAGGTCATGACCATGGACCGTCATGAGCATGGCCTGAATATCTACGACCGGATTGATCAGGAGAAGCAGGTCGAGGGGACGGGATTGCACCGCCATCTTGAGAGCCACCCGTGCGGTCATGTCACTCGCCATGACGATCAAGGGAGCGGCCGGCCAGGTATGTTGCACAAACTCCACAACTTTAAGGAGGTCGGCTTGCATGCTCCGTAAGGTCGTCTGTTGCAGCTCGCCGTCGCTCAGCCCCACGTGGTTGGTGTGGTCGTAACGCAAGATGCGGAGCCGGTAATGCGCCAAGTAGTACGCCAAGATCATGGCATCCAACGCAGTCTGGCCATAGCCTGGAGCGATGATGACGACCGGTGTGTTTGGTGCGAGCGACTGGCGAAGATGGTCGTCGGTGATCATAATCGCCTGGCCGCGTGGATTTCGGCACTCACGCGGAATACTGACGACCGACGCCTGCTGCGAGGAGGATTCCGATTCGTCAGGGGACGTCAGATGTTGTCGGACGACACGGTTCACTTCGCGCTCAGCGTAGGGTGTGAGGCCCTGAAAGCGGAGGCCGACCCGAAGGGCAGGGTCGGAGCCTTGGTCACGAAATTCGCTGGGCGCTGCGTGATCCGGAGCCGACCAGATGATCCGGGCGGGGAGTGCGGAGTCGGGCGCGCCTGGTTCATGGGTCCCGGGGTGGATCTGGGTCTGTGCGGCGGCAAAGTGTAGCGTAGCGAGGCCGCTCAGGAGTTCAGGGCGAGCGTTGAGGTGAAGACAGGCACCGTCACGGCTGAGGTTAGTGGTCAGCGCCGCCAGGCGGTGAGGGCGCCCCCTATGGTCCATCACATCGAGCTGGACTGGGAGTCTCACGACCACCCGAACCGCCTCGCGCAGGTCGAACCCTTCACGCTCGTTTGGTACGAGGGGGTCGGTGGCAGTCAGCTCGATCTGCGGCCCTGCCGCAAGCAGTACTCCAAGAGAGAAGGGCAACGTCTGTTCCTGCGCAGCCTGGACCAGCGAGGCCAGAACGGCGGCCTCTTCTCGCTTGGGCGAATTAAATGCTACGACGAGATGGGTAACCGGCGTTCCGGAAGGGAGCGAGAAGGGCCGTTCCTGCGCCTCACCTTGCAGTTCGAGTATTCCCACAGCAGTTTTGAGTTCAACATAGGCATCTTGTGGCACGACGGTGGGGAAGTCGTTGGGGAGTGTAATGCAGGTGCCGCCGACGCTGAGGTTGGAAATAGTGCCATCCCAGGTCGCTGACCCGACGGTGATCGCGGCAGGCAGGGTAGTTTGAATTCGAGGTGAATGGCGCCGTTCTTGTTGCGGCCTGCCAGACTCGGCTGTCGGAACAGGTACCGTCGCGGCGTTCTTCGTGTCAGGAGCGAGTGCAGGCGGGGAGGCAGAGACGGCATTTGGCAGCGGGAGCATCTCGTGGGAGGGGCGAGAGGCGACCGGCAGACGGAGAATTATACGAAGGGGGCCCTGCATCGGCGCCGACAAATCCAAAGTGCCACCCAGTTGGCGGACGAGCTGATACGACTCGAGGAGGCCAATAGACGGGGGTGAAGCCGCCTGAGATGCAGCCGGCCACACCATGTCAGATTCGAGCAGCTCGACTTCGACCTCGGTAGGCGGGGCGAGGGGAAAGAGTGTGGGGGTGTCTGCTGAAATGGAAGAAGGCCCAACTGCGCGCGTGCTCACGATGAGTCGATGCGCACGACCGATCGTAAGCACATAGGTCTGCGCGTAGTTCAGGAGATGGTGAACGAGCTTCGTGACCTGCTCGCGATCGCCGACGAGGGGGGGGAGGTGCGAGGAGAACTGCCGTATGATGCCTGCATCATCCACGCTCGCCGGGCTTGTGGTCGTGAGTACGTCGTCAAGGATGTCGTTGATCGTATGTCCGAAGGCGTCCTCTCTCATGTGGAGGGCCTGCGCCAGCTGTACTCCGAGTTTCGTCGCTTCTGCGGCGTGGTGGGCGAGTGTTTCGGCTTGGTCGTCCAGGCGTGCGTCGCGAATGGTGGTGAGGAGCTGCTGGGACTGTGTCAGTAGTGAGGCCAGTGGATCGTGCAGCTGTTGGGACAACAGCGTGACTCGCTGGGCCAGCGCGAGTAGTTCATCCGTACGCCGGAGTTGTTGGCGAAGTTGATGGATCGTGGCGTCTTGTTGTTTGGGTTGGGACAGGTCTCGGATAAGTCCCGCCGTGCCGAGAAATCGGCGAAGAGTGTCATAGAGCCCCCTGGCGTTGACCTCTGCCGTGAGGGTCAGCGGCTTGTCGCCCTGCGTGGGTTTCCCTCGCAAGGTCAATTCAACGCGGCTGGTGCCACGCGCTCCGGAGCGGCGTTCGTTGAGGCGATACCGAGCCACCGACTCCTGGCCGGGAGGAACGAGGGTCGTATAGGGCAATCCGATGAGTTCATCGGGGGAGTAGCCTAATAGTGTGACGATGCCAGGACTGACTGCCACAAAACAGCTGCTGGCATCCAGTTCGTAGGCAATGTCGCTGAGTGATTCGATGAGCCGACGATGGCGTTCGTGCGCATGGTCCAGGGTCACTCTCAGGTGACGTTTCTCGATGGCTTCCTTGGCACAGAACAGGAGTTCCGTGAGAAAGGCCGAAGATTTCTTCGAGAGAAAAAAATCAACGTCGGCTTGGAGGGCTTGAAGCGCCGAGGCTGAGTCGGAGCGGTCGCTGTACAGAATGATCCCTGCATATGGCGCGCGGCGTTTGAATTCTCCGAGTAGGGAGGTGTGGTCCCCGGCGAG
This sequence comes from Nitrospira sp., assembly GCA_003135435.1. Taxonomy (GTDB): domain Bacteria; phylum Nitrospirota; class Nitrospiria; order Nitrospirales; family Nitrospiraceae; genus Palsa-1315. The sequence continues at coordinate 27,648 of PLBR01000088.1, read as the reverse complement.
GCATTGTTCGTCGATGAGGATGAGAGTCCATTCGTCCGACGGCGCCCATGCACGGGCTTCTTCGGCGGAGTAGGCGACGTCCACGCGGCAGCCAGAAAAGAATCCGCGCAGACTGACGGTGATGAGTTTAATGGATTCAGCGTGTTCGCTGATAATCAGGATGGTGACCGGCTCACTCTGCGGCATCAAGATATCCCTGTGTTTCTGGGGAATCCGAGCAAGTCCAGTCCCAGAGGGACATCACAAGGTTCGCTCCTCATGTGATCTGAGACGCACCAGCCCCTACTCTTCTGTTCTTCTGTTGCCAGCGACTCGGCCCCGCGTCTGAGGATGAAGATGTGAATAGCATAGGCGGAGGTGAGAAACCCAGTCTACATGCGATGGAATGGGCTCCTTCTTTGGTAGGGGGAGCCCTCACGGACTTCGATGACGAACAAAATTGAACGGAATTGGAGGGGGACAGGGCGTGGGATAAGTGAGGGAACGTCGTGGCACCCACCCGCAGACTGCGCGGCGGGCGCAGGATGCGTGCGTTGCCGCTACTTGTTGGCGAGTGGCGTAGGGGGTGTCGTCGGACAGGCACCCGGAGTCATGTACAGCAAATAGTTTCCCATTCCATGTTGGGCCTCTTGTTTCTGCAGGGGATGGTGATGGACCATGACCATTTCATAGTCATCAGCCTTCGTCACAGGAAACCCCTGACTGTCCTTATAGACTTGCTGGGGTCGAAACTCGATGAAGGTCCCGTCCTGGGTAACGTCGGGAACCGTCCGGAGCAGGGTCTGTTTCTTGGTCTTATTGTCCAGCCCGATCATGAGGAGTTCGTCATGCCCATGTGGGTAGGCGAACTTCACACAGCCATCCATCGAGAATTTGAGTGGCTCGCTGTGGACCTGGACTCCGGTTGTCACCTCAATCCCTTCATCCGTCTGGTTTGGGCCTCGCTGGGAGAACTTACTGAAGCACACAATATTGACTCCCACCTGATACACGTCCATTTCTTTGACGGGGCCGCCTTCGGGTGCCATATACATGGTGAAGGTGGCCATCACATCCTTGGTGATCGGCGCCTTATGATAAAACGCGACAATCGACATGAGGTGATCACCCTTGGCGAGCTTGACCCCGTAGCCCTCCGGAAAACGCGTCTCGGTCATCTCCAGCCCTGCCCCCGCAAAGAACAACGGCTCGCCCTCGCATGAGACGCTTGGTTTATCGTTGTTGATCATCAGGATGTGATGGAGATAGTTCTTGGGGAGGGCCATCCCTTCTTTGGTGAAGACTGCGGTTTTATACCCCACCATATACATATCTTTGGGAAGCTGAAAGTTATGCTTGGGCATCGACGCCGCGAGGTCTCCGTCGTGACCGGCTGGCAGGTCGATGGGACCGAAGGTGAGGGTGACGGTATTCGCTTCGAACGTCACCGTCGTCGTGGTTTGGTTGGAAAGGGTTGGAACGGCGTGGTGGTCGTGCCCGCCGTCTGCGAGGACAGGGGTTGCCAGACAGATGCTGGCGAGCAGAGTGAGGAGTGCCTGACGCATAAAACCTCCAAAGAATGAAAAGTAGTCACGCGAATATGTGGTGCGATGTTCGTATACGCTTGTGGGGTACGCAGGTGTCATCGTGTGGATGGTGACGGGGCCAAACGTTTCCAGACATAGGTCCCGCCGTGTTCACGAGGGGGTATGTTTTTTTGGGTGCCGACCCGCGAGTACCACCACACGCCCTTGGCCTGGGTCCCGTCCTCGGAAAGGAGGAGTTCAAACTCTCCTTCGCGATCGTTGCCCGGCTGCTGCCAGGTGCCTTGCCAGAGTCGGTCCGTATACTTTGTGGTGACGAAGCGGCCATCGTGTTGGGTATACGGTCCATTGCCGGCCTTATCCAGGGTAGCTTTGTAGCTTTTGTTGTCTTCGACTTCCAGGATATCCCATTCCCCACTCAAATCAGGGGCGGCGGGTTGGCTGGTCGATGAAGCCACGGTGCGTGGTGCAGCGGTTTTCAGCCGATCATCGACTGGCATCGCGCCGGTGGCATTGCGGAGGGATTCATGCCAGGACAGGAGGACCCACTGGCCATTTCGACGCTCAAGCACGCCGGTTTCTCGTAACGGCAGGACGGCTCGTTGCTGATCCGGCCCCTGACCGAGGATACGCACATAGTCCAGTTCCATCGTGTACCACCCAATATCGCCCTTCGACCACACCTTGAGTTCGGAAATGGGAAGGTCGAGCGCAGCGACGTTTGCAAACTCCTCCTTGATATCTCGCTCAAGGTCAGGCCAGCCGACGTATTTCCGGCCTCCGATGGTATAGCTGGTGATATCGGCGTCGTGGGCCATCAGCAAAGACATGGCGGGCAAATCCTTCTCAGCATTGGCTCGCACGAGGGCACGAACCGTTGTTTCGAGTCCGGTGTTATCCGCGGCCCCGCTCATGGCTGCGGGAACCCAGCAGGCTCCTCCGATGACCATGGTCACTATGAAACGGACCAGTACGGATACACGCATGATGATGCTCCTGTCGGGATCACAAGGGAAACGGGAGGCAAGACTGTCTGGCTAGAGACTCAGGCTACAGGGCCGATAGATTCTTGTCAATGATTAAACTGTCGCAACGGCAGGAGGCATGCACGCCACGACGATCACGGTCACATTATCTTCTTCCCCTCTGCCCAGCGCCTCCTCGATTAGGTCGTGGCAGGCGCGGTGGGGATCGCCGTTCGCGCGGAAGAGGACCGAAGCGATGGCCGCGTTTTCCAACATTTTCGTAAGCCCGTCGCTACAGAGGACGATGAGATCGTGCGGAGTTACCGGTGTCGAGGTCAGCTCCGGTTTCATGTCGACGCCCAGCCCCAGGCCTTTCGTCAAGATGTGACACTCAGGATGTGTAAGTGCCGTGGCCGCATCAATGAGGCCGCGCTGCACAAATTTCTCGACGAGGGTGTGATCGCGCGTTAATTGCTTAAGATGTCCCGTTCGAAAGAGGTAGGCGCGGCTGTTTCCCAAGTGGGCGATATGGGCCACCGGCATTGATGCCGGCGGCATCGCCAAGGCGACGAAGGTTGTGCCCATCCGCTTCAAAGATGGTTTTGCCAGGATGAGGTCATGGATCCGCCGGTTGGCGCTCGTCACGAGGTCTGCCACGAATTCGGCGGCTGCGTTGGGTGCTCGTGGAGCCAGCCCGCTCGTTCTCGCGCCCGCTGTGTGGCCACAGCTATGGCGGTTTGGGCCGCGAGATCCCCTGCCGGGTGACCCCCCATCTCATCTGCCACAATCCAGACGCAACAGTCATTCAGGAGGGCCAGCGCATCTTAATTCGACGTTCGAACATGACCCGTCTCGGTTCGCCCGACCCCGATCCACTGCTGGGGTTGCGTCACGGAGCGACCTCGACCGGCTCTTGGTGACGGGTGGATGGAAATCCTACAGAGGACGGGCCGAATCGCGCGACCATCTGGTCGTAGAGCAATACCGCGAGCGGTTCGAGGTTCTTGGTATCGGCCGCGTTGTACCTCAGCAATAGGTCGCGTGCGGCTTCGTCTCCTGCGCACCACTGGTGCCACAAGCGAACGGCTTCCCATCCGTCGAGTCCCACCACGTCGGTCTCGCGCGCAATCTGGACTTCGTGCTCGATGTGTTTCAGCCCGCCCTGCATGCCGAGCCTGCGCGCCGCGAAGCACAGGTCGAAGTGCGGTTTCTTGAAATTCAACCGGGGGAACTTCGCCTGCAGGTAGGGAATGTCGAACCCGCTGCCGAAGAACGTAATGAAGAGGTCTGTCTGCTCCAGTTCTGCGTGCAATCGGTCCTCTGTTAACGTTTCCCCACGGACCAGGCTCATCATGTGCCCGTTGCGATACAATCCGACCACCGTCACATGACCCTCGCGCGCAGACAGTCCTGTCGTCTCGATGTCTAGATAGAGCGTACGATGGCGAAACGTCTCGAAGAGGCGCCAGTGCTCCCGACTCTTCAGGCAAGTGCCGAAGAAGTGCGCGTCGCCTTCTTCTAAACGCGATTGGGCGGTGGCGAGTTCGCGGTCATACCACTCTTTTCTGCTCGAGGAGATGCCCGGCAGGGTCGAAGATCGGAGGAATACGGCCCAATTGAGAATGCCTTCCTGCCAGAGACGGCGTTCGGAACTTTGGCCGATACCTTTGAGAAGCACGAAGGATGACGTGAGCATGTGATCGCGGGATTGTAGCCTTGATTTCACCGAATAAACAAGCTAAAGTCCGCGGCCGGAGCGGGTTTTCATCTTATGGTCGCCGTGAGGCGCCGCTTGGAACGCAATGGCTGATCTCCCCAACAAAATTCGCATCACCGTCGGATCTGTGCAGCTCGACGCGGAACTCAAGTCGACGAAGACGGCGCAGGAAGTCTATGCCGCGTTGCCGATTGAAAGTCCGGTCAACACGTGGGGCGAAGAGTTCTATTTTAAACTGGCCGGGGTGAAGGACTATCGAGAGACGGCGACGAATCAAGTTAAAGTCGGCGATGTTGCCTTCTGGGGAGCCGGGCAGGTTCTGGCCATATTCTTCGGACGCACACCGATGAGTATGGGGCAGGATCCGGTTCCGGCCGACCGTGTCAACGTGATCGGCCGCATTCTTGGGGATGCCTCGGTGCTGCGGCGTGTCATGGAAGTCCCCACCATTCGGATCGAACGGATATAACAGGAACCGTGAAACGTGAGGCGTGAAACGAAGGTCAGCTGCGGAGCTGCGGCCTTGCTTGGGACAAGGCGCGTCTCGGCGCGCCAGGGTTGGGCGGGTGAGAAGTCTGGCCTTTTTGAGCATCCTGCGGGGGTGTGCTCCTCTTGTCCTAGACGTGCAGGCGATCGAAGCGATGCGATACCGAAATGGTTTTACCTCAGCCTGCTCGTTCTCATCACGGCATTTGGTTTTTGGGGCTTCGGCCTGGTGTGGGCCGATGAGGGGCCACTACTTGGTCCTCGGACTATCGTGGTCGCGCTCGACGGAACCGGGGACTACGTCTCTCTTCAGGAAGCGGTCGATGCCGCCAAGAAAGGCGACACCGTCTTCGTCAAGGCAGGCCTATATCCTCAGGACGTGACCATTCACAGCAAAGAGATGATCAAGCTTGTCGGGGCTGGAGTGGATCAGGTGACGATTCTGGGGCGTGATATTGTGGTGGGCGTTCTCCATGTGGGCAAGTGGCCCTATGGGGCGACGGACATTGAAATCAGCGATATGACCATTAATGATCATGGGGGGCATGCCGTCGGTCTGTTCAATGGACAAGGGATTGTCCTTCGCCGGATCAAGATCAATGGCATGTTGTTTAGCCAGCAAGTCCACGATGTGCGAATCGAAGACTGTATCATCGGCGGGAGCGAAACGACCGGCGCACAGTTTGCCGATTCAGAAGCCGTCCTCATTGGGAATTTTATTCATGATAACGATCATGGCGTCTCGATTGCCGGCAAGTCGAATGTGCGGTTGGAACGAAACGTGATTATGCGGAGCCTTTTTGAAGCGGTGGTTGTCAGCGATCGTGCCCGAGCCGTACTGGTGAGCAATACCTTGGTCAAAAATGGTGGCGGAGCGGCGTTTCTCGGGCAGTCCCAGAGTGACGTCACCGGCAACGTGGTCGGGCTGAATCGAGTGGGTTTTGTGATCGCCCCATCCAGTCAGACCACCACCTCTTTCAATGCGTTCTACAACAGGGATGGTGATTATCTGCGCGTGGGTAATCCGAACCAACCGGCTCCGGAACTGAAGGCCCAGTCAGATATTACCGGTGACCCGCACTTTGTTGACCCAGGGCATGACGATTTTCACCTGCGTCTCGATACGCCGCTTCTCAAGATCGGTCATTTCCCATACCTTGGCGCCCTGGCTCCTGCCTCAACCGCTGCACGTCGATCGACTGGAAAGTAGTCTTCAATCAATATGATAGGCCTTTCCAACAGAACACGGATCTCCATGTGCTATGCTACCTGTACGCCGTCAGTAAGAAACTAGGTGGTGAGTCTCTGGCGTAGGAATTGCTGATCCAATTGTCAGAGAAAACAGGAGGCGACCGTGGCAAGTTACCGACAAGAGCTGGAAAAGCGTGGATTTGACGGGATTCCGTCGCTCGACGACGTTGAATCAGGCAAACTGGCCGGTGCTGTCCTTCCCATGTCAGAAAAGGCACAGATCCAGATGCGCAATAGCATCGAAGTCATCGATTACCTCCTCAATCAAGAACGCGTCGTCTGGAGCTGACGACGCGTTTGCCACTACCTGAATCCCCCGATCTTGCAGGATGCTGAAAAAGTCCGCCAGCGGCGTTCTCGCTTTGCTTTCAAAAACCGTGAAAGGTAAGACGTGAAACGAGGGTCAGCCATAGAGCTGCGGCCTTGCTTGGGACAAGGCGCGTCTCGGCGCGCCGGGGTTGGGCGGGTGAGAAGTCCGGCCTTTTTGAGCATCCTACCTGGTGTTTTCCCATTGTGCCATCTGTGCGAACCATAGAAGCTCTCGCGTGACAACATAGTTTTTCCGCACCTGCTAAAGTCGCCCTCTTGACAGGCCTCTCGTGCCTTCGTACGCTCTTGTCGTATCTCTTCCCTTTATCACCAGGAGACACACCGATGGCATGCGTTCGCCTGCATGATAGGTGTTCTGTGACTGTGGCGTGTCGGTTCATGATCGCGACGGCGTTCATGATGCTGATTCCTTATACGGTGCTGGCCGCTGATGAATTGCCGAAAGAGGCAGTCTTGCCGATGGGTATGGCCGGCAAGGCGATCCAGGCCTCGTTGGATGCCTGCAACAAAGATGGCTACCGGGTGAGCGTGTCGGTCGTGGATCGAGCCGGCGTGCTTCGCGCCATGGCCCGAGCCGATGGGGCTGGGCCGCATACGGTCGATAGTAGCAGGAAGAAGGCTTATACCGCGGCAAGTCTCCGCCGTCCTACGACCGAATTGGCTGAGCTGATCAACAAGGTGCCGGCCATGCAGGCTCTTCGCGAGATGAACGATCAGGTGTTGATGCTGGGAGGTGGGCTACCGATCGAGATCGGCGGTGAGATCGTTGGAGGGATTGGCGTCGGTGGGGCACCCGGTGCACACCTCGACGATGCCTGTGCCCAAGCAGGGCTGGACGCGATTGGCGCAGCGCCGAAAGCTCCAGCGCCCAAGTGAGGCGCCAACACTGGTTGGCTGCCGTTGGGATCGTGGCAATGCTCTGCGGTGCTTGCAACAACACCGCTCCCGAACCGGCATCCGTGGATATCCCTTCGGCACAGGCCAAACTTGCCATTATTCGAGCGGCGACCGATCCCTTCCTCTCCCGGCACAGTCTCACATTGAAGGTCGAGGGAGCGGGAGGCTGCTCGTCTTCAACGGAGCTGTTCCCTAATACGGGATATGCGAGCCGGCGGAATCTCTATCAAGCAGGAACGGGTGTGCTCTACGTGGTGGGCCAATTCGATGCTCGCGTCATCGATTCTCTGCACTGCACGATCACACTTGCCGAGTTTCGCACCCTCGATCTCTACGTGACATTTCTCGGTAGCTTCGATGAGAACGAACAGAAGCAGTGGACCTACTTTCCCGCCAGTCAGCGGCCAGAACTTCCCTTTGAGAAACGGTAACAGGGCACTCCAGAGCGTCGAAGGAATGGGCGGTGGGGGCGGTAGGTTATCTGTCCAGCCGTGATCTATTTGGACGCGATCAAGTCGAGAAAATGTTTGTGGTTTCAGGAGGTGGTGGTACGCTTTGATCTGATGAGGAACGGCGCCATAGGCGCGTGACATGTAGTCTCGGTGGAAGAGCGATCCAAGGAGGATGATATGGCAACTGTGGCGTTGAGCGTGCCCCACTCCAATTCTGAGCACATTGCGGCGGCCGTTCGAGAAGAGCAGAGGGCCTACACGTTCAAGATGGCTGTGAGTATGGCGCTCTATGCTTGTCTGTTCTTCGTGCTTGCTTTCTGCGGGCCATATGTCCTGCCTGCCATTACGCTCTTTTCAGATGCACCATTGACGGATCGCCAGGTCGCCGCGAGCCAGCTGCTCCTGCTGAGCGACACGGTGTGGGTTGCCATCCCAGTGTTTTTCCTTGGGGCTTTCCTCTTTAGCTTGCTGGTGACGCGTCGCATTGGCGATGCGCTCGAGCGCATGGGTCAGAGTGCCAGAGCCTGGGCATCCGGAATGGTGTCGCATCGACTCCAGTTCCGGGAGGCAGACCGGTTGAAGGATCTGGCACAGCTTCTCAATCAAGGTTGGAGTCAAGTTGGGCAGGGGATCGAGACGATGCAGCAGGAATCGTCTCGCGCTCGAGCGGCCGTCGATGGCGCGGTGAAAATCATTTCGGCTCAGGGTGTGGGGGGATCAGACGCGCTCCGCCAGTTACAGACTGCAACGGAGGCGTTGGATCGCATTCAAGCTGCGCTGCGCCGATTTGAGATCGGGCCATCTCACGAACCTCGACGGTCATAACGATGTATCGACATCCTCGCGTACAGAGCCCTGACGGGTTCACCTTGATCGAGTTGATGATCGTGGTGGCCATCCTGGGGATTCTCATCTCGGTGGCCACAGTTTCGTATAACCACTTTGTGATCAAGGCAAAGACTGTTGAGGGAGAGATCGTAATTCATGAGGTTGACCGCTTGGAGGATCTCTATCACACATCTAACGATGGGTACACGGACAGTTTTGCCGACTTGGGATTTCCGATGACAGGGACGTTGAAGTACTACACACCCGAGGTACGGATGGGATTCGCAACAGACAAAATCAGCTATCAGGTCCGTGCATTGCCGGTCGCGGCATCAGCGACTGACGCCTGGCTCTTAACGAGCTATCATGATGGTTCAGTGCAGGTGGACCGGATCCCCGTGAGCGATCTTGGGGCGTTTGCGAGTGTACGATATATGGGCAATGCGGCGGCGATGACTTCCATCGAGGCCATGAATATCTATGTTGGCGGTGGAATGTCGGGCAACAACGAGCCTGAATGGTCTGGTGGCGGAAGCAGCAAGGGGTGCCAAGAGTGTGGCCGTGTGGTTATCAATTCACTAGCGGGCTCCACCCTCGGTCAGAAGTAATCCCAGCCAGTTGGGGGCCTTATTCGCGTGCGTCGTTTCTGAGACGCCGCTCCTAAGCCAGTTCGCTTGCAGCGTATTCTTTTCCTCTTGTTCCAGCCGTGCGTCCTTGTTACCCCGCACGACGATGCCCATCACATCGCCTTCTTGAAGCCCTTCTTGGCGCTAATGTGAGCTCCGGTCTTTGAAGGTGAGTTCGGAGACGGCGGACTTGTCCAGCTCGCCTTTGCCGAGTGCGACCAGTCGCTGGTATTGATCGTAGGTCGCTTGAGCTAACGAGACGGTGAGCCTGGCGGTCTTCGCTAACGCGAGGGCGATGCCTGAGTCCTTGGCTGCATGGGCAGCCGAGAAGTAGCAGTCATGGGTGCGGTTCTGCATATCCTCGCCGTCCGTTTCTAACACGCGTGACGCGGCTCCCGTTTGGGCGAAGATCTCTCGCAACATCGTCAGATCGAGGCCGAGTGCTGCTCCAAGCCCAAGCCCTTCTGCCAGTGCGGCCGTATTGCGGTTCATCACCATGTTGACGAGGGCTTTGACCTTCGCGGCCTCTCCTGCCGATCCGATATAGCGGATGTGTGCGCTCAATTTTTCCAAGAGCGGCTTCGCGGACTCGAACACATTCGGACGCCCACCGCACATAAGGTATAATGTGCCTTGGCGCGCCTGCGTGATGCTGCTGGCCATGCAGGCTTCGAGGCTCTGGCCTCCGCGTTGCGTCACCAGAGTCTCCACGTCGACGTGCACAGCCGGCGAGAGGGTGGCGCAGTTCACGAAGAGCCGATCCTTGGCGTGGCGGAGAAGACTCTCCGTGCCGGTCGCGGGAAAAATGTGGCGCATCGCCGCGTCATCGGACACGACAGTGAAAATGATGCCCGCGACTTCTGCAACGCGGGCGGGGGTCGCAGCCGCTTCACATCCCAGCTCAGTCGCAAGATCGGTGGCCGTGGCATGATCCCTGTCGAACACGGCTACGATTGTTTCCTGTTGATCTCTCAAACGCCGGGCCATGTTGGCCCCCATCCGTCCGACTCCCACGAAGCCGATCCTCGAATGAGACTGCCTCATCTCTCTTGCCCTTTCGTTCGTGTTAGCATGCGGTCGCTGGAACGAGCGAGTTTAGCATACCCCTAAGAAGCCGATAAAAAGCAAGGAAGGGAGGTTCATGCGTGCATCAACCCATTGTTGGATTTCATCTGGACGAATATGGTGATTGGGTGGCCGATCTACAATGCGGCCATGGTCAGCACGTGCGGCACCAGCCACCGATGACGAATCGGCTCTGGGTCTTGACAGAGGAAGGCCGGAGACAGCATCTCGGAGAGACCTTGAAGTGCAAGAAGTGTGACGAAGCGAGCGGTTGATCTAGCATGATGCTGAAAAAGTCCGCCAGCTTCGTTCTCGCTTCGCTCAGAGGCTCGACGTACGACACAAAGTACGACTCGCCTCTTCGCTCGCTGCGGCCTTGCTGGACGGCCTTTTTGAGCATCCTGCTGGGTGCTCTCTCTTTGTCACAGACACGCAGGTCCTCGAAGTCCTACTGGGCCGAAATGGTTCTTCTCAGCCTGCTAGCCCGAGGATTCCTCTAGCCGAAAGAGCACCGTATGGGTAGCCAGAACACGGAGTTCCACCGTAGTGCCTGCCCGATAGACGCTTGTGGAGCCTTGACTGCTATGGACGATTTGGCCGGAGGGGAGACTGACCGTGTACAGATTCTCCGAGCCACGGAACTGGCGAGAGAGGACGCGTGAGCGGGCGCCTTCCGTGGGGACGAGGTGAATGTCGTCCGGTCGAATCATGACGACCACTGCGGTGCCGTCCTTGCACTCGATCGTGTCGGGAAATTCTCCCAGTTCGGTGTGGACCATGCCCTGAGAGACGGTTCCAGGAATGAAGTCTGCCTGACCGACAAAGTCGGCCACGAAGGTTGTGGCCGGCATGTGGTACATCATCTCCGGCGTATCGAATTGTTCCAAGCGGCCTTGGTTGAGGACGGCGATCCGATCGGCCATGGCAAATGCTTCGTCATGATCGTGCGTGACGAGCACGGTCGTCGTCTTCGTCCGGCGTAATAGGTCGTGCAACTCTTGGCGCATGCGCCCGGCCATGTCGGGGTCTAAATTGCTGAACGGCTCGTCGAGCAGCAGCACGACGGGATTCTGGACGAGGGCGCGAGCCAGCGCGACCCGCTGTTGCTGGCCGCCTGATAATTCGTGCGGATACCGCCGCTCGAATCCCTCCAATCCTGTGAGACGCAGCATCTCCTGGACCCGCACGGCGCGTTCCTTCCTGGCAAGGTGGCGGAGCCCGAAGGCGATGTTGTCCTGTACGCGCAAGTGGGGAAACAGCGCATACTCTTGAAAGACCATTCCGACACGCCGGTTCTCCGTAGGGGTCATCACGTCTGGCGACGATACGAGTTGGCCTGATAGGAAAATTTGGCCGGAGCGAACCGGTTCAAATCCGGCGATCGCCCGAAGAATCGTCGTTTTCCCGCAGCCTGAGGGGCCGAGCAGGCAGAGAATTTCACCCTCCCGTGCCGCGAATGAAATTTCCTGGACCGCGGGGCGTCCGGTTTCGTAGGCGCAGGAAACATAGCGCAGTTCCAAGACCGAGGAGGCCGGTGTGTAGAGGTGGCCCTGGAGTGTGCTCTCCTCGGAAGGGCTTGGTGCAGTGGAATGGTCTGAGGTCACTGAATCACGATCCTTCCTTTAGCAGGATGCTGAAAACGTCCGCCAGCCTGTCTTGTTCATTTGGTCTGTTCGGTCTGTCTGGTTTGTTTGGTTGCATGAGACTAACCAGATAGACCAGATAACCAGACAGACCGGGCTTGTCCCAGACGTGCGGACCATCGAAGTTCTGGTGTGCCCACATAGTTGTTCCGCAGCCTGTTAGGCGGCGCGCCAATCTTTCGAGACGAGCAAGGCCAGCGCTGGGAGACTCAGTAAGACGATCAGGAGCGCGGAGGGAGCGGCGAGCTGAAAATACTCCTCGCTCGCTTCCATCCAGACGCGAATGGCCAGGGTGTCGAATCCCACCGGCCGCAACAAGAGGGTCGCAGGTAATTCCTTCATCGTCTGAAGGAATATCAAGACCCAGGCGACGACAAATCCGTTCCGGACGAGTGGCAATGTCACCCGTCGCCAGGTGTCACGCATCCCAAGGCCAAGAGTGCGTGCGACTTCTTCCAGATTCGGCGATATATGCTGGAGCGCCGGCTCCAGCGACTGGAGACCGGCCGGAAGAAAGTGGATCACGTAGGCCACGATGAGGATCAGGACCGAGCCATAGAAGATGGGGGCTAACCTGGTAAACAGGACGAGGACGGCCAGTGCGGCCACCGGTCCTGGCAGTACATAGCCGGCATAGGCGGCTTGCAGGCAGCTCAGGTTCAGCATGGTCGGGCGGCGGCTGGCGAGGTAGGCGAGTGGCAAGCCGATCAACACGCCTCCGGTGGCGGCACTGGTGGCCAGGACGCCGCTGTTCCAGACGAAGCCGAAGAACCGGCTGTCGAGTGTCGCTTGTGCCTCGGGCGACAGGCTCCATTGAATCAATAGCGAGGCTGGGAGTGCGAAGGCCGCGCCGACGATCAGTCCGAGATAGCCGGTGACGGCAAGGGTGCCGAGCCATCCGTAGCGATGCCGTTGCGGAGTCCGGTAGCGACCGGTAGTCTGATAAAACCGGCTCCGCTGTCGGAACCACCGTTCAGTGATCAGGAAAATCAGGGCAAGCCCGACCAGCAAGAGGCTCAAGATGCTCGCTGCGGTATTGTCGGATCGTCCGGTCATCTGCTGAAACACGGCATAGGTGAGCGTCTGGTAGCGAAGCAAGGAGACTGCACCAAAGTCCGACACGACGTACAAGATGACGAGGGCGACCCCGGCAGCAATCGAGGGGCGCATCAGCGGCAGCGTCACGCGCCAGAGGGTCGAGAGACGGGAGACGCCGCTGGCCCGTGCCACCTCTTCGAACGACACGTTCATGCTGAGGAGGGCACTCCGGCTGAGGAGATAGACGAAGGGAAACGTATCCAACGCCATGACGAGTGTCGCCCCCCCATAACTATGGGGAGAAAAGATTCTCGCCTGGGGGCCGGCTACCAGTTGCCAGAGATGCTCAACAGGGCCGGCGAACCCCAATAGGTAGGAGTAGACATAGGCCAGCACGTAGGTCGGCATCGCCAACGGAAGGACCAAGGCGCCTTCCCATAGCCGGCGACCGGGAAACTCCACGCGTGTGACCAGCCAGGCGGTCGAGACGCCTAGGACCAGCGTGATGACCGCCACGCTGGCGGCTAATGAGACGGTGTTGAACAGCAGCTCAGGAATGCGGGTCGCCCACAAGCGGCTCCAGACAGCCCGATCTGCCGAGAGGGCTCGCGCGGTGACATAGCCGAGCGGGAGCAGGATGATGCCTGCAGTGGCTAAGGCGAGGAGTTGCAGTGGCGACGCAAGCTGTTGGCGAATCGTGCTCACGGTGGGTCCCTTTGATTACCGGAGACCCACTTGTTCGATCAGCGCGAGGGTCGGCTCGCGCAATTCAGCCAGCTTGGTGAGGGGAACTAGTGCGGCACGGAAACTCTTCCGTTCCACGAGCGCCGGGTCCGCCTTCACGTCCGGGTGGAGCGGATACTCCTTGTCGAGATCCGCAAATAATTTCTGCCCCGCTTTAGCGACCAAGAATTCTACGAGCAGCTTCGCGCTGTCCAAATGTTTGGTCGACTTGACGATGCCAACGCCGGCGACGTTCATGATCGCCCCCATGCCGCCCTCTTGCTGGTCCGGCATCAACACGGCGATCGGCGCTTCTGGCTGAGCAGCCAGATGACGGTACACGTAGTAATGATTTACGATACCCAGCGCGACTTGCCCCTTGGCGACGGCCTCCACGATCTGCGAGCTTTTTTGGTAGACCTGGGTGTCTGCGTTGGTCTTGAGACCTTGCAGGAATTGCTTGGTCTTCTCCTCGCCATAGGTGGTGAGGATGACCGACACGCCGGCTTGTAAATACTCACTGCCTGAATTCGGAATCGCGATCTTATCTTTCCATTTTGGATCGGCCAGGTCTAGGAGCGACTTCACTTGGTCCGCCTTCACCATCGTGCTGTTGTACGCCACGATCCAGAATCGTCCGGAGAGCCCCACCCAGGCATTATCCGGCGCGCGAAACTGCGAAGGGATGGCCCGTTCAATTTCCCGCATGTTTAAGGGGCGAAGGAGGCCGGCTGTCCGGGCCAGTTCCAAACTGCCGGCGTCGTTGGTGATCAGGAGGTCTGCCGATGTGCGATCGCCTTCAGCCTTCAGCCGATTGACCAATTCCGTCGTGCCTGACGACAACAGCTCGATTTGAATGCCGGTATTCGCCGTAAAGGCATCGAGTACCGGCTTAATAAGGCGTTCCGAGCGGCCGGAGTAGATCGTAAGTTTGTCGGCGGCCGGGGCGCAGGGTACGAAGATCCCGGCGGCGAAGAGCAGAAGGAGACCTGAGAGGATCGTCTGGCGCAATGGGGGCAGGGAGCATACGAATGGCATGGAGTGGAGTCCTTATGGAATTGAAATTGATAAACTCTCTCAAAATGATACTAAAAAAAAGCCGGTTCGTCAATGGCGGCAGCGAGAACAGAGGCCGTAGAGCTCAAGTCGGTGGGTTTTGATGGTAAATCCGTTTTGGGTGGCCACTTCTTCCTGGAGTCGCTCAATTTCCTCGTTTTCAAACTCCACGATCTTCTCGCAGCCGGTGCAGATGAGGTGATCGTGATGGCCCTTGTGCGAGACGTTGTCGTACTTCGTCTGAGAGCCGAAGTGCCGGGCCTGTGCGAGGCCGGCATCGCAGAACAGATTGAGCGTCCGGTAGATGGTCGCGAGTCCAAGGTGAGGATCGGACTTCGCCAGCTGGTGATACATGGCCTCCGCGGTAATGTGCTCTTGCCGGAGGAAGGCACTCAGAATCAATTCACGTTGGCGTGTGAGCTTGAGTTGATGCTTGCCCAGGTGCTCTCTCAGGGCCTCCATTTCTTTCACATGCTTATTCGCCATGACCACGCCTCCGAATGGGGTCTCATTAAAGACGAAACTGTCCAACCGGTCAAGGGGGGGGCCGCGTCAGAGGGGGGACGGAGAAGAGGAATTGACGGAGATCTCCGGCGCTCTTTATAGTGCGTCTTCAAAAAAAGTGGAATGACGAGGCACTATCGCATGCGAAAACCCAATCAGATTACGGTCGACCGGGCCCTTCTGCTCTATGTCCTGCATCTAGCGGAGCCCCACGGCCTGCTCAGCGATGTGAAGCTGCAGCAGCTCTGCTTTTTGTGCGAACTGCAAATATTCGGCAAGGGATTCAAGGGCTTTCACTTTGAATTCTTTCGGTTCGCCTATGGGGCCTTCAGCAAGGATCTCGATAACGACCTGATGTCGCTGCGGCGGAAAGAACGGGTGGAAAACTTTTCGCTCTCAGATCAGGCACAGGAAGAGGTCATTCCCTTGCTGGAGAAAAGTATTGAGGGGGTCGAAACGAACGAGAAGATCGCGGAGATTCTGAAGGCGGTGGTGACGGTGTATGGGCCTCAAGATAGCGGGTCTATCACCCAGTCGGTCGAGTCAGTCGAATTGAGTACCCCTCAGCAACCGGAGTTCAAGATCCCGATCCGTGATATTGTCTTCCACACGACGCTCTTGGTGCCGTCTCGTATCGAGGTGCAGGCGGAGTTCACGTTGTCCCCCGCGATCCTGGCCAAGCTCAATCAAGCGATGGGATATTAGCCCGGCGCTTAGCAGGATGCTGAAAAAGTCCGCCAGCTTCGTTCTCGCATCGTTCAGACCCTCAACGTACCCCAGAGGGTACGCCTCGGGCCTTCACTCGCTGCGGTCTTGCTGAACGGTCTTTTTGAGCATCCTGCGGGAGTGTTCTCCTGGTGTGCCACACGTACGGACCCTCGAAGTTCTCGCGTGTCACAATAGTTTTTCCGCAGCCTGCTAGAGTCGGTAGAGCTCGCCATATTTCCGTTCCGCATATGACAAGAACGGTTCAGGGTCGAGGCTCTTCCCCGTCACGCGTTGGGCAAGGTGGTCTGGCGTGAACATTCGGCCCCAGCGATGGATCTTTTGCCCGAGCCAACGCTGCAGCACCATCAGTTGTCCTGCCGCAATTTCATCCTCCAGATGCGGGATCTCTAGTTTGGCCTGTTCATAGAATTGAACGGAGTAGAGATTTCCGAGCGTGTACGTCGGGAAGTAGCCGAAGGCGCCTAACGACCAGTGCACGTCTTGCAGCACGCCTTCCGCATCGTTGGAGGGGACGATGCCCAGGTATTCCTCCATTTTTTGGTTCCAGATCCCCGGCAAGTCCTCCGGGCGCGTCCGCCCTTCGATGAGATCCTGCTCGATTTCGAACCGCAGCATGATGTGGAGATTGTAGGTGAGCTCATCGGCCTCGACCCGAATCAGCGACGGCTTCACGCGATTGATGGCCGCGTAGAATTGTTCCCC
The DNA here is from genome assembly GCA_003135435.1 of Nitrospira sp. Lineage (GTDB taxonomy): Bacteria > Nitrospirota > Nitrospiria > Nitrospirales > Nitrospiraceae > Palsa-1315. The sequence goes on along the minus strand of PLBR01000088.1, from coordinate 11,113 downwards.
GTCGAGGGCACGCAATTGATGATGAAAGGTTTGCTGCAGCATAGGGTAGAAGAATCGCCAGAACGCCCGCGAGCGGCCCACGCAGTTTTCCCACATGCGCGATTGGCTCTCATGAATGCCGAGCGAGACCGAATCGCCAAGAGGCGTCCCGAAGTAGCGTGTATCGAGACCCTGGTCGTACAACCCATGCCCGCCTTCATGGATACAACTGAACAGGCAGGATTGGAGGTCGTGTTCGTGTACACGTGTGGTGACGCGAACGTCGGTCGGATGGAATGACGTCGTGAAGGGGTGCGCCGACAAGTCGAGGCGGCCCCGTTCGAAGTCGTAGCCCATCGCAATCAACACCAAGCGGCCGAACTCTAGTTGGCGCGCCTGATCGAAGGTGTGAAATAAAATTGTATCGTCGATCTGAACTGAGCTCTGCTGAATTTTTTTGAGCAGCGGCACGAGACGTGCCTTGACCTGTGCAAACAACGGGCGCAATGCCGCGATGGTGGAGCCCGGCTCGTACACATCGAGCAAGGCATTGTAGGGCGAGTCTCGGTAGCCGAGGTACTCGGCCTCTTCTCGCTTGAGCGACAGGACTGTGCGGAGGTTTGGGAGAAATTGCGAGAAGGCGTGATTTTCTTTTGCCTCGGCCCATACTTGCTGCGCCAGCGAACATTCCCGGCTGAGCGTAATGACAAAATTGGAGGGCAGCTTCTTCGCGCGGCTATAGTCACGCCACACTTCGCGGAGCAACGATCGAGCGGGCTCGTCCCAAGCATCCCCGGGGCTGTCACGGATCTCACCGGTCTCTGGATCGACCCAGGTGGCGAGCAATCGTTCAATCTCCGGCGAGACGAGCTTCTGGTGTGCGATGCCCTGGAGCGTCGAAATCTGCTCGGCGCGGGCATCGCCCCCGCCGGCCGGCATGTAGGTTTCTTGATCCCACGAGAGGAGCGAGGCCGCGCTGTTAATGCGCTGGATCTCCAAGAGTCTGGTCGTCAAATCTTCCACAGTCTTCAGAGTCTTCACAGTAGGGTGTTTCCTCCAGGAACCGTCATGCTATGATCGCGCCGATCTGCATCCTGTCATGTAGTGTACGCAACGAACCATCCGTTTTCAAACCGATAGTTGCACAGAGCGATGAATAGACTCGTATCTGCAGACATCGAGGCCTATGCCCAGGCCCACTCCATACCGGAGTCGGACCTCTGTCGATCCTTACGTGAAGAGATCCAGCGGCGAATGGAGTCCCCGCAGATGATTGTTGGGCCGCTCGAAGGGGCCTTTCTGAAGATGATGGCGCAGCTGGTGCAGGCAACCAGCGTGCTGGAGGTCGGCATGTTCACCGGCTATAGCGCGCTCTGTTTCGCGGAAGCCTTACCGGCGGATGGGACGGTGCTTACGTGTGAGCTCGATGAGGAGCCAGCCGCTCTCGCGCGCCAGTATTTCGCGCGATCACCAATCGGTAAAAAGATCGAGGTCCGCATGGGGCCGGCGCTCGATACGATGCGGCACCTCAAGGGACCGTTCGATCTGATCTTCATCGACGCCGACAAAATCAACTATGTGAACTATTACCGGCGGGCCCTCGACTTGCTGTCGCCGCGTGGGGTGATTCTCATCGATAACGTCCTGTGGGATGGAGATGTGCTGAAACAGCCGGCGCCGGATGAGAAGACGGCGGCCATTCAAGAACTGAATCGAGTGGTATCGAGCGATCCGCGCGTCTCTGCCGTACTCGTCACGATCCGCGATGGGGTCTTGGTGGTGAGACTGAAAGATAAAAGTCGATAGAAACGTGCTGTGTGCTAGAAGGAAGTTCAAGGGAGTTGTGCCGCAAGGCTGCAAGCGAAACGAGGCTGATCGAACAATACTCCTTGACGGCAGACGGAAACGACGGTATCCCCTTATCTCATGCCCCCTCCCTCCACCGGCCTAGCCTACGGATCGGTCCTTCTCGCGGCAGCCCTCTGGGGCGGCTCAATTGTGGCGCAGAAAATGGCCCTCGGGTCGTTCTCTGCCGTCGAGGCATCGGTCCTGCGGGACATCGGCGGGTTGGCGATCCTCCTGGCCACGTGGTGGTGGCAGGAAGGCACCTTGGCCAAGCTGACCAAGGCGGATGCACGTATGCTGGGACTGCTCGGGCTCGGCGTGTTGGGCAACCACCTGTTCATTCTCACGGGGCTCAACTATGTGAGCGGGGCCGTGGGTGGGGTGATCATCGGATCGAGTCCGGTGGTGACCGCGCTGTTGTCGGCGATGTTGATTCGGGATGTTCCGCTGCGCGCCGTGTGGGCGGGCGGTCTCCTGTCCTTCGCGGGGGTGGGGCTGGTCTCAGTGGCGGGGTTCCAGGCCGCGGGCGATCAGCCGCTGTGGGGTAGCCTGCTGGTCTTTCTCGGCGTGGTGAGCTGGGCCCTCTACAGTATCGGCAGCCGACAGCTCATGGAGCGCCACTCGGCCTTAACCGTCAATTGGACGACGCTGCTCGTCGCCACCGTCCTCCAAATTCCCCTGTTGTGGACGGATCGCAAGATGCTGGACGCGGGACTCGGGTCCGTGACGCAGGCGGACTGGATGGCGCTGGGGTATCTGGTCCTGTTCGCCACGGCCATTGCGCAACAGGCCTGGCTGTTCGGCGTGAAGGGCATTGGGCCCTCGCGCGCCTCCGTCCTTGGCAATCTGACTCCTGTGGCCGCCGTCGTTCTGTCTGCAGTGCTGTTGAAAGAACCAGTGGGCACAAGTGATATCCTCGGCATCGTGCTGATCTTGACCGGAGTCTGGGTCGTGGATTGGCAAACATCCAGGCTCACGAAATAGGAGGCTGCTGAAAAAGGCCGCTCTCAGAGCCGTAAAAGGTAAGCCGTGAAAGGTGAAACGTAGGATTGCGGGGTACTCTTTCTCCGGAACCTTTCACGTTTCACGTCTCACGGATTGCTGGACAGCCTGGCTGTTTCCGTTCTCCATTCTTCCCTCGCCCTCGTCTCCGTGATTGCAGTATGATACGGCTCAATTTTCAGTTGAGGAGCCGCGCATGCTGGAACAACGCATCGAAGAAGTGAACAAAGCGAACCACGTGTTCTATGCCGCGTTTGGCAACCTCGACATCGGTGAGATGGATAAGGTCTGGGCGCACCAAGAGTACGTGACCTGCATCCATCCCGGCTGGACGTTGCGGTCGGACTGGCCTGCGGTCCGAGACTCCTGGGTCTTGATCTTCAATAACACTTTTTCCATGACCTTCGAACTCACCGACGTGATAGTGCAGGTGGCCGGCGATATGGCCTGGGTCGTCTGCGTGGAGAACATCACCACCCATCAATCTGACGAACCGCAGCAGGCGAAGGTGTTAGCCACAAATCTCTTCGAACGGATCGGGGATGAGTGGTTGTTGATTCATCATCATGGAAGTGCGGTCATGGGCTGATGGTTCCCCTGTGCTCCCGGAACGCGCACGATAAAGCTGTGCTCGTTCGACGGGCGCAGTGGGGGAACCATTCAGCCCATGAAATTCGTCGTTAGCTGACCGAAATCCTAGCTCAAATCATGCTCGGGACGAAGACCGACAAGAAGAACATCGAGCTCATAAAGCTACTCGCCCAGCTTCGTGATCATATCGACATCCACCGCATTATCGGATTGAATGTTGACTCGCTTCGGAATAGCGATATCAGCAACGCGTTCATTGGCTATCTCCAAAAGGCAGCCCAAGAATCCCTCGCCATCTACTTCTGCAAGATATTTGAATCATCGACACGAAACGAGCTGAATTCCATTCCTGGAATAATCGGCTCACTCCCACCGACCGCTCTCTCTGTTGATCAGAGATCAGCATTTTTTGCCTTCGGAAAGAAGTACGGGAACGATGCGGAGCCTATGGAAGCGAAGCCCCATCTCAAAGAGACAGTTGGCCTCTTCTATGGCATCCATTCTGGAACACTGGATCGTCTGAAGGAATTCCGTGACACGATTGGCGCTCACAGTGACTCAAAAACTGCTCTCGATTCTCTCCCATCCCATGCCGAATTCGAGACCCTGTATAGCTTCGCGGCTGATTTCTACGGCCTCGTTTCTCGCTTTGTAATCAACGCCGGCCCCGCGATGGTGCCAAGGCGGGCGGATAAGGGGTTGGTTAAACTCATGGAGTCTATGGGTGTTAAGGCTCCAAGGTTTGACTTTGACGCCGATGAATGAGCAGTCTCGAGGTGCGGTCTAACAGAGTATTGCAGCTGACCGCTCGCTACGCTCGCAGCCGCTGAGTTTTCGCGTTAGGTTTTTGGTGCTGCGGCGGTTGGGGCTTCTTCGACTCGGATGGTGTCGGCCCATTCGGCGACGAGGGGGTCTCGTTCTTCCATCGTCATTCCTGGGGTCATCGTAAAGAGGCCATTGCTTGACTTGACACTGCTGCAGGGCCTGTCGCTATACAGAGGTGGGATGGGTGGATTTTATTGTTGGCCAGGCGGGCAAGTGCAAAATCGAGAATCGATTCCGTCTTTGTTTTGGGTTTCGAAGTACGCTTTGCTCCCATCGGAGTGCGTAGCCTGCTACGCTATGTGGCAAGGATAACGCCGCAGTAGATCGAATAGTTAGGAGTCCGAGAACCCGGGAAGTTTCGGGCTAGAGTTAATCTGAGCAAAAAGCCGCACTCCGGACCCTGTCGCCGGGCGGATCACCAGGGAGGTGCATCATGAGCAACGGAAGATCTTACAAGGGCAGCTGCTTTTGTGACGCGGTTCAGTTCACGGTCAGCGGTGAGCCGGTCGGGATGGGCTATTGCCATTGCGAGTCGTGTCGGCACTGGTCGGCAGGTCCCGTCAATGCCTTCACTCTGTGGAAAACCGAGGCCGTGCAGGTTACCCGGGGAGCGGACAACATCGGTACCTACAACAAGACGCCGAAGAGCTATCGCAAATGGTGCAAGACGTGTGGAGGTCACATCTTCACCGAGCATCCAAACATGGGGCCGGGACTCACGGATGTGTATGCCGCAGTCATTCCGGACTTTCCGTATAACGCTGGCGTTCACGTGCACTATGAGGAGACGGTGCTGCGCATCAAGGACGGGTTGCCGAAGATGAAGGACCTCCCGAAGGAAATGGGTGGCTCGGGCGTTAGCGTACCCGAATAGCACATTGGCTTTCAGGCACCCAAATCTTGTGCTTGCGAGAATCAGATGCCCAACCCTTCGTTCAAACGGACCGCCTTCGGCGGCCGCTGAACTCAAACGTTAGAAGAGATAAAGGGGATAGGCAGGAATAAGGTGGCGAGAACCGTTTTCTTGTGTGATGGCATGTGACTTAGGAGCCTGTCCGACATTGACCGTTCTACTGCGGCGAACGATCCGCGACCATCTGCTTCGTGCTCGGCCCGAAAAAAAACCTCAACGTATTCCAGCGAATACGCCTCCGGTTTTTCCGGGCCTGCGGTCTCGCATCTGGCCGCACCTCCTTCGCCTCGTCACGAAGGCAATGGCGGACAGGCTCCTAGCCCGCATTATTTATGAGCGCTTCTGCTGCAATCGCGGATTCGCTGCTGCGACGAGCCTTCGGCGGGCAGGCTCGCCGCTCGCTCCCTCGACGTACTGTTCAAGTACGCCTCGGGGCTTCGCGGCTCCGCCTGCCCGTCTCACAACCCGACTGCGCGATTTCGCGACGAACCGTCATGAATAACGTGGGCTAATTCGAAATGAGGGATAACGATGGATGCTCGGATGAAGATTACGGATGTGACTGGACCGTACCGCGAACCTCGCGAGCAGGTATTTTCTTATGACTATTCGATCCAACGGGCGTCCTGGCCGACCGCCCAGGCTGTGCGCGTGAAGGTCGCAATCCCAGAGGAGCTGGATGTACTCCGTGGAAAGATTTTCGGGGCCATCGCGGGGACACCGGGTCAGCAGCTCATGATTTCGAAACTCTTGTCGCGACATATCGCGGACGAAAAAATTCGCATCGCCGATGCTGACGGCATGTTGGCAGAACGTCTCGATACCGTCGTGGCGCCCTTCACGGGGCCACTGGCTCATTTGTTCGCGCGACTCGATGCCTGGGCGGTTGAGCAACAAGAAACGTTGCGGGCAGAGATCAAAAAGCTGGTCGGACTATAGTCAGGCCGTCGCTGCTGCTGCGGGATGCTCAAAAAGGCTGTCAGCAAGGCCGCAGCGAGTGAAGGCGTACCCTCTGGGGTACGTTGAGGCCCTGAACGATGCGAGAATGACGCATGGGAAAAGGCGCGTCTCGGCGCGCCGGGGTCGGGCGGGTGAGAAGAGCGACTTTTTCAGCATCCTACTAGGGCGCACCGCTCACAATCTCCTGATAATAGGCCTCCAGCATGACCGTGCGGGCTAGTTCGACAATCACCAACTGGCGTTGATCCAAGGTGTTAGCGCAATACAGATAGACCCCCTCCTCTGCCTGCCCGAGCTCAACATGCAACTGGCGGCCGTCTGGCTCCTGGCGCGTGGCCTCCTTGAGGAGATGCTTCTCGTGCAGCTGTTCCCAGACGCGTTGCGCGGAAGGCCAATGGTTCTCGTAGAGCGGCGCGTCCGAATCGGTTGAACTAGTTTTCAGCTTCGCTCGATCGAACGGACCCCCTTCGTCTGGCTCCGGGGATTCATCCCAGTGAAGCTGGTACGACTTTCCCCTCCCCAACAGATAGAAGGGTCCATCGTCGGCAATTTCTTCGACTAGACGGTATCGAATTAATTCCGGCTGCTCGATCAGACCAAGATCTCGTGCAGCCAAGGCGCGCTGCAGCGGGATTCGTCTTGCCAACTGACGGGTTTTCTCAAACACGACCATGCGTCCTTGTGCAGAAAGCAGGGCGCTCAAACGATCGAGCCTGGTACCGATCCCCGTTCGACGCTCAAAGTCTGCTTGCGGCTGGCTCTCGCCGGCACGCTCGAAGGTGTTCCAACAGCGACTGGGAATGCCCGGGTCCTGTTCAGCTTGCACGAGGGCATGCGTGGCGAGGATCAGATCAGAGGAGCAAGTGGGAGGCGTTTCATCGAGATCGAGGCATTCAAACTGCACGTTGGTCAGGCCAAGTACCTTCGCGTATTCTTGCGCGCGCGCGATTGAGGCAGGTGATCGATCGATCCCGACGAAAGTCTTGTCAGGATACTGCCTCGCGTAGAACGTCGTGAGGATGCCGACGCCGCAGCCCACATCTAGAATTGAGCGGCCCTCACCGATGCGAGCTGCCACGCGCAGGCCGATGGCCAGATAATAGTCATACCGTTGACTGTAGAGAACCGGCAGGATGTGTGGATCGGTGGTGGCATTGTAAAACACTACCTCGTCGGCAGACGATCCGCGACGCTTCTGCTCCACCTGCCGATGCAGTGTTGTGAGTTCCGCAGGCGAGAGGGTCTCCCGCTGCCACTGAAAGTAGGCCTCGTCCGACGTGAACTGCCGGAGACCCCACCAGGCCAAATGCGAATGGAGCGCCGGCAACAGTGCGACGTTGATCATTGATCCAGCCTCGGCACGCCTGCTCAAAACGTTTTCCAGCGAGGCCGCAAGGAGTGCGAACCACGAGGCGTACGCGGTGAGGGTACGTCAAGTGGTTCTAGCAACTGAGAACAAAGCTGGAGAGCGTTTTCAGCAGGCGACTACGGCCTCTTGAGCATAATCGCGTCAAAATACGTCTCCGGCACCGGATGCGGGTAGCGCAGCTGCCCCGAGCCGAAGACGACATACTTTTCGCAGGTCAATTGCTCAAGCCCGATCGGGCCCTTGGCATGGAGACGCGAGCCACTGAGTCCGATATCGAGGCCCATACCATAGCTATCACCGGCATTGAGCCTGGACGACGCATTGACGAACACCGCACTGGCATCCACTTCGCGCGTAAACCGCAGAGCTGACTCATAACTCGTGGTCGCGATGACGGCGGTGAGACAGGGTCCATGCGCCACAATGTGCGCCAACGCCTCGTCCATGTTCTCAACCATTTTGACGGCCAACACGGGCGACTGGAATTGGGTGTGCCAATCCTCCTCCTTTGCCGGGATGATCGAGGCATGTCCGGTCATCGCCATTTGCCCCATGAGGACCATGGTCTTCGGGCAGGCCCGCACCTCGATCTTAAATTCTTCGAGCATGCGGTTGACCAACGGAGGCAAGAACTGTCGCCCAATCACCTGTTGCACGAGCAGCGTGTCGAGCGAGTTCGACGCCAAGGCCTTCTGTACCTTAGAATTAATCGCCACGTTTTGCGCCATGGGCATATCGGTGTCGGCATCCACGTACATATGCGTGAGCCCCCCGTCGTGGCAGAGCACCGGCATCTTCGCCTGTTCAATTACGGCTTTGCGGAGGCCGGCCCCGCCACGAGGGATAATCGCATCGAGACTTTTGCCGGACCGGATCAGCTCGACCGCCACCTCTTTTTCTGGACGTTCGATGATGATCCATGCGCCAGTCGGCACCCCATTCTCTTCCGCGGCTTCGCGCAGTCCGGTCCCGATAGCCTGCTGCGTCAGACCCCACTCCGGCGCGCCACGAAATACACAGAGGTTACCCGACTTGAAGCAGAGCGCAATCGACTCCACCGTAACGAGCGGGCTCAGTTCTGACACGACGCCGATCACCCCGATCGGGACGCGGACACGGCTGACTTGCAATCCGTCCGGCCGTTCCCATCGTGAGGTGACTGCACCGACTGGGTCTGGAAGATCTGCGATCATGCGGAGACGATCGACCATCTCCTTGATATCATCCGTCGTCATGCGCAGACGGGCCACGGCGGCTTTCATCCGGTCTTTCATGACGTCGGCCTCGAAAGACTTGCCGACCGCATCTACATCTTTCTTGTTCGCCGCCAGAATTATTTCTTCGTCTGCCGCCAATCGATCCGCCATCGCGCGCAAGGCTTTCTCTTTGACAGGGCCAGACAAAAGCGCGAGAGGCCGCACCACATCACGACATTCTTTCAATAGCTTATCAAGGTAGAGCTTAACAGGAACTTCAGGCATTATGCCCCCCGTGAATCATGAGACGTAAAGCGTATTCGCCAAGGACTCTCTCTCGAAAACTTGCTCGCGACTATAGCACGCAGGTTTTTCACACGTAAAGCAGGGGTAGGGGCAGCCAGACCATCCTTCTTCCTCGCAGACCGCGCACGATCAGAATGTGCTCGGTCAATAGCGCGCAGTTGGGAGTACCCATGCCACCCTAGAGGGAGAGAGTGAAGCAGAAACAAGTCACCTGTTCCTCAACTTCTCTTCCTGCCGTGCCAGGAACCACCCCACCCATCCCCAGAGCAATGCCAGCGGGACCAGGACCCATGCCATCTGTCCTGCCGTGACACCCAGCGCCTTCACCCCGCTCACGATCCACCCTGTCGTCGCATCGCCCCCGCGAGAGACCGCCGTGTCGATAAAGTTCTTGGCCTTGTATTTTTCCTCCCGACTCACCACGGTAAACAGGACTTCGCGAGCCGGCTTGGCAATCGCGTATTCACCGACGCGCCGCACGACAGTAAAAAGAATGAAGACGACCAGGAACGGCATGACAGCGATCATGCCAAACCCGATGGCGCTCGCAACGGGAAGGACGACGAGCGCCGACACCAACCCGAACCGACTGATCACACGACTCGTCACAGTCACCTGCATCAGAAAGGTGAGCACGTTGACGACCAAGTCAATGAGGGCAAACAGGCGGGTGCGCCCTTGCGGGGATGGAATCTGCTCACTCACCAGCCTCATTTGTTCCAGATACAAGAATGTCGCGGTTGTCGTGAGGAAGAACAGATAGAGGCAGATGCCCAGAAGATAGGGCGACGAGAATGCCAGCCTGACCCCCGCCCAGATACTGCCGCCAATCGGTTCACCCTGCCGACCGATCTGTTGAGAGGGTCGCGCCATCGCCCATCGATCCAGCTGATGAACGCAGAACCCGCAGGCGACGAGAAATCCTACCGAGATGAGCAGCAGCGCGGGAATCGGCATGAGATAGGTCAACCCCGTGGTGAGAAGCGGGCCGACCATCGCGCCGATACTACCGCCGGCGGCAATCACACCAAAGAGTCGGGCCCCCTGCGTGGGAGTAAAGAGATCGACCATGACACTCCAGAACACCGACACGACGAACAGATTGAATACCGACAGCCATACGAAGAACGTGCGGGCGGCCCACTGAGGAGACAGGTGGCTCATCATCGTCACGAAGAACAGGACCAAGTTGAGACCGAAAAATGCATATACGGTCAGGAGCAACCGATACCGCGGCACGCGGGCGGAGAGCCACCCGAAGAGCGGCGTCACGAGCAGGAGCGTCACAAAGGTGGCGGTTATCATCCATGGCAGGTGCTGCACCCCGCCTTCGATCGCCATCTCATCGCGAACGGGACGCAGAATGTAGTAGCCGCAGAGGAGACAGAAAAAATAGAGGAACGCCCAGCCCACCGGGACGGCTTCGTCCGGTTCTGCATCGGTCACCGAGGGGAGCACGTCTCGAAGCCACGCCATACGAGCGGCATCCTGCCGTGACCGACTCTCCCACGCAAGGAGAAAATTTGCTAGAATGCGCGAGGCCCACGATCTTGGGGCATTCCCACGGACGTTTGATGATCGACCTGCGCAGCGATACAGTCACGAAACCCACCGACGCCATGCGAAAAGCTATGGCCTGTGCGGAGGTGGGAGACGATGTCTATGGCGAAGATCCCACCGTGAATCGCCTCCAAGAGATGGCGGCCGCGATGTTTGGAAAAAAGGCCGCACTCTTCGTGCCGTCCGGCACAATGGGGAATCAACTCGCCATTCGCCTCCACACGCAACCGGGCCAAGAAGTCATTGTCGAGAGCAAGGCGCACATCGTGCGCTACGAGCAGGGCGCCGCCGGGGCGCTGGCAGGAGTCCAACTCCATTGGGTCGTGGGAAACCGGGGGCTCATCTCAGCCGAGCAGGTTGAGGCGGCCATCCGCCCCAAAGACCCGCATACGATTCAAACAGCGCTGATCTGTCTAGAGAACACCCATAACAGCGGCGGCGGAACAATTTATCCGCTGGCGACGATTGAACGGATTCGCGCGGTGGCTGCCACCCATGGCATCCCGATGCATTTGGACGGCGCACGGTTGTTCAACGCCATCGCCGCCACCACCTTGCCACCGGCCG
>PLBR01000112.1 GCA_003135435.1 Nitrospira sp. | reverse complement strand
CAGCTTCGTTCTCGCTTCGCTCAAACCCTCAACGTACCCCAAACTGTAGGCCTCGGGCTTTCCCTCACTGCGGCCTTGCTGGAAGGGCTTTTTCGCCATTCTCCAAGCAATGACCGCATCACCTGCCGAAGTAGATGCCTGGCCGTCGTTCGCCGCAGTAGAACGGTCAATGGCGGATAGGCTCCACAGGTCAAGGATCTGTTTGCGATCACGATAGCCTGGCGTATACAATTCACGCCATTCTTGAGAGGTCTAATGACTACTTCACGCGATCAGGCCCCCGATTTGTTTGGTACTCCCGAGGGAGAGAAATCCGTTGAGGCTCCGTTGGCCGAGCGTCTGCGGCCACGAGAGTTTGCAGACTTTGTCGGACAAGACGACATCACTGCGCCGGATCGGCCATTGCGGCGGGCGATCGAGGCAGATCAACTCTCTTCTGTCATCTTCTGGGGGCCTCCCGGCTCGGGCAAGACCACGCTGGCGCATCTCGTTGCGCGCCACACCAAAGCGCAGTTCGTGCCCTTCTCGGCAGTCACAGGGGGTGTTCCCGAGCTGCGGGCCATCATCAAGACAGCCGAGCAACGTCAGGCGATCAACGGCCAACGGACCATCCTCTTCGTCGACGAGATTCATCGGTTCAACAAGGCGCAGCAGGATGCTTTTCTGCCTCACGTCGAGCGGGGCACGGTCATCCTGGTCGGCGCGACAACGGAGAATCCGTCCTTCGAAGTGATCTCACCGCTCCTGTCTCGATCCTTGGTCATTGTGCTCAAGCCCCTTTCGGATGAGGCCCTGGGGCATATTCTTGACCGGGCACTCGCGGACCCTGCGATCGGGTTGGGGAAGTGGAATGCCCGCCTGTCACCCGATGCCGGGCAACGACTGATTGCCTATGGAAACGGTGATGCGAGGGCGCTCCTGACAGCGCTGGATTTTGTGGTCAAACAGCAACCGGCTGGGCCTGACGGGACTCGTCTGATCGATGGCGTGGCGCTGGAAGCCGCGCTGATGAAGAAATCAATCCGCTACGACAAATCCGGCGAAGAACATTACAACGTCATCTCTGCCTATATTAAGAGCCTTCGAGATTCCGATCCGAACGGCGCCCTCTACTGGCTCGCTCGTATGTTGGAAGGGGGAGAGGACCCGAAATTTATCGCCCGGCGCCTGGTTATTTTTGCCTCGGAGGACGTGGGGAATGCCGATCCGATGGGGCTGGTGGTCGCGGCTGCGGTCGCTCAGGCCGTGCAGTTTGTGGGGCTCCCCGAGGCGCAGATCAATCTGGCCCAGGGGACGACCTACCTCGCGACCAGGCGAAAAGATAATGCCTCCTATATCGGACTTCTTGAGGCCATGGAAGACGCGAAAACCCATGGAAATCTAGGGGTTCCGCTCCATTTACGGAATGCCGTCACCTCGCTGATGAAGGGGTTTGGGTATGGGAAAGGGTATCGCTATGTCCATGACGATCCCCAGGCCAAGGCGCAGCAGGAGCACCTCCCGGAATCGCTCAAGGGGCGACGCTATTACCGGCCCAAAGACACCTAAGCAGGGGCCTCACAGAGTGTGGTGGACAAAGTTTTCTAATCGGTTATACTTAGGCCCATGAAGCGGCAGAGCCCGAAATCAACTACATCAATCGCCACCACAAACGAACGGCGCAAGTTTGTTCGGGCCACTTTGGTCGGCTCTGCGCTGATTTCACCGAAGAGCGGCGCCAAGGCGATTACGGCCGTGTTGGATAACGTCAATAGAGTCGGCGCAGGGTTGCACACGAAAGAGAAGATGGCGATGGCTCAGCCGGTGACCGTGTCGTTGGCGTTTCTCGATTCGGATCGTGCGGAACAGATGGAAAAGCTCGACGGGAAAGTCGCCTGGGCGAAGCCATGGGAGAAGGGCTTTCTGATCGGCGTGGTCTGGGACGAGCTGGTCACGAAAGAGAAGAACCGCTGGCTGTATTACTACCTCGAAGAAACGGTCAAGTCCTCTATCTAACTAAGTGCGTGACGAGCAATCTTTGGTTTCGCGTGTCTCGCTTTTCCCGCTAGTCTCGCCCGTTCCGCGCGCTATCCCGCTAGGCGAATGCCGTGAGCTTTTGTTTGACGCTTTCCAGTTCAGCTGCGAGCGTTTCCCACCGGGCGGTAAGCCGTACAAGATCCTTCTTCCACCCGTCATACTCTATTTGCAGGGCGCTCCACTTGGTGGATTCATCTTTGTAGAGTGCGGGGTTGGCCAGTTCGAGATCCCGTGTTTTGATTTTGGTTTCGCACTCGCCGATCTCCGCTTCCGCCCGCGCGACCTGCTTCTCCAGACGGGCCTGGGTCTTGTTCAAATCGCGTCGATCTCCGGCTGAGGACTTGGCAGGAGCTTGCGTGGCCATCGCCCTGGTCGGCGTGACGGTCTTCCCACGATCCGCCCCCTTCAGTTCGTCACTCGTTTCCTTGATGGATTCGATCTCCTGCGTTTTCTTCCACAAATAGTACTCATAGTCGCCGGAGAAGCTTCGGGCCTTGCCCTCTTCGATTTCAATGACGCGCGTGCAGACTCTGGTCAGAAAGGTGGGGTCGTGGGAAATGAAGATAATCGTGCCGGGGAATTCCGATAGCGCATCGGTGAGCATATCGACCGAAGCCGGGTCGAGATGGTTGGTCGGCTCGTCGAGCAACAAGGTATTGGCTGGTTCGACCAACATTCGCGCGAGCGCGACGCGATTGCGTTCCCCTCCGCTCAGCGCCTTGACCAGTTTCTTCTGATCGTCACCGGTGAACAGGAACGCACCGGCAATCCCGCGGAGGAAGTTGGTTTCCGCTTGGCTGGAGACCTCGGAGAGGGAGTCGAGCACGGTATGTTCGGGGTTCAGGGTCTCTGCCTGGTGTTGGGCAAAGTAGTGCAGGGTGACACCATGGCCGACTGACCTGGTGCCTTTGTCTGGCTCCAACACTCCGGCCAACATCTTGAGCAGCGTGCTTTTCCCCGCGCCGTTTTCTCCCACCAGCGCCACGCGCTGACCACGTTCGATCGAACAATCTACGCTCTCATACACTACTTTTTCCCCATAGCGTTTCGCCGCGCCCTGGAGTTCCAGGACTTGCCGGCCACTCGCTGCGGGGAGGGGGAATTTGAACTTCACCCGCTTGGGATCGCGCTTAATCTCAATCATCTTGACCTTCTCAAGCTGCTTGATGCGCGATTGGACCTGGCTGGCTTTGTTCGCTTGGTAGCGGAACCGATCCACGAATGTTTGAACCCGTGCGATCTCTTTCGCCTGGCGCCCTGCGGCGGCCTCACGCTGAGCGTCCCGCTCTGCGCGGATCTTTTGGAACGAGGTATAGTTGCCTCGATATTCTTCGAGCTTATGGTGTCGGAGATCCCAGATGTGGGTGACGACACGATCGAGAAATGCCGTGTCATGGCTGATGATCAATAGGGTCATTTCCGAGTTCAAGAGGAATTGCTCGAACCAGCGCTGCGTCGGTTTATCCAAGTGGTTGGTCGGCTCGTCGAGCATGAGGACATCAGGGTTGGTCAGCAGCAGATGCGCTAAGGCGACACGCATCCGATAGCCGCCGGACAGCTTTTCGACCTCACGGCCGAAGTCGATCTCCGAAAATCCCAACCCCATGAGGATACGTTCAGCCTCATGTTCGGGATAGAGATCGCGATGGGTGGCGTCCAGCACGTTCTTGCCCGTGATGGTTTCGAGTTCCTGCGGGAGGTAGCCGATGCGGAGACGAGGACGCTTGCGGATGGTTCCCTCGTCCGGCGATTCCTCTTCGAGGATCATCCGAAAGATGGTCGTCTTGCCGGCGCCGTTGGGCCCCACCAGGCCGACCCGTGAACCAGGGCGAAGATGCGCCGTCACATTCTCAAGCAGAATCTTCGTGGAATATTGTTTACTGACCGACTCGATTTGAAGCATGAGAGGTTGTTGTGAACCAGGCGGATCGTTCTTACTGGAAGGAGCCGATGGTCATTCGTTGATTATTAGATGTGGGTGTCGAGATTTGCGGACCTACGTGATTGTTTTGGTGGAGCTGGCCGGGATTGAACCGGCGACCTCGTGAATGCCATTCACGCGCGCTCCCAACTGCGCTACAGCCCCATGTCGGTTGACTTGGAAATACGCGAAAATCCTTGTGAAACCGCGGTCATGCTAACACGGCCCTCCCGCGACAGTCAAGAAATGGGACTGGGCAAGCCCAACCGTCTCTTGTGCTCGCGGAACGCGCGGTCGAAGACTTCCCTCGTTCGACGCGCGCAATAAAAGACGGTTTGGGCCTGCCCTTGAAGATGAGAAGAGAGAGAAGAGCTAAGGTTGAACTGACCATCACGGTTCTTGACAATCATTAGAGGCGCTCCTACCATGACGCTCCGGCCCTGGCCATGAGTCCAGCCAGGGCTCTTTTTTGGGAGCATTTAAGGCGATGGCAAATCTCGTTGTGGTCGGGGCGCAGTGGGGCGACGAAGGCAAGGGCAAGATCGTGGATATCTTGGCCTGCGATGTTGATGCTGTGGTTCGCTACCAGGGAGGGTCTAACGCGGGGCACACCGTGATCAATCAACGGGGCACCTTCGTGTTTCACCTCATCCCCTCAGGCATCCTCTATCGCGGGACGCTCTGTGTGATCGGGAACGGGGTCGTCGTGGACCCAGCCTCGTTGATCGAGGAGCTGGACCATCTCCAGACGCAAGGCGTGAAGATCGGAAAGAATTTTGTCGTGAGTCAGCGCGCCCATCTCATTCTGCCGTATCACAAGGCCATCGACAAAGCGGCTGAACAGTCTAAGGGCTCTCGCCGAATTGGAACGACGGGGCGGGGGATTGGCCCGTCCTATGCCGATAAGATGTCGCGGATCGGTATTCGAATGGGGGATCTGCTCAATCCGAAGGCGTTTCGAACCAAACTCGAAGAGAACGTGGTCGAGATCAATTGGTTTCTTGAGCAACTGTACAAGCTGGAACGTTTCGATGTCGACAAAGTGTTCCGGCAGTATATGGGCTATGCCGATCGACTGAAGAGCCATATCGTCGATACCGCCATGCTCGTCAATAAGATGATCGAGGGAGGGAAGACCGTGTTGTTCGAAGGGGCGCAAGGGACACACTTGGATGTGGACTTCGGCACCTATCCCTACGTCACCTCCTCCAGTTCAACGGCCGGCGGCGCCTCAACGGGAACGGGCGTTGGACCGACGAAGATCGACGCGGTGCTCGGGGTCGTCAAAGCCTACACCACGCGTGTCGGCAGCGGGCCGTTCCCCACGGAATTGACCGATGCGGTGGGAGATGGGCTCCAAGCACGAGGGAAAGAATTTGGATCGACGACGGGACGTGCGCGCCGCTGCGGCTGGTTCGACGGCGTCGTCGTGCGATACGCCACCAAAGTGAACGGGCTCACGTCACTGGCCGTCACGAAACTAGATGTGCTCGACGGCTGCAAGGAACTCAAGGTCTGCACCGGCTATCGATATCAGGGGAAGCTCTATCGAGACATGCCGGCCGATCTCCAAGCGCTGACCGAATGTGAGCCGGTGTATAAGATGTTTAAGGGATGGTCCGGCTCTACCACAAGCGCGACTACGTATAAACAGCTTCCCGTGGAAGCTAAGCGCTATCTCCAGTATCTTGAGGACATCTCCGAGTGTCCCATCGATATGATCTCAACCGGTTCGAAGCGCAGCGAAACCATTATTCTTCGCAACCCACTCAAGACCCGCCCACGTGCGCGGTAAGCCATGAATTTTCTCTCTAGGCACAGGCCGATCGTCAGTGGTAGAATTCCTATCTTCCATTCAGTGAGCCGGTAGCTCAGTTGGTAGAGCATCGCCCTTTTAAGGCGAGGGTCCTGGGTTCGAGGCCCAGCCGGCTCACCATTAATAATCAATAACTTCCGAGAGTTGTTGCTCTCGCAACACCGTTCAAAATCGCCCCTTGTGCTAAATTTGTGCTAACTCGCTGCGGTTGAGGCTCATCCAAGACGTTCACTCCCTCTCTCAAACTCTCCGGCGAATGATGCGTATACCATTGCGTCATCAGGCTGGTCTTGTGACCAAGCAGACGTTGTGCCTTGTACAAATCCACTCCACGTTGCACTGATCATGATGCTGGTCAGGTCCATTGGCCTTCCTCCCGTCCCGTGCCTTACTTCAGAATCTCCAGCGCGACGAGATCGAAGAAGATCTTGCCGGTGAGCTCGAACTTACGAATCTCCACCGACGCGGGCGCATGCTTCCCTCCCGGCTGCTTACAGACCTCGATGAGGTGGTGATGCTCCTCCGGGATGTTCAGGCCAGGTTCCCCGGATATTTGTCCTTCACATAGAGATCCATCGGCCGATACACCCGGTTCTCCTTGCCCTTCCGTTCGACATACCCCTGCACGCTGCCTTCGGCTTTCACCATCATAATGCGGTCCTCCTGGTTGAGATGACGGGTCAGAGATATTTCTGACCCAATGGCCCCGGCCCAACGACCGGGTTTTTGGTAGAAACGTAAATTCCGAATCACAGTCGCGGCAGGTCAGGACTAACGCCCCGTGAATCCACCGGCAGCCACAGCCTCGCGCTCAACAGCCTGGACACATGCGTTGCCACTCCTTAGATGGGACGGAGGACATAGGGTCGCTGGTTCCTTCCCTCATGCAGCATGGCGAGGTGCCGTGCTTTCCATTTCTTGGAGCCCGTGTAGATCAACTCCTGCAGAAACTGTTCACCTCGGCGAAAGTAGGCCAGCGCCAGCATCGCGCTGATCGACTGGCCCAGCCACTGACACACCTCATCGAGCGTCTGATGGACCTTTTCCACCACAAGCCGGCAGCGTGTGAAGCCTTCGGTCAGCAAGGCCCACCATGCCAAGATCGGTGCCCGATACTTTTCCCAGGGTTCCGCGTCGCGGGTGGTCTCGCGGAAGCCACATACGAGCGGAGAATGCCGACGAGGAATTCCCGCCAATCGTCCGGCTCCAGCGTGAGCAAGGCATTGGCACAAGCTTGCGCGCGGTCCTTTTTGATTTCTAACTCCCACCGGACGCCATAGTCCTTTGCCTCGGCTCGGCCTTTTTGTTCGAGTTCCAGTCGTTTGTCGTAGACGCGCAACATGGTTTGACTCACCCGACTGCCGAAGTAGAGGGTGTCGCCCGTGGAGGAGCCGTCGCGCAACGAGGACCCGGCAAGGACCTGGAATTTCTGTGATCACGTCACGGCCTGTCCTGCGTCCACGGCCTGTTTGATCTGTGCGATGGAGACCAGTGCCGCCCGATCATCCAGGGCCACATCCATCCGGGTAATATGCCCGCCACGGGTAAAGACCCAGGTCAGGACCGAGCGGATCTTGGCTTCGTCCCAACTGGAGACAATGCCCCCTAAGAGATCCACGTGGACTTCTTTGCGATTGCGAGGGGCACCCGTCCCGAGTTTGCCGACACCCTGTCGGCCTTGGGTCGTGAGCCAGCAGGTGGGATAGCCACGAAAACCCGTCGTCGTTTCGAATCATTCACCCCTGACGACGGGACCGATCTCGTCAACCGTGGCCTGAGGGACGGTGAACGCGAGCCAATCAAGGGTTTCTGTAAAGATGCAGTGGTCCATGAACGGTCCTTTCACTCCTCTGCTATACAAGCCCCCGTCTTACCGAACAGGGACGTTTCTGCTGTGCGCGCCGCCGGCCCTGGCCGGCGGTCGCGCCCTGCGGTGTCGAGTTGCCGTTGAGACGACGCATGCGGCTTCGTCCGTTGCGTTCCATCGCCCGTCGAACTTTCGCGAGATCGAACCGAGCCATGCGACCCAGCCACTGCACGGGGATCTTCTCCTTGCGATAGGCCCGCTGGATCGACTTCGGGCTCATGCGAAGTTCTGCCGCCAATTCCTTCACCGTGAGCAAATCCTTCTTCATGCCCAGTCCTTTCTGTTGGTGCGGCTCAGCACGGCGCTGACCATACCGGTGTGAGATGAGTGTGGGAAGTACCCAGCTTAGGCCTGCTTAGGACAGTGAGGGACCATGAGGGACAACGGTCACGCAGCAAGCCGAAGGGAATGTACTTTTGGTACATGAATATAGGAAGACTGAGTATTACGTAAGACGGGCGAGCAGGGATCTACCAGGTGGTCGAGAGTGCATAGGGAAAGAATTGTTCAAAAACGCGTGCTCTCCATGCCCATTTCAGCAGGATTGCACGCGAGTGACGGGGATGAATGGTTCCATTTCCAGAGCCACTCCCTCCCATATTGGGGTGCTTTCTCAGAGGGAGCGGAATTCGGTATTGTCCGTGTTCCGCATCACCTTCAGCCCAATCCAATAGGGTGATGCAACCGGCTCAGATTGGATTTCCGGTTAAACAGTCCGAGAATCGAGACATCGGCCCCCATGTCACGTGATCTGACAGGGTTTTGTAGACATACCGTTTAGGCTGGCTCGCGCTTACTCAACGCTAGCTCGGCTTCACGTAACTTGGCCAGAATCTGTTCGACGGTGTGACGAAGACGTGGCATCCGGCCCTCCTTTCGGCCCGACCCTCACTGATGATCTGGACCCGGTTAAGGGGGCTAGGTCGCAGTCTTGCAGCCTCGGAAAGCGTTGTACACATCACGCCCTCTTCCTTCACCAGCTCGAGAAACCGATGCAGATTTGCCAGAAAACGCTGCTCGTCCGTTTCGGTGCGCACAAAAGGGTTGCATCCCTTCTGGAGCGCGGTCGAGTGGAAGACAAGATTCAGGACCTCATATCCCTGGCTCATCATCTGCCGAACCAGTTGAATCATCCGGACCGGAGTTTCCATTTCCGGAGATAGCCACACCTTTCGAAGGAGGCGCAGCTTCGACAAGATCCCGCCGACCTTGAATTGCCGAAACGGAGTTCTTCCGAGACTTCGGACCAGCCGTGCACAGGATTCAAATTCACCGTGAAGGTAGCCGATCGTTGCCGGCAGTTCCAGAAGACTGGTTCCGAAATACCCGTCTGCGACAGGAGGATACGTGAACTCGTAGGGCTGTGGAGAGAACCGTGAGAAATCCGGCCCGTCGCATTCAGCCCAGGACGTATACGGCGTGATCGACGTGTCGATGCGATATCCGAGCCGGACGATGTTCTTGGCGACTTCCGGATCGAATCCCCAACGCCCACTACGAAATGCGATGGGAGTGATCTCGAAATTGTTCTGAATGGCTTCGTGCAAGCGCTGTAACTTCTCAAACTGCAAGGTCACCGGCAAATTACAGAGCATGCTGTTGTAGTTGTTCAGGCGCTCCTCATAAGGCGGGGTATTCCACGGATGACAATGCATCCCGATCTCGCAACCACCCCCTTCCAGAATTTCTCGCAGAATGGCCACCGCGCGCGGATCACTCACCACGGGATAGGTGAGCAGGTACGTCGGAATGCTGCCAAACTCATGGAGCAGCTTCTGCAGGGTGGGAAGCCGGCGAACGTTCTGGACCGTTGCATAGCGAGACGGTGTGACTCCCCATTGGTCTTCTTCCACGTCAACCGTGACGATCAGTTTCACGAGCAACTCCTCATCACTGATGCTCCGTTCTGGCCTGCCCTCGCGCTACCTCACCAGTATCTTGACTGCGTGCTTGGCGCTCTCCAGCAGTTTGAGACCAAGGGCACGAGCGTGCCGATTGTAGTAGCGCAGCGTCACCGACCTTCGGAGATCCGTGGCGCATTCGAGTTTGTATGGTTCTGCACCCCACAACAGATCGACCGTATGCTCACCGTCACGGATTGCCTGCTCAATACGGTAATACAGCAGGAGCAGGCCAGGACTGGCCTTAGAAGGGCCTGCGGGATCGAACCCAGGCAGATAGAAGTAATAGACCCCCTGATAGATAAATCCATAGATGGCCGCGAGCGGTCGATCATCCAGCTTCAACAGATCGATACTGACCCCCCCTCGCTCGCTCAGGACCTGAACGATTTCCTTGTGAAACCGCTTGGAGCGTTCACTTGCAAACACGCCTCCGCTCAAACCGATGCTCCATCGGCGTTGATGCAGGGTGATCAAGCAATCGAGTGCTGTATCGACTTCGGCAGGACTCGTGGCACGCGAGTACTCTATCCGTCCGGCCCCTTGGAGGAATTTTATCTTTCGTTGCAAGGTATACCGTCTGCTTCGTCCAAGACCGGCTCGATAGGTATCGACGTCTCCGGACAGCCGGATAACAGGACAGCAGGTCGTACTCACGATCTCTCCAACTTTACCTGCCTCATCGAACAACTCGTTCCATATGTCGATCGTGGAAGACTCGGCAGGCACCTCAGCGAGGGTGAGGACATCCCACTCCCCTCGCGCTTCGTTGAACAAGTAACAGTAGAGGCCCTGGAGTGTGGCGCGCTTCTGCTTCTCATTCGCGATGACATCAAGGTATGACGAACAGACGGTTTCGCTGCCCAGGAATCGCAATTCGCGGAAAGGGATCAGACCGTGTGCCCTCGTCGTGCGGAGATAGAGCGGTACGATGCCAACCAGGCGTTCCTGGTCGTCGAGCATCAAGAGGATCCGGAGCCGGCGGTCTCCCAGATAATGTTTGGTCCAGCAGTACAACCACTCCCAGGTGAGAAAGAGGCTGTGACCGGGCACGGTGCGGAGCAGCTGCTCCCATTCCTGGGTCAAGCCCTTGAATTCCTCAAGGGAAGTCACTGCGCGAATGGTGAGTGGGGCGGTCATATTCAAGGGAGATACTCTTGCATAAGGGGGAACACGACGCCGGCGAACTCTTCCTGCGCCTTCCACTGCTCCTCGCTCTGACCGGGGTGAAGCTCAGCAGACACCAGCACGAGCGCGCCATCCGTACGCCCGCGCAAAAATGCCTGTTTGATCGTCGCCAGTTTCGCCTGAGAGCGATCGGCATAGCTCATCCCATTGATGTGATACCAAAAGACAGCCGGGATGTGTCGATGGCTTTTATCGATGAAGGTGCGATTCGCCGGCAGCGAAACCGCTCCGATCCGCAGATCGGTGGCGATTGCACTCTCATGAAGTGGAGCAGTTTCCATTCCCACGAGTTCTTTGCCCTGGCGTTGCGTTTTGGTGTACGCGACGTACAGGTGTACGCGCCGGCCGTCAGGCGCTCGATAGGTTCGCACAAGTGATTCGTCAACGTCCTGTAGTCCAATCAATGAATCCTCTTTCAGAGTGTGGTCAATGACCCAATCGCCAAGGACGGCAGGGAACGTCGCAAGATCCTTCTTGAGGGCCGTCCCCCCGCGATCGAGCGAGTACAGAAAAATCGCCGCCGCCGCAATCGTGATGGTTCCTAGCCACCAAGCGCGGTTCCATGCCGCACCATGAAAGTTGAATCCACTGAAGGATCCCTGTTCCCGAGGCAAGGCAGGTGTCGGAGCAGGTTTCTCCAACCTCCCCAGAAGCCAGGCCCCCACGAACAAGAACGCAAACGCGACCCAATCGACAAACAATCCCTGCAGAATATGGTATGGGCCGTGAAGATCCTTGCCTCCCGATTGAGCGTAGACCCCCATGATAGTCACACGTATCCAATTAGCCACGATCGCGATCATGACCGAAGACACGACCAAGGTGATCCGGCTCCACCAGGCCTGCAGGGTGAGATACGCCAGCGGCAATCCGATGGCCAGAACGGCAATGAGCAATCCAGCCCCGCTACATTGCCGGGCCACTTCCAACGTGACTGTGGGCAAAATGATGTAGAGGCTGTTCTCCAGAAGGACGGGAATTCCGAGTGCCTGCAGCATGGACACAGACATGCTCGCGGTGAGGAGTTGAAAGGGCCAATCAAGGGGCTCGGTCAGGAAATCAAGGATAGGCGTCATGAAGATCAGATAAACAAGCGGAAACGCCAGCGCTTTCAGATAGCCATACCCGCACAGGAGCAAAATGAGCCCTGCGAGAACCAGAATCAACGCCACGCTTGCGGTTGTGATCACGCCACCGGCTTGGCTCGCAAGGAGCAGCAGGGTGGCAAATACCAGCCAGAGCAATCCCGGTCCTAGCGCCGGGGCGATAGGAATGTGCTGCAAAGCAGGCTTCTGAAGCCATGCAAGATAGAGACTGACCAGGGGCACGAGAAATCCATGAGAAAAGCCGTACCGGGTCCACCATAAGTTCGCAAGGTCGCCGACGGTAGGGGCGCAGAGCAGTATGAGAGGAATGCCGAGTCCAACGGCTCGCAGCAGAAAGGGATAATGGCCGAGGCGGGCCGGTTCCCCTTCAGCCGAAGAGCGCAACGGTCTCGAGTCTTCCACCGTTTGAGAAGGATTGACTAAAGAGTTCTCCATGCGCGGACCTCGCTGGACACTACCACCGGGCGATTCTCACACTAATCTTCAATCTTGCTCGACGCGAGCATCTGGGCAGCACGATCTGCCCCGGGGAAACCGCCCGGGAGTGACAGCGCCGTTTTCAGCTCGGCAAGCGCCTCGTCGTGCTTTCCGATCTTGGCAAGAGCCACCGCGTGATGATAACGGACGAGCGGATGCAGCGGGAGCGCCGCCGAGGCTTCGGCGAGGAACGGATAGGCCTTGTCGAACCAGCCCTGCTTGTAATAGACCCACCCGAGCGTATCTTTGATCGCGGGGCTTGATGGGGCCAAATCCAGAGCAAGGCGTGCAAAGCCGAGCGCGTCGTCGAGTTCCTGCTGTTCGGTCAGGCTCGCCGCAAGATTGTTGGCAGCGATAACATCCTGGGGGTTGAGCTGAAAGGCCCGACGGTAGTGCTCATTAGCCTGAGTGCTCTCTCCCCGCGAAGCCAACAGGACGCCCAGAGCCGTGTGGACATTCGAATTCGTGTCATCCTTTTTGAGTGCGGTCTGAAATGCCGATTCTGCCGCCGGCGGCTTATTCTCCAAGAGATACAATTGGCCGAGCTCATAGTGGCCCAGCGCCAGATCCGGCGCGAGTTCGACCGCTTTCCTGAAGGCCTTTTCGGCTTGGTCAGTCTTGCGCTGAGAGACGTACAACCGACCTGCGAGTCTCCACAGATTCGGATCACGCGAGGCTTTGGCGAGATACTCCCCGAGAATGGAGTCTGCCTTTTGAGCTTGCTTCGACTCCACGAGGGCTACCAGGTACTCCTGCAGAATGGCAAGATTACTCGGGGCATGGACAAGGGCTTGCGAGAAGAGCTGTGCAGCCTCGGCCGGCTGCGCTTGCAGCTTGCGGAGAGCAGCCATCTTCACGTAGCCAACAAGTTGTCCAGGGAAATGGCGAATGATCGCGCCATACACCTCTTCTGCCTTGGCCCAGCTCTTTCCCGCTGCGAGCGCATCGCCGAACAGCACTGCCGCTTCGAGGCTCGCTGGGTTCAGTCGCAACGTCTGCCACGCCTCTTTCTCAGCCTCAGCCGGCTTCTGTTGCGTAAGATACAAATTGGCGAGAGCCAGGTGTGCAGTCTCGTTGTCGGGGCGAAGCCGAGTCGCCTCGCGCAGCTCTTCCTGTGCTGAGTCCACACGGCCCTGCGCAGACCTGATCAGCCCCAGATAGAGGTGAGGCCCGGCCAGAGTCGCATCCCGTCCGATGGCCTCTTGGAACAGGCCGACTGCCTGGAGCACCTCGTGCTCTGCGAGGGCGATGCGCCCCTTGAGGTAGATGCCGACCGGGTCGTGCTCATCGGCTTCGAGAATCGCGTTCACAAGGGGTTTCGTCTCCGCGACCTGACCCGCGGCAAGCTTCAGCTCGGTGAGGGCCTTGCGTGCCTTATTGGAATTTATGTCGGCAATGAGTCCGGCCAATTCGCGTTCGGCTTCATCCCGCCGGCCGAGCGCGATATACCGGTTCGCGAGCACGAGCCGGACCTGTTCCTGATCCGGACTCAGCTCGACCGCCTTTCGAAACTCCTTCCGCCCTTCATCATGAGTTCCGGTCGCGAGCAGGAATTGTCCGCGAGCGATGTGCACATCCGCAGAATTTGGATCGGCTTTGACCGCGCGCTCATACCACTCGGCGGCCTGCTTCGGCTCTTGTTGCGCAAAGTAGATGTCCGCGAGGGCGAGGAGGGACCGCACCATCGTCGGATCGAGCTCGACTGCCTGTTTCAGGAGTCCAATCGCTTCCGTGGCCTGGCCTGCTCCCAGGGCGAGGCCGGCACGAAGGAGATAGGCGGCGGGATGTTGCGGACGAGCGGCGAGTAACGTGTCAGCGATCTTGGCGACTTCGTCGGTTTTGCCTGCGACAAGATACAGATCGCCGAGGGACCATTTCGCGTCGAAATGAGTCGGATCAAGTTGCACGACCCGACTGAGGGAGGTGAAGGCTGTGGAAGAATCTCCGATCATCGAAGCCGCCTTCGCGAGCTTCCAGTGGATGACAGGATTATCCGGGGTAGCCCGCACGGCGTTCTTATATTCGATCACCGCTTCGCGGAGCTTTTTCTGTTGAACATATCCGTCAGCGCGGGTTTCGTATCTGGCGGCTCGTTCTGAGGGAGCCTCCGAGCAGGAGACCAGGAAGACAGTACTGACGATGAGACACAGATGAGGAAGCCATCTAACCATTTGATAACTCTACCACGTTAAAAAATGAAAGCATATCCATCTGAAGTACTGGCCTTCTGGGGAAATAGACCTTCCCTGCGTGAGCGACTAATTCAGGCTCGGGCCCCTCCGGTTCACTGTCACACGGTTTAGGTCAGCCAGCAGGGGTGTGAGTAAACGATCGTCCTGTCACCTCATGTCATGCGGGAGACGCTTCAAGCCGTAATAAGCCAGAAAGTCCTTGGGGCAGAACAATTAACTCAAAAACTCATAACTCAGATCAATACGGCAGCTACAACGGCCTGATCACCGAGGGCTACCGGTCCCACGCGTTCACCAGAGAGTTTCTCCACCAGTCAACGCGGCACATGAACGGGATCGAGAATTTCTAAGACTCGCCCAAGACGAAACTGAAGTGGTCTAGAATCCCCGTTCAATGAGATTGAGCCACGAACTCCTGGTGGGAGTTAAGTGCATGTGGAACCGCGGATGGCGCTTGAGCCAGCGCAACACCGTGGGATGTTTATGGGTCGCGTAGTTGTCCACGATCAGGTGCAGCAACCGGGTCGGCGGGGTGTGCTGATCAGCAACGTGAGGAACCGCAGCCATTCTTGATGGCGATGCGGACACTGACATGTCCCGATCAGCTTGCTCGTGAGGACATTGAGCGCGGCAAACAGGGTCGTCGTGCCATGCCGTTTAGGGTCATGGGTCATCGTCGCCCCGCGCCCCTTCTTCAAGGGCAGCCCTAGCTGAGTGCGGTCCAAGGCTTGGATCTGACTTTTCTCGTCAGCACAGAAGAGCAGGGCTTTGTCTTGCGGATTCAGGCAGAGCCCGACCACAGCCGTCAACTTCTCCACGAACTGGGGATCGCGACTGAGTTGGAAGGTTACGGTCCGATGCGGCTTGAACCCATGGGCTTACCAGACCCGGTGCACGGCTTTCGGGCTCACCCGACCACGGGAGCCAAGTTTGGGTCGCCGCCAGCGGCGAGGTGGTCGCGGTGGGCTCACAATGCGCTGGATCGTGGCAGGCCGGGGGCGGGGCGTGCGGACCTCATCTCATCCGAAATGTCTGCCGCCTTCCGGGTCTACACCGGCAGCTCGTCGACTGCATGCCCGCCTGCAGATGGTTTCCTTCGCCGCACCGCAAAAACCAAGCCGACAAGGCCAGTGCCGATGAGGAGCAGAGAGGTGGGCTCGGGAGCGGTCGCGCTACCGCCACCGACGGAGGCAAACGGGAGGAATGTTGGGGTGCCCCCACCCACTGGAACCGTCAGACCGCCGCTGAAAGCGTTGCTGCCCACCCCCCCGGTTTCCGCGCCGCAGCCGCTGCCGATGGTGTTCGTATCCATGGTCACTGTAGCAGTATTTGCCAAGGCTCTACCGCAACCAATTGTTGCGCCGGTTAACAGGTTGATGCTCGTGAGCGCGAGAATATTTCCTTGGAACGAAGTGGTGGTGTCAATAGTCGCGGTGCTACGGACATCCCAAAACACGCCGGCACCTGAACCTGTATTGATCACGTTCACTTTCGAGCCAGGCGAGGTGATCAGGGTGCTGTCCATCTGGAACACCCAGGCCGCATTGGCGTTGCCCCCGCCGTCGAGAGTGAGTGGGAGAGTTGCTGTCAAATTACTCGTGCCCGCGTGAACCGTATAGACGCCCGGCACGAGCGTCACTCCACTCAGGTCCGGATTTACCAGGGTGGTACCGGTCCCCATGAGTCCCAGATTAGTGATGGCCGTAGTGAGTTGACCCTGAGCTGATTGCGCGAGCGCATCACCTGCGTGGACAAACACGGCTCCTGTAGTCAGTGCGGGGTCCCCATTGATGGTAATGGTGGTCTGGCCAGTGATGGCATTGGCACCTCCGGATGACCAGACACCCAGATTTCCGGTGAGGGTGGTCGCGCCGGTATTGGTCACCGTCGAGGAGCCCAGAACCGCGAAGCTCGCCAAATCCGAACCCAGTAGTGGCACGGCCAATCCCGGCGAAGGGTTACAAAGAAGAAGCGCACCGAAGGCGGTGCTGGCAAGCACAGACGAGGACAGGTATTTCCGTTGATGACGATTCATAATGTTAGCCTCCACCTCTAGATTGTTCCACCGATTACAATGACACACTATCGCAATAGAGACAAAGCCGTCAACCCATCTTTCGAGGGGGCTTGCTACCGGCGTGGGACATGGCCAGATGGCTCAGCTGTCCGATTAACCGAGACTAATGGCTCAATGGCGGTTTCAAGTTCCAAGTGCAACGGGTGAATGATGGCGTAGTTGCGCATAGACCTCCAGTGGCGTGGCCCAGTTGAGACATTTTCTCGGTCGGGTATTCAACCGATGGGCGAGGTGTTCAACTCGCGCTGCTGTTCAAATGAATGGGGCCACTTCTCATCTCACGTCCTTGTGAGCAAAGAAAGAACGGGGAACCTTCACAAAACCAAGCCCCTGTGTGAATTCATCTGTTCGATCTTTTAAGGCGAGGGTCCTGGGTTCGAGGCCCAGCCGGCTCACCAGTTTTCAATACCCCTTTTCCTCTCTCATCTTTTCCCAAGCGTGTAAGCGCACGCACATGTCGCTGACAGATGTCCATGCGCTGGACAGTCTCTCTGCGCACAATCTTCCTCAGTGGTTGCCATGTCTGTCGCTACTTGAGCGACCAAGCGCAGAGGCCCCAGCATCCATCATGCTGCGCACTCGATGTAATGGAACGTGCGTGAACGATCAGTGCTACGACCGGATCGATATGCAGGGCCCATTGCCCTTAGCCCGTATTATTCATGAAGGTTCGTCGCGAAAGCGTGCAGATGCGAAGCGAGACGGGCACTCGGAGGCGTGAAGCCCTGAGGCATACTCGTGCAGTATGTCGAAGGGCTGAACGGCGAGACTGCCCGTCACAGCCGCGTATTCACGCTTGCAGCAGAAGCTTCGTGAATAATGCGGGTAAGGAGCCTGACGCTGGGCGGCACGATGATGGAAGAGCGTGCTGAGAGTCTGGCTGCCGACATATCAGCCCACATTGACTGCACGAATCCGATGCCGGTGTACTTGAAAGCCTCCAAGAACAATTGTATACTGCGCCGCTCTAAATGAATCGTTGCGCAGATCAAGAAGGAAGAAAAGAAAATGAGTTGTTGTAGCGATGTGATGAAACCGATCGAAGCGTCTTCGTGCTGTCCCCCGCAAGGTTCTGCGGCATACGCCGCGCAAGCGATGCCTAATTTAGGCTGCGGCTGCGTAGCCTGTGGTTAAGGATACAGAACCACTCAAGTTGGTTGGCGTCGTCACCGAGCGCGACGTGTGTTGCGGCGTGGCGGCTGATGACCGGCGCGCTTCGCAAGTGCGCGTCGAAAAGATCATGCAACCCTCGTGTACCTGTTATGGTACGAGCGAGAGGGTTGACGAAACACGTCGGAAACCCCACGAGCATCGCGCGACGAGCTTGCCCGTTGTGGATAAGGCGGGCGGCTATTTGTGATGCGTGGTCGTGTTCTTCGAGTCTTGGCTGTGAGCCCGTGCCCGCTACTACAGCGGCTATCCCACTTATCGGCTCACGTATCGCCGCACCAACCATGCGAACCTGCCCGTACACGGCAACTACGAAGTAGGCACGGCTTCGACCCTGGCGAACGGTGGCAATCGAGCAACGAGGCCGTTTTCACGTCCATCCAAGCCGGGCGCGGCCCTCCGTGCCGCTCCAGCTTCCACGTTGTCCGAGACAGTTCATTCACACCACTCATTAATAAATTGGAGGGTTAGATAAGCCATGAAGAAGTATAGAATCGTTACACTCGCAGTTGTTGGGCTCTTCTTGTCCGTGTCATTCCTTTCCTCACCCGTTGTGGCCGCCGAAAAGGATGGCATCATGATGAAGGATGGCAAGATGACGATGATGCAGGACGGGAAGGAGATTACCCGGATGGATCGCGAGACGACACTGTCCAACGGCACGAAGGTCATGATGAAAGGCAAGTTGGTAACGAAGGACGGGAAAGAAATGCAGTTGCAGGAGGGCCAGATGGTGATGATGGACGGGAAGATGATGGAGGGTGGCAAGGGCAAGTAGCTTCTCTGAGTCGTCGGATCTGACGACGCCTGACGTCCTGGCGGCTAGCGGAGCCCAGCGTGGCTCCGCCCCGCCAGTTCGCCGGGCATCCTTAGTCTTCGTGTGAGGTGCAGAATGCGAGGATGGATTGTGGAGCCAACATTTCATCCACTCAACCGGAGGCACTTCATCCACGTCTCCGCAGTACTCGGCCTGCGGGCGGGCCTGCAACGCAGGAGGAATTTCCCGTATTGCCCGCCTCAGTGAGACCGCTCATAACCAATTCAGCGAGGGTCCTGGGTTTGAGCCCCAGCCGGCTCACCAGTTTTCAATACCCCTCTTCCCTTCCCATCTTTCACCAAGCCTGTAAGAGTGCGCACCTTTCACCGACAGATGTCTATGCGTTGGACAGTCTGCCTGCTCACAATCCTGCTCAGTGGTTGCCGTGGTCTGTCGCTGCTTGAGCGACCAACGGCAGAGGCTCCGCCATCCATCATGCCGTTGTGGAAGCGCTATCAGCAGTGTCTCGTCATCACCTGGGCACGATCGAGACGGGGCAACCGACCTCTAATATTGCGTGGGGAGAGGATGGGCAGACCCTGTTCATCACGGGTGGCTTATCGGTCTATCGCCTCCGCTTGACTACAGGCGCAGCCCGGTACTAGCCTGCTGAAAGATTTTCCGCCGTCGGCCGATTCTGGCTCTGTACGCTTTCTACCGAAGGAGTCGCATGGCCTCTCATCGTCAGACCGCTTCCGCTTCTCAAGCACCGATCCTGGCAGAACAGCAGCGCCTTGAAGAGGACGCGAAACGTCAGCGCCATTGGAAACGGTGGGGGCCCTATCTGAGCGAACGGGCTTGGGGAACCGTGCGCGAGGACTACAGCCCACACGGTACAGCTTGGGAAGCGCTCCCCCATGATCATGCCAGATCCCGTGCCTATCGCTGGAACGAGGATGGCC
Source organism: Nitrospira sp. (assembly GCA_003135435.1). GTDB lineage: Bacteria > Nitrospirota > Nitrospiria > Nitrospirales > Nitrospiraceae > Palsa-1315. The sequence goes on along the minus strand of PLBR01000112.1, from coordinate 1,612 downwards.
TCGCCGGCATCTGCGATCGCCACCAACTGATTTGCTTCGCCGTTGCCTTGTGGAATGGACGCGATCCTATTTTGAAGGAACGCGTGTTCGGCCTCACCGGTAACGAAGGCAATCACGGCGAGGACGTGAAGGAGTACTATTTCTATCTCGATTCGACGCCGACGCATTCCTACATGAAATATCTCTACAAATACCCGCAGGCGGCGTTCCCCTATACCCGGCTGGTCGAGGAGAATCGCCGTCGAGGGCGTCAAGATCCGGAGTTTGAGTTGATCGACAGCGGCGTCTTCGACGAGAACCGGTACTTTGACGTGTTTGTGGAGTATGCCAAGGCGACGCCGGAAGATCTGTGCATCCGTATCCAGGTCGTGAATCGTGGCCCCGAGCAGGCCGAACTCACGCTGCTTCCGACTCTCTGGTTTCGCAACACCTGGTCCTGGGGATCGGACATCCGGCGCCCCCGTTTCAAGCAAGGGGAGTCGATGAACCAGATGAGCGTCATCGAGACGCAGCACGAGTACTATGGCCTGCGCCGGCTACTCTGCGAGGGCGAGCCCACCCTGCTCTTCACAGAAAATGAGACCAACACCCGCCGTCTCTATGGCGACCAAGAAGGCGCGCGGTACGTGAAGGATAGCTTTCACGATTATGTCGTGCAGGGCGAGAAGGAAGCGGTCAATCCGGATAACCTGGGCACCAAAGCCGCAGCCCAGTATGTGCTCACGTTAGCGCCCGGTGAGGCAAAGACCATCTGCTTGCGATTAACCAACGAAGCACAGAGCCCAGGCTTTGCCAAGCAGGATTTCGACGCGGTCTTTATGGCGCGTCTCCAAGAGGCGAACGAGTTTTATGACAGTCTTGCACCGAGCAATCTGTCGGAAGACGCGCGCAGAGTGCAGCGGCAAGCTTTTGCCGGATTGCTCTGGAGCAAACAGTTTTATCACTACGAAGTGAATCGATGGATCAAAGGCGATCCGAGTATGCCGGAGCCGCCGCGTGAACGCATCCACGGCCGGAACTCAGACTGGACGCACCTCTATAACGCCGATGTCATATCGATGCCGGACAAGTGGGAGTACCCCTGGTATGCGGCCTGGGATCTCGCGTTTCACTGCATCCCCCTCGCGCTTGTCGACCCGACGTTTGCTAAGGAACAGCTCGTCCTGATGCTGCGCGAATGGTACATGCATCCCAACGGACAGCTGCCGGCTTACGAGTGGGCCTTCGACGACGTCAACCCGCCGGTTCATGCTTGGGCGGCGTATCGCACGTTTCAGATCGAGCACAAGCTCTACGGCGTTGCCGACTACTTGTTCTTGGAGCGCGTCTTTCAGAAACTGCTGTTAAACTTCACCTGGTGGGTCAATCGAGAGGACCCCTCGGGCAACAACGTCTTCGCCGGCGGATTCCTCGGCCTCGATAACATCGGCCCCTTCGATCGCAGCGCAAAACTGCCGCCCGGCGTGCGCCTCAATCAATCCGACGCCACGAGCTGGATGGCCGTCTACTCGCTCGATATGATGGCAATTGCGCTCGAACTCGCGCAGCACGACGCCGCCTACGAGGATATCGCCAGCAAGTTTTTCGAGCACTTCCTTTATATCGCGCACGC
>PLBR01000122.1 GCA_003135435.1 Nitrospira sp. | reverse complement strand
CCTCAGGGCTTCACGTCTCCGAGCGCCCGTCTCGCTTCGCGTCTGTACGCTTTCGCGACGAACCTTCATGAATAATGAGGGCTAATCGTCGGCTTGATAGACTGCCTTGCGTCGTTCCGCTAGAATCCCGATTCATGTCCGATCCTACTGTGGTGTCCCCAGCTCCAATGAATGCACAGGATGAGACTCGCTCGGTGGTCAAAGCGGCCGGCTTGATCGGCGTGGCTACCTTCTCCAGTCGCATTCTCGGGTTCATCCGCGACATGGTGTTGGCGAACCTTTTTGGGGCTACGCCTGCGGCAGATGCTTTCTTCGTCGCCTATCGTGTCCCCAACTTGCTTCGTGAGTTATTTGCGGAAGGGTCGATGTCTTCCGCCTTCATCCCGGTCTTCACGGAATATCAGACGCTCAAGTCGAAGCGAGATGCCTGGGAACTGGCGAGCGCCGTTTTCACCACACTGCTCACGATCGTGACAGGTATCACGATCCTGGGTATTATCGTGGCGTCTGGAATCGTCTGGCTCTTGGCGCCAGGGTTTCATGACGATCCCGCGAAGCTGGGCATGACCACGCTGCTCACTCAGATCATGTTCCCCTATCTGATCTTTATCAGTCTGGCGGCGCTGGCGATGGGTATTCTGAATTCCACGCGTGCCTTCGCGGCGCCGGCGTTCTCGCCGGTGTTCTTTAATATCTTTATCATCGGCTGCGCGCTCTTTTTGTCGCCAACTATGCCGGAGCCGATCCTCGGCGTAGCCATCGGGGTCGTAGCGGGAGGCGCGGCGCAGTTCGCCATGCAGTTGCCCGGCTTGCGTCTACGCGGCATGTTGTTCGGATTCCGGTTTGCACCCGGCCATCCAGGCGTACGGAGGATCGGCGCGCTGATGGTGCCGTCGCTCCTCGGTCTCTCCGTGACGCAGATCAACATTACCGTGAGCACGATCCTCGCCTCCTTCTTTGCGGGTGGGCCCACCTATCTCTTCTATGGCATGCGGTTGATTCAGTTTCCGCTCGGGATTTTTGGCGTAGCATTGGCCACGGCCATTTTACCGACACTCTCGGCGCAGGCCGCGCGAGGGGCGCTGGGTGAATTGCGGACGACGTTGGGATTCGGCCTTCGCATGATCCTCTTTATCATCCTGCCGGCGATGCTGGGCCTGATCCTCTTGCGTCAGCCGATCGTCCATCTGTTCTTTGAGCACGGGACCTTTACGGCGCACGATACAGCTGAGACCGCATCGGCGGTGCTCTGCTATTCCGTCGGCCTCTGGGCCTTCGGAGGCATCCGCATCATTGTTTCCGCCTTCTATTCGCTGCAAGACACGCGAACGCCCGCCATCTCTGCGGCAATCGCCGTCGCGGCCAACCTGCTCTTCTCGCTCCTGCTGATGTCGTCTCTTGGCGCGGCCGGCCTGGCCTTGGCCACAGCTCTGGCGGCGATGGTGAATGGAGGCATCTTGGTCGCGGTGCTGCACCGTCGGTTGGGCGGCGTGGAGTGGGGTTCTGTAGGACGATCGTTGCTGCGTGTGCTGATCGCATCCGTGCCGTTGGTGGTGGTCTGTGCGTGGGTGGCAGCGGCGCAGGTCTGGACGCATGCCGGTGAAGGGATCGAGAAGTCGATGATGCTTCTTATGGCTATTGGATTGAGCGTGAGTGGTTATCTTGGCGTCCACGCCTTGCTGCGGTCAGAAGAACTCGATCTGGTGTGGGGAATGGTCAGACGGAAACTGAGGCGAGGAGTGGTCTGAGGCAATGGGCAAGAGACAACCTTCACCCAAACGCCTCACGCCTGACGGCTCACGCTTCACGGCCTGCGTCTTCCGCACGCCATGGGGCTGGATGGGTGTTTCAGAAACGACGAAGGGGATCGACGCTGTGGTGCTGCCGAAGGCGTCGCGCCAGGCCGTGCTGTCCGAGTTGCAAGCGGCCTCAGCCGCGCTGCTGGACGCCCAGGTCTCCTCACGATTGCGTGAGGCGCGGGCGCAACTGACCGACTATCTTGCCGGGACGCGCAGGTCCTTCGATCTGCCGCTGGACCTCTCACAAGGGACGAGTTTTCAGCGGAAGGTCTGGCGGGCCCTTCGACGTGTCTCCTACGGCCGGCTTCGATCCTATCAATGGGTGGCTGTCCGTGTCGGGGGTAGACAGTATGCCCGTGCCGTCGGCAATGCCGTGGGGGCAAATCCGATGCCGATCGTGATTCCTTGCCATCGAATTGTGGCGCAGGATGCGTCGCTCGGCGGATTCTCAGGCGGCTTGCCTACGAAACGAAAGTTGCTCACTCTCGAAGGCATTCTGGCGCAGCTCCGCCCAGAACGGTGGTAGCCCATGAAGGCCGTGATTCAGCGGGCGACCAGAGCATCGGTTGAGGTCAATGGTCAAGTGGTGGGCCGGATTGATGCCGGCTTGCTGGTTTTGCTGGGCGTGGCGAAGGGTGATGGAGAGAGGGATGGCCTATACCTCGTCGAGAAGATTCGCACGCTCCGGATCTTAGCTGATGAACAGGGGAAGATGAATCGTTCGCTGGCGGACATCGGGGGGTCGGTCTTGCTGGTCTCTCAGTTCACGCTCCTTGGACGGACGACGAATGGCCATCGCCCGAGCTTTGACGAGGCGGCGCCCCCGGATGAAGCAAAGCGATTATACGAGCAGGTCGTGGCAGGGTTGCGAGATCATGGTACTCACGTGGAAACCGGGGTCTTTGCCGCGCACATGCAGGTCGAGCTGCTGAACGACGGGCCGGTGACCTTTGTCCTCGACAGCCGCGGTGCGAGCTAGCAGGCTGTTGAGAAAGCCCGCCAGCGTCGTTCTCGCATCGCTCAGAGGCTCAACGTACGGTATGGAATACAATTCACCTCTTCGCTCGCTGCGGCCTTGCTTGGGATAAGCCGCGTCCCAGGGTGAAGAGGCTGTCTTGGCAGACTCAGGGCGGGAGGGTGAAATATTCGACAGGGTTGGGCGGGTGAGAGGTCAGGACTTTCTGAACAGCCTGCGGGCTCTGCTAGTTCCGGCCTATGCTCAAGTCTATCTCGTGAAGACCGAAAGGAATATGGGGGCCGATATCGACCATCGTCTGCTATACTCAACTTATACGTTCTCGGAATGTGTGAGAGGTGGATATGGGAACGCAAGTTCCGCCACGGCATCCGCTCCGTCAGTTGTTCGGCGCCCTGACCGAGAAAAGTTTCACGGAACATCTCGGATGGCCCGACCCCAACGTCACCGGCTACGTCTCCAACCTGCTCGTCGACTTTACCCATACCGACCAACTGTATAAAATCAGAAATCAGCAAGACCAACCGGTCGATACGGTGATGGACCTCTTGTTTGAATCGGAAGTGTTGCTCGAAGCGCAGTCGATGGATCGTGAACGGGACGTGCATCGGCACATCGGCGATTTCACGCTCTTCATGGCGGGACTGTTTCCGGAATATCTGCGCCGTCTCAAGACGGCCGGATTGATCTACCACAAAGATTTCCTCGTGGACTATATGAAGACGGGAAAGCGCTCCTACGGGATTGTCGCTCAAATGGCTGACGGTCCGTCACAGGAGGAACCTCCTCTGTTCCGAAAACTCTCCGACAACTTCGAGCTCTGCGTCACCGGGCTGGGGTTCGTGCGGTCTGATCTGGACCGCATGAAAGATCCGGCGTACCGGCAGGCTCGAGATCTTCTCCTCAATTGACCAACTCCCGTCCTCTTATTCTTGCCCACGGAGGCGCTGGTCTCCGACGCCTGACGCCGACGCAGGCCGCCTGTCTGGCCGATGCGCTCGTCATCGGCTATGCCATTCTTGAGCAAGGAGGTCCTGCGCTGATCGCCGTTGAATGTACGATCGGTCTCCTGGAGCAATCGGGGCTGTTCAATGCGGGACGAGGAGCGAATCGCCAGTTGGACGGGGTGCAGCGGATGGATGCCGCGATCATGGAAGGGGCCCACCTCAAAGCCGGAGCCGTCGCCTCGACCGAAGGACTCGTGCATCCGATTACGGCGGCCAGATTGGTCATGGAAGACACGAATCATGTCTTACTCGTGGGACCTCCGGCCACGCGGTTTGCGCAGCATTGTCAACTAGAACTGCTACCGAGGGCGCGACCGCCTCGCCGGAGTTCCGCTCGGTCTGCTCGTGCCGCAACACAGACGCTGCGTCTCTATCGAGCGATGCTGAAATCTAAGCGGACACGGAAGGACCGGTACGGGACCGTCGGCGCTGTCGCCTTGGATCGGTCTGGGACGGTGGCGGCAGGGGCGTCTACCGGGGGCATCGATTCAATGTTGCCGGGGCGGGTTGGCGATAGCCCGCTCATCGGCTGTGGAGTCTACGCGGACAATCAGAGTGGTGCTGTGTCGATGACGGGCATGGGCGAAGGCATCATCCGCCTTGTGATCGCCAAGAGTATCTGCGATCATCTGGTTATGGGGAAGAGCCCTGCGGTCGCCGCTCGACAGGTGTTGCATATGCTCGTGTCTCGGATCCGTGGGTCGGCCGGGGCCTTAGTCCTCTCGCCGGACGGGCGATTCGCCATCAGGCATGTGACACCCCATATGGCTGCCGGTTGGTGGAACGGGGCTGGCCAGCCGACCGTTCGAGGACAATTTCCATGAAGGATGCGCTCTTTCACCTGGCTTTTCCCATGCACGATGTGGCGGCGGCGAAACATTTCTATGTCGATGGACTTGGTTGTACCTTGGGTCGAGAGTCGAGCCACGCCGTCATGTTCGGACTCGCGGGGCATCAACTCGTGGCGCATCTGACGACGGAACCCCTGCCACCGCAACATGGCATTTATCCCCACCATTTCGGCCTGGTATTCTTGTCGAAAGACTCGTGGCAACAGTTCTTGGAGCAGGCTCAGGCGAAAAGTTTGTCCTTCTATCAACAGCCCCGCGTCCGGTTCCCCGGCACCAGCATCGAGCACCACACGTTCTTTCTCGAAGATCCCTCCGGGAATCTCCTCGAGTTCAAACACTATCTCCATGAGTCGGCGATCTTCGGCGAGCGAGAGTGTCGCGAGGTCGGCGACTCCTCTACGCATCCCGCTGGGTCGTAGCCTGTAGCAGGATGCTGAAAAAGCCGGCCATCTCACCCACCCGACCCCTGCGCGTCGAGACGCGCTTTTCCCCGGGCGGCGTTCTCACTTCGCTCCAAGAAACTGTGAAACGTGAGGCGTGAAACGTAAAACGAGGGTCAGCCGCGGAGCTGCGGCCTTGCTTGGGACAAGGCACGTCCCAGGGGGAAGAGCCTGTCTTGGCAGACTCAGGGCGGGCGTGTGAGAAGTCTGGTCTTTTTAAGCATTCTGCGAACTCTTCTGGTACCACCCCAGATGTCAGAGTGTGGCCGCGTATTTTGCAAAACACGACTTTCCGCAGCCTGGTAGGCTCTGAGACTGTTACGGTTCAGGATGGGTGGATCCCCGATTGATCCGGTTGAGAATACGTTCGTGGCGACGAGCCAGGGCGGTCGTTTTTCGCATTGGATCGTATCGACGTGGCGACGGCAAGAGGGCCGCCAGCCACGCGGCCTCGTCGGCCGTCAGGTCGCGCGAGGACTTCTTGAAGTGATGACGGGCCGCTGCCTCAGCGCCATAGACGCCCTGCCCCCACTCGGCGACGTTGAGATACAGCTCGAGAATGCGCTCCTTCGTGAGATGATGTTCGAGGGAGCGCGTAATCAGAGTTTCCCGTACCTTTCGAAGCAGGGACCGTTCGGATGACAGGTAGAGGTTTTTGGCCAGCTGCTGAGTAATGGTGCTCCCCCCACGCTTGAGTTCTCCCGCTTCGAGGTTATACAGAGCCGCGTCTTTGATCCCTTCCCAGTCGAATCCTTCGTGGGTGAAGAACGACGCATCTTCCGCCGCCACGACCGCCTGGCGGAGGTAGGGGGAAATACGTGAGAGCGGCACCCACATCCAATGGCGTCCGATGGTGTGGCCTTGTGCCTCAGCATGAGCCTGTCGCGCTTCCATCAAGGCCGTCACGGTTGGATTGGTCGCGCGTAAGACCGAAACGTCGGGCATCGTGAGCAACCATAGGAAGAGGACCGCTCCGACCGGGAGGCAGAGGCCGATGATCAGGAGGGCCTTCACGCGGGATCGGGATTGTGCGGTTGACTTCCGCATTAGAGGCTGCGTATCACAGAGGCGATGAGTTCCCGTGTCAATAACATGGTGTCTGATAGGTGGATGGGTGCAGCATGAGAATCCTCACGGCAGAGTTTATCAGAAGTTGTGCGGGGCCAGAACAGTTTCTGAAAGGTGAACTCCCCGAAGTCGCCTTCATCGGGCGCTCGAACGTCGGAAAGTCCTCTCTCATCAACTCCCTCTTGCAGCGCAAGGGCCTGGCCAAGGTGAGCCGCACGCCGGGAAAGACCCGCTTGGTCAACCTTTTTAGGATCACCAGCGACGATCCTGGGTTGGCGCGATTCGTGGTGGTGGACTTGCCCGGATATGGATACGCGAAGGTGTCAAAATCGCTGCGGGCTCAGTGGGCGCCATTAATCGAGCAGTATCTCGACGGCAGTGAACAACTGCGCGCAGTGGTGGTGTTGGTGGAAAGCCGGGTGCTGAGCGAACAAGACAGTCAGACGATCGCCTGGCTCTCGTCTGTCGGACGACCTCCCATCGTGGTGGCGACGAAAGTGGACAAGTTAAAAATGAGCGAGCGCGTCGGTGCGCTTCGTCGGCTGCAGGAAGGGCTGGGATTGGTCGAGGGCGACGAAATTATTCCTTATTCGTCGGTGTCGGGCGAGGGGCGGGACCGGTTATGGGCGGTCCTGAAAGCGCGGATTCGAACTTGATCTCGATATAGGCCTTGTTCTTGAGGTCCGCCAGCCACGCTTGGAATACATCTTCGCTTTTCTGCTGAAAGACGAGTCCCTGGATTTCAATGCGGACTTCCTCATACGGGCGGAACTGTTTGGGCTTCTTGTCCTCCAGGCGCACGATGTGAAAGCCTTCCGGGGTCTCGATCGTATCCGAGATGCCGCCGGGCACCAGGTTTGCGATGGTGCGCTCGATCGCCGGCAAGAGTTCTCCCTGACGCACCAAGCCCAAGAGCCCTCCGCGTGAGGCGTTCGGGCTGTCGGAAAAGCGCAGCGCCAAATCCTCGAAGGACTCTCCCTGCTTGAGCCGCGCCATCACCTCACGAACTTTCTCCCTTGCGTCGGCCGTATCGTCCGGTGAGCGGGGCCGAATGAGAATCTGGCTGAGCGTGTATTCCTCCGGGAGCGCAAACCGATCGCGATGTTCCTGGAAGTACCGTTTCATGTCGGAGTCTGCGACCATCACCCCACTCCGTACCTCGCGGTCGACAACCCTGAGCAGCGTCAGCTGTTCGCGGACGTTTTTCATGTTTGCCGGGTTCGTCTCGTCGATCGTTTCCCCCTGTTGCTTCATCTGCTGAACCGTTTGCCGGACTTCCTGATCGGTGACCGCGACGCCTCGCACCTTGGCTTCCTGGAGTTGCAACTTGCGCTCGATCATCGAGGTCAGCGCCATGTATTCCGCCGTCTTGAGCCGACGCGCGAGGATGTCGCCGCGATACTCTTTCTGAATCCGCTCCCGCACCGGGGCGAGTTCCCGTTTCATCTCGGACAGCATGATGAGGTCCGAGTTGACGATCGCGATGATCCCATCTTCCACCTGCGCGGCTGAAAGAAGGGACGCCTGTGCGATCAGCCCGAGCGCGAAGAAGACCGTGTGTCTCAGCCAGTCTGGTGCCATCGTGATGAACGGACGGATCGTGATCATGGATATGGGACTCGCCAGGCGCCGATGGGCTCGACCGGTCGGCGAGGCTTCGAGGGATTGTACACGAATTGTGGAGGACTTGAGGAGTCTGAGTGAGGGCAATCTCGATCCGCGGCGATTCAGCGTGTGCCGACGTCGTCGGCGACATAGCGGGAGGCGTCGGCGAGGCGGATGATCGCCTTCGCGCGGATGTCGGCGATCACGCCGTCAAAACGTTTTCGGCGCTTCTCGTTGAGCAGTTCCTGCCGGAGGCGTTCCCGAACGGCCACGTCCGCCTGAATAATTTCCTTGTCGAGCGGCGTAATCTTGACGAGGTAATAGCCGGCGTCCGTTTTGATCGGCGCGCTGATCAATCCGGGCTTGAGGGTATGAATGACTGCGTCGACTTCTGGGACGACCAATTCTTTGCGATAGGGGCCGAGATCGCCCCCTTTTGCTTTCGTCTTGCCGTCGATGGAATAGCGCTGCGCAAACTTGGCGAAGTCCCCTCCTTGGTTGACCTGGTGTTCGAGATCTTTCGCGGCCGAAATATTGGGCAGCAACATCTGCGACACCTGCACTTTCAATGGCGTGAGGAGTTCGTGGGCATGCTTTTCGTAGAAAGCGTCCAATTCCTCCTTGGAGAGTTCGACCTTGGCTTTGATCCGATCCTTGAGAAGCTCGTCGAGAATCAGTTGTTCCCGGTAGCGTTGCGCGCGATCGCGGATGGCATCGTTCTGGTCGAGCCCTAGCTTGCGTGCTTCCTGCATGAGTAGTTCACGGGTGATGAGTTCGTCGAGGAACAGGCGCTTCCCCCCTTCTTTCTCGTATCGCGCCCTGGTGGCCTCGGCCAGTTCCCCCCAGCGAGTGTCGAATTCGGTCTGCGTGATCTGTCGGCCGTTGACGAGGGCCAGTACGCCTTCCTCGGACGGTGGCGTACAGCCGGTGAGTAACAGGAAAGTGCCACTGATGGCGCCGACGAGCAGGGAGACGAGGCGGCCAGCGACGCCGTTCACGGATCCGTTCGATGATCGAGTCATAGGCGCGTGAGACCTTGTGAGCGAGATGATTGTGGGGACCTCGTGGTGTTGGTATCACAGACTCCCAGGGTTTGCAAGGTTGCGGTGAGTTCTCGAAAGATGGAAGGCCAGTCCTGGTGCGGCATTTGGAGTTCGAACGAGAGTGGAGACAGGAAGCAAATCCGCTTCTTGTACCGGTCCATCATCTGGTGAATCGCTTGGCTTGAGACCCGGCTCTTGGCATCGAGCGTGACGACGACGGAGTGGGCCTTGAGTTCGATCGAGTTCAAGCGCAGGGCCTTGGCCTGGAGCCGCACCTGCATGACTTCGAACAGTCGCTCGACGGAGTCCGGGGCCAGCCCATACCGATCCTGAATTTCGCCATGGAGTAAGGCGAGGTCTCCGACTTGGGTGCAGGACGAGAGCCGTTTGTAGAACGAGAGGCGCTGGTGAGGATCGGCGACGTATTCATCCGGAATAAAGGCGGAGACGTTAAGACGGAGGGTGGGGTCCGGTTCTTCTTCCACCACCTGGCCTTTGAGACGCTGGACGGCCTGCTCTACCATCTGCATGTAGAGATCGAGCCCGATCGCAGCGATATGCCCCGATTGCTGTTTACCGAGGAGATTGCCGGCGCCCCGGATTTCCATATCCGCTGCGGCGATGCGGAAGCCGGCCCCCAGTTCGGTAAATTGCTGAATAGCGGTGAGGCGTTTCTGAGCGTCTTCGCTCAACTGTCCCTCGTCGGGGACCAGGAAGTAGGCGTAGGCTTGGTCGCCGCTTCGTCCCACTCGCCCGCGCAATTGGTACAACTGCGCGAGGCCGAACGTGTCGGCACGATTGACGAAGATCGTGTTGGCATGGGGCACGTCGATGCCTGATTGGATAATGGCCGAGGCAATCAACACATCCGCCTCTCGGCGAAAGAACTTCAGCATCACGGCTTCGAGGGGTTTGGCGTTCATCTGCCCATGGGCCATCACGATGCGCGCGTCGGGCACCAGTTGCTGAAGCCAGGCTCCCATCTTCTCCATCGTTTCGACTCGGTTATGGACGAAGTAGACCTGCCCGCCCCGCCCCAGTTCGCGCAACATCGCCTCTCGGATGAGTGTGTCGCTCGACCGGACGACCTGCGTGCGAATGGACAGGCGGCCCGCCGGAGGGGTTTCGATGATCGAGAGATCACGCACGCTCGCCATGGCCATCTGCAAGGTGCGAGGAATCGGGGTGGCCGTGAGCGTCAAGACGTCGACTTGGGTGCGGAGTTGCTTCAGGCGTTCCTTGTCTTTGACGCCGAACCACTGTTCCTCATCGATGATCACGAGACCCAGGTTGTGGAACACCACATCCTTCTGGACGAGCCGGTGTGTGCCGATCACTACGTCGATGCTGCCGGCCGCCACATCTTTGAGAATGGCTTTGGCTTCCTTCGGCGATTGGAATCGGGAGAGCAAGGCCACGCGAACCGGAAACGGCGCGAACCGTTCAGAGAAGTTGTCGTAATGTTGGTGGGCCAACAGGGTCGTGGGGACGAGCACCGCCACCTGGCGATTATCTTCCACAGCCTTAAAGGCCGCCCGCATAGCCACTTCCGTTTTTCCGTACCCGACGTCGCCGCACACCAGGCGGTCCATCGGTTTGCTGGATTCCATATCGTGGGTAATGTCCTCGATCGCTTTGAGTTGATCCGCCGTTTCTTCATACTCAAAAGCGGCTTCGAACTCGTGGTACATCGTACTGTCGAATCCATAAGCATGGCGCGTCACGAGCTCGCGGTTGGCATAGAGGTCAACCAACTCGTGGGCCATCTCCTCGATGTCTTGCTTCACACGCGAGGTCGTTTTGGCCCAGCTGGCGCCGCCCAAACGTTCAAGGCGCGGCGCATGGCCGTCCGCCCCGCTATACCGCTGCACATGGTTGAGCCGCTCCAGCGGGACGTAGAGCGTATCGCTGCCGGCGAATTCGAGAATCAAATAGTCGCTGTCAAAGTCCTGCACCGAGAGGCGCTTGAGACCTCGATACTTGGCGATGCCATGTTGGACATGGACGACATAGTCGCCCACGTTGAGATCTTCCAACGAGGAGAGGAAGGTTGCGGCTTTGCTCTTGGCCTGCGGCTTGTGACGCGCGCCTTTGGCAAACAGTTCCTCCTCCGTCAGAACGGTCAGGCGCAAGTCCGGTGCGAGGAGTCCTGCGGACAAATCGCCGTGCAAGACGTAAAACGGCGCTTTGGTTTTACTGGAAGCGGTCCAGGCCCCCACTGTCCATTCCGTCGCCGGCATATCGTGTTCGCGTAAGAGCGCCAGCAACCGATCCACTTGGCCCCGACTTCTCGCGACGAGCACCACGCGGCACTCCTCTCGCAGACGATCCATGATGGCTAGGCTCTGGCTGAAGGGCATCCCGCGAGCCCCGAGGCCTGCGCTGGCCGGGATCTGAGCGGGAAAAGCCTGGACCGGACTCCAGGACGCATCGCTCGCGGTGAGCGGCTCGAGGGCGAGGGTGGGCCAGCCGTTCGTGTGATCCATGAGTTCCGGCCAGGAGAGAAACAACCGATCTGGTGATGGGTAGGGCATGACCGTTTCCCGATCGGCGTGGCGAAGATAGCCGTCTTCGATCTTGCTCCAAAGGTCTACGCAGGCCCCTGTCAACGCAGCGGGCTGATCTAGGACCAATACAGGCTGTTCGGCGAAATAATCGAAGAGGGTGTCCATGTCGGGATAGAGATCCGGCGCGCGCCACTCGGCATCCGCCGGAATGGGAGCGAGGGCATCCGGCGAAGTCTCTGCACGGAGATATTCCCGCGCGGGAAGGACCACCGCTGGATCTAGCTTCGCGGTGGATTTCTGCGTGGCGGGATCGAACAGGCGGAGCGAATCGATAGTTTCGCCAAGAAATTCGACGCGAAGCGGGTCGGCATAGGCCGTCGAGAAAATATCCACAATGCCGCCTCGAATACTGAACTCGCCCGGGATTTCCACCACCGAGACCCGGCGGTAGCCGAGACGTAAGAGCCCTCCGGTGAGGGCCTCTCGCTCGATCGTGCCGCCCAGCTGGAATTGCAGGGTGGTGCGGATAAACGTCGTGACGGGCAACAGTCGTTGCATCAGGGCCGCGATGGAGGTGACCAGGCAGGTCCGTGGTGCAGTTCGGATGTGATGCAGGGTATTCATCCGGCGTGCGATCAGACTGACATGGGGAGCGCTGCCCTCATATGGCAAGGTTTCCCATCTCGGGAACAGGGCGAGGGGAGCCGTCGGAAGACCGATGAGATCATGGAAAAAGTGCAGGTCATCAAAGAGGCGTTCAGCCGCTTCATCCGACCCGGCGACGATCAGCCACGATCGATTTCCCAGTGTGCCTAACTGAGGATGCAGGAGCGTGGTGAGGGCAAGGCCGACGGTGGAGCCGTGTAAGCCGGTGACAGAGGGACGACCTGTCTCGCCGGCCAGAGCCGCGGCGACAGGAACGAACCACTGGGATGCTGAATGAGTGTGGACCGTATCGGACATGGTGTAACAGGCTAGGGAACAGCTAGTTCCTCATCGCAACATTTCGATGGCCGATAGGTCAGGAATAAAATAAGAGGAGAACTGCTAAGCATCCTGCTACGCGGTCGTTGAGCGAATGCGTTGGATCAGCGATGTGGTGGAGATGCCGGGGACCAAGGGAATGGTACGGACGACTCCGCCGCGCGCTTCCACGATCTCGCGGCCGACGATCCGTTCCACCGCCCAATCGCCACCTTTGACAAGGATATCCGGTTGCAATGCGGCGATCAGGCTTTGGGGGTCCGGTTCGTTGAACAAGATAACATAATCGATACAGCCGAGCGCAGCGACCACTTCCGCCCGCTGAGCGTCCGAGACGATCGGCCGGTCCGGCGCCTTGTTCAAACTCCTGACGGACGCGTCGCTATTGACGCCCACGACCAGCACATCGCCGAGGGCCTTGGCCGCCTGCAGATAACGGGTGTGTCCAATGTGCATGAGGTCAAAACAGCCGTTGGTGAAGACGATCCGTTTCTTCTGTTCGCGGGCTTGTTGCAAGAGCGGAGCGAGTTGCTCCTTGGTCATGACCTTCGTGGGCATGGCCCCATCATACCGGCTGCAGGCCTGGATGGAAAGAGCCAGAACACTACCAGCCCGCATTATTCATGAACACTTCTGCTGCAATCGCCGATCCGCTGCTACGACGCGTCTTCGGCCGGCGGGCTCGCCCCTCGGACCCTCCACGTACTGCACGAGTACGCATCGGTCCTCAGGGCTCCGCGCGCCGGTCTCGCGACGCGGCTCAGCGAATTCGCGACGAACCGTCATGAATAATGCGGGCTAGGTGTCGTCGTGGCTCACGCCGCCTAACCCAATCACCGACGACCCGTGCTTGGTAATCAGCGCGTCCATCGTCTCAATGGCTTTCGTCCGCCGTTGGTCGAACAGCCCGGGCGGTGCGGGCGTCAAGGAGCAGAGCGCAAGCCCAGCCAAGCGGTACTCGGTGCCTGGCCGAATGAGTTCCTGTAGCGCTTGTTGGACGGTCGGCCACATGTCGGGATCGTAGTTCAGCGGGTGCGGAAAGCGATGCTGCTTGGTCGTGATGGCGAAACAGGCGTTTTTCAGCTTCACCGTGCAGGATCCGGCGGCCAATCCTTCCTGTCGGAGATCCCGCGCCAGATCGCGGAGGAATCCGCGCAGGGTTCGCTCAAGAGAAGGACGATCATGCGTATCGTGTTCGAATGTGGTCTCGTGGCTGAGGCTTTTGGATTCGCGATCGGCCACCACTGGTTCGTGGTCGATCCCCTGCGCCAGCTCTCGAACCCAGTGGAGTCGTGTGCCGAAGATATGACGCAAGAGTTGATCCCAGCGTTGGTCCAACAGCTCGCCGATCGTCTTGAGTCCGAGCGGTTCCAGGCGCGCGGCGGTTTTGGGACCGATCCCCGGCAATGCGCGCAGAGGCCGCAGCGCTAAGAATTCTTCTTCCGTACCCGGTGGGACCGTCACCAGTCCGTCCGGCTTGTGACTATCCGCTGCAATTTTGGCGACGGTCTTGCCGGTCGCGACGGCGATGGTGCAGCACAATCCCGTGGCCTCGCACAGCGCATCCTTCACGAGTTGTCCAAGTGAGCGAGGATCGGGATGGCGGGTCTGGAGCTGTGTCGTGTCGGCATAAAACTCGTCGATGCTGCTCCATTCGGTGAGCGGGAATAACCGATCGGTCACGGCCCGCATCGCATCATGCAGCTGTCGATACAGGGGTCGATCAGGAGGAAGCAGAATGAGGTTGGGACAGAGCTGGAGGGCTTTGGCCGTCGGCATCGCCGAGTGGATGCCGAATGTCCGCACGGCGTAGCTGGCCGCGGCGATGATCCCACGTGGCGGTGGACCGCCGACCGCGACCGGTTTACCGGCGAGGCTCGGGTCCTTCACCACGGCCGCTGAGGCGAACATGGCGTCGACGTCCCCGAAGAGGATCTGGCGCGACCAACGCATCGCTTCCTCCTGAACAGGAGCCTAGAAGGTAAAGGACAATTGAAAAGGCCGCAAGAGGCGTTCAGAGGGAGGCACTGTCGTGTGGGAAGAACGTTCGGAATCAGTGGGAACCAGGCTGACCGATCCCAATTCTTGTAGTAATCCCCGACAGATGCCGCAATGGTGTCGACGCGGCTGAATTGTCCGTCGCTGGCGTCGGTACACTCGTCCGCATTGTCGACAGCGCCAGGCAAATCGCGTGAGGGCGAGGACTTCCTTCTGTAACGAATGGTAGATGGTTATTGCCAGGGCGCCGTCTCGATTCATCTCGGTCATCTTGCGGAGAAAGTCCGCCCCATGATTCGGCCGCCGCTTCAGGATGTCGTACTGCCATTGATGAATCATTTCGTGCGCCAGCGTATTCACGATCTCTTGCTCGCCGTACGCGCTCCGTTGGGCAGCCTGTTGGAGCAAGGGAAGGGATAGGCGAATTTCGCGCCTGGTCGGCGGGCGAAGACCATCCTGATCCAGTCGTGGCCGTGGTCCTCGACGGCTTACGAACATGCCGACCGAGGAGGTCAGCCGACGGCTCCAGACGAGATCGATCGGGGACAGCAGGCTCGCGAAATAGCGGCCATTCAGTTTGCTCCACATCTGGGTCAGATGCTGCGAGGTCACCGGAGGGGATTGGCGTGGAGACATGCGAAGGGGGTCATCCCAATTCTTCGTGGACTGCCGCGGCCAGCAACGGCACCATGATTTCGTGGTGGCCGATCAGGGAGTAGCCTTTCCCGCCCTTCTGGGTCGGCCGACGTACCACGTTGGTGAGCGGGCGGTAGTGAGCCAAGAAGTCCATGTCCATGGTCGTAATGTTGGTCAGATCATGACCAAGATTGCGCCCCAGTGACACCGCTTTGAGGAAGACTTCCGGCAAAATGACGGCAGAGCCGAGATTGAGATACACGCCCCCCTCCATCCCCGACACGACGGCCGCAAGCCGTCGAAAGTCCAGCAGCGAGGTCGCTCCAATGGCGGCTCCGTCCGCGGCAGGATGCATATGGATAATGTCGGTACCGATGGCGACGTGCACGGTCACCGGAATACCGAGCCGCGCCCCGGTCGCCAGGATGCTCGTCTCGCGATGGGGAAACTGCCCCTGGCGTCGGTTGATGTAGTGGCCGACGGATTCGCCGAGCCCTTCGCGATCGTGGGCCCCGCGGACGATCGCCTCGTTCAGCATGCGGCCGGTTTCTTCCGCCATCCCGAAACGTCCCTCGTCAATCTCCGCGTCGACTTCCTCAGACGTGTGTCCCATGAGCGCCAATTCGAAATCGTGAATGATCCCGGCGCCGTTCATGGCCACGGCCGACACGATCCCTTGCTGCATGAGGTCCACGAGAATCGGACTCAATCCGACTTTGACGACGTGTGCGCCGATTCCCACGATGACCGGTCGGTCTTTGCGATGGGCCTTCGCGATGGCTTTGGCGACTGCGCGCAACGTTTTCACGCCGAGGATATCCGGAAGCGAGCGATAGAATTGGCTGAAGCTGCCCCCACGGTGCCAGGGGCGAGCACTGTCGGAGACGCGGAACTTACTGTGCCGCTTCTTCAGCGGATACGTCGTGAGATCCGTCACGTTGATTGGCGGGATCAGACTCGGGGTCGTGACAGGGGGCCGCTGTCGGTCAGGAGGCTTTGCCAAGGAGCTGTTCCTCGATGAGTTCACACAGGACGTGGCCGAGCGTGATGTGACTTTCTTGAATGCGGGCCGTGACCGTTGAGGGGACGACGAACGGATATTCCACCAGACCAGCCAGTTTCCCGCCGGTCCCCCCGGTCCAACCAATGGTAGTGAGGCCACAAGCCCGCGCGGCGTCCACACCCTTCAACACGTTGGGTGAATTGCCGCTGGTGCTGATGGCAATGGCGACGTCGCCTTTCTGTCCATGGGCGTGAACCTGGCGGGCAAAGAGTTCGTCGAAGCCGTAGTCGTTGGCGATGGACGTGATGGCGGCAATGTCGGTGGCGAGGGCGATGGCCGGGAGCGGGGCACGCTCCCGTTTATACCGCCCGACGAACTCGGCAGCGAGATGGGCCGCATCCGTGGCACTGCCTCCGTTGCCGAAGAGCAGCACTTTGTGTCCGTCGCGAAAGGCCGTGGCGATCAGCTTCACGACCTGCACGATGCGATCGGCATGCTCGTGCGCGAACTGTTGCTTGACGGTCGCGCTTTCGGCAAACGTACTGAGCACACGTTCTCTCATGGGAAGCGATTCTAGGCAACCTGCTGTCACCTGTCAAACGTGACTCGCAGGCCGGCTACGACTTTATTGTGGTGATGGGACCTGTCTGACGGATGGCGTTCATCGCCAAGGCAATCATGGAGCCGACATCGGAGACCGTCGCCGGCAGGATGAGCGTATTGGTCGTTTTGGCCAATTCTCCAAACTTGGTATGGAGGCACCTCCTTCAGGGCAGTTCACGTATCCTATTCTGTCGTACAAGAAAACACGGTCATCGACAGGGGCATCGTCACAGAGAACGAACCATTTGTCCCTTCACGCAGGGCGATGGGCGGACAGTGAATTGATCGCTCGATGTGGCGATGCTATAGTCCGCGCGCAATGGCGCACGACCAACCAGTCAAAGCCTTAGTGATCGCGCTCACCGAGCATGCGGCGGCGGCGGCGGTCTATTCGATTAATCGTCTGCAGCCGGATTCGCTCTGTTTCGTGTTGCCTGAAGGGGCGAAATCGCTCGTAGAATCCGAAGTCCAGCCGAAGATCGAGCACATGCCTAGACGGTGGGATTGGGTGATCCTAGCGGCGACCGGCGAATTTGTCGGCTGTTATCAGACACTCGCCCGTACACTCCCTGAGATGTTGCGTTCATGGGATGTGCAGCCAGGCGAACTCGTCGTCGATGTGACCGAGGCCACCCCAGCCATGGCGGGTGCACTGACGTTGGTCACCATGCCGATGAGTTCAAGAATCGTGTCGCTCGTGCCGGCGCAAGAGGGACAGGAGGGGGATAGGATTGATATTGCCGGACAGCCGTACGTATGGACGCAGGGGAATCCGTGGGATGAGGCGGCATCTGTTTCACGTCGCGAGGGCTGTGACCTGTTCAATCGGGGATTGTTTGCCGCAGCGGCGAAGCTGTTTCGCGCAGTTGAAGCGCGGGTGAGCGGCGGGCAGAAACCCCTCTACCGTGCCTTTGCAGACCTGGCTGATGGCTACGATCTGTGGGAGCGATTTCACTACCGTCAAGCCTGGGAGAAACTGAAGACTGCCGTGAAGGCTTTTGAGATGGCGTCCCTGTGGGGCGGACCACCAGGACTCACGTCGCTGTTACCAGCCATCAAAGCGAACGCGGGATTCTTGGAAAATCTCGTTCTCGATCCGGCTCCCGTGAAAGACATGCAGGCCCCCGATCTGCTGGCCCATACCGGACGACGACTGCATGGCGCGAACGATCCGGAAACCGCGATGGTCTCGTTGGTTCGTGCGCTCGAAGCCTTCGCTCAACGACAACTGTTCAAGCAATACCAGATCAAAACCTGGGACGTGCAGCTGGAGCAACTACCACAGGCGCTGCGAGAAACCTGTCGATCTTGTTGGTTGGAAGATCTCGACGGCAAATATAAGCTGCCTTTGCAGGCGCAGTTTCGGGCGCTGGCCGGATTGGGCGACCAGATGGGTCAAGCCTTTCTGCGCGAGTGGCCGACGATGAAACCGCTGCTCGACGCCGCCAACCATGCCGTCCTCGGCCACGGCTTCGAGCCGGTCAAAGCCGAGCGGGTGCAGCAACTGTACGAAGTTGTCGTCAAGCTATCGGGTGTCAGTGAGACAATGTTGCCGCGTTTTCCGATATTGAATCTCTAAGAGCTTATGGCCTATGGCGTATAGCCTATGGTTGGGAGGGAGAGATTGGGACTGCTGAGGCAAAGGATTACCGCGCTGAACTGTTGCTGACCGCAATCGAGAGGTTTAAAGCAAGAAGTATCATTCAGGTTTGAAACACTCGATATCTGGAAGAAGGCAAAAACTACGCCTCGAAAGTATATTTAGCAACGGCGAAGTTCCCTCGCCACGAGGACTATGGATTGAGATCGCAGATGAACAGAGCCGTGAACTCCATCAGTCTCAATATTGCCGAAGGTTCGGCCAAGAGATCGAAAAAGGCTTTTGACTATCATTTGGAAATTGCTCTAGGTTCGACGGTCGAAGTCGTTGCTACGTCCTGTCTCGCCGCAGAGCAGGCCTATATTGCCGACCATGAACACAAGGCCTTGTACGATGAAGGCCAGAAGCTGGCAAAGAGCATCAACGCATTCCGGAACGCTCTGTAATAGGGCTGGCTCTCTTGCCATACGCTATGCGCCATAAGCTCTTGTTCACGCCATACGCCATCAGCTCCTATGGAAGTTAAGATCTACTACGAAGACACCGACTGCGGCGGGGTGGTGTACTACGCGAATTATCTCAAGTATTTCGAGCGGGCGCGGACGCAGTACCTCGAAGAGCGAGGGCTGTCAGTGGCCGGGCTTATGAAGGAGGGCACGGTGTTCGTCGTCGTGCACGCAGAAGTGGATTACCGATCTCCAGCCCGCTATGGCGACCAACTGGTCATCGAGACCGTCGTTTCCGACATGACGGCAGCCTCCTTCACCTTTTCGCACGTGATCCGAGAACGGGAGAGCCGGCGTGTGGTCGTCGAAGGATCGGCCAGGCTGGCGGCAACGGATGGAAATGGGAAAGTGAAGCGCCTCGACAGGGCGATGGTCGCTGCGCTACAATCCAGTCCCACAAGGAGTCACTAAATGGACAAGCTCGGATACTGGCTCGGCATCGCCGCCGTGGTGATCGGTTTATTCGTCGTTGGCTGGCTGCTGTCCGCGGGGGGCGACAACCCGATGGGTAAAAACAAGAAGAAGAAGTCGTCGTAATTCAACCGCACGTCGTCCTACCTGGTTCATAGCCATCACCAGAGCAACCTAACAGGGTTCATAAGCCACCAGAGCGCTCAGCCCGGAGGGAACCAAATGGCAATGCCATTGGGCGGTCCGGTTCAACCCCCTAGTCAAACACGTTCATCGCGTACGCGCAGGTTTAACGCTACGCCGAGCGCTTGGCACTTATTCATGAGGCCTTCATATGTCTTGAGGTTGGCGTTGTACTCGGCCATCGGATATTTGCTGACATCACCTTGGCTCTTCTCGTAGAACCGCCTGCAGATCTCCCTGAGCGCTTGGACAGCTTCGAGCAACGCCGCCGTGTACCGGTAAGCCTCCAAAGACCTCGACTCTGCCTTCAATGCCGATGAAATAGCAGCCAGTTTTGACGCCAACCGACCGAGGTCTTTACTGTGAGCCCCAAAGTCGACGGCCTTGAAAAGGCCTGGAATTGGGAGTGTCTTGCGCCACGAAAACTTAAAGATCGCGTCATGAATGGCGACGTACTTGCCAAGTATTGCATTCGCTCGGATCAGTTCCTCGGAAAGGCCCGGCATGTGTCACCTACGAGAATGTGCTTAACCCGCATTATTCATGAACATTTCTGCTGCAATCGCCGATCCGCTGCTACGACGAGCCTTCGGCCGGCGGGCTCGCCCCTCGGCCCCTCACCGTACTGCACGAGTACCTTCGGGTCATCAGGGCTCCGCGCGCCGGTCTCGCGACGCGGCTCAGCGATTTNNGTCATGAATAATGCGGGCTAACGTTGGAATTGAGCGAGCCGCGAAGCCGTCCGTTCGAATCACGGGTTAGCCGGCAACCTTGCCTCCCGCTTCCCGGACGCGCTGCAGAATGAAGGCCTGCGTGTCGGGCGACAAGCACGCGAGCGGCAACGTGCTGAACTGTGCCTTGGAGTACAGCAAAAGCCAAACGGTCGGGAACTGCCACAGTTCTTTGACGACGGACCACTGAAGTGTTGTAGTGCCGATATCCGAACTCATGGTGAATGAGGACTCGTCAGCGCAGAACGTAGCTCGAGGCTTGTCCATCTCGCGGAACTTGCGCAGCGAGTTGCGGTAGTGAACGAGGTAGACAGCCGTGGCGTACGCGATGCCCAGCACCAGCAAGGCTGCAAGCGCAGCGACGATCCAAGAGGCCTGGCCTTGTGCAACGAGTACGCCAAGACCGAGCGCGGCAACGAGGAGCGCAACAAAGAATCCGACACCTACGGAGCGCCGCCAAAACGCGAACACGGCCTGACGCAGCAGCGACTCGCTATAAATAAGTGTGGCCTCGTGCGACATGGTGGCTAACAACCCAAGCTCAGCGACCCGGCCCNNTTCGCTGCAGCGCATGGTTAGGCACCATCTCTGTTTCGTTTATCTCGATTCCAAGCAACCCAGGCAAAGTAAAACCCCCCCGGCGCGCAGATGGCGGAAATCCAGGCCAGAATTGACGAAGTCGATTCTTCGAACAGGGCAATGGCAAGAATGGTATAGATGACACCCCCGGCACAAAAGACGTACCAAGGAATCCCGCCCTTTTTTTTCAACGGTGTGTCGGTTGGCGATGTCATTCGAGTATCCTGATGCGTCCGGTGATGCCCAACTATGAATTATCTCGTTCTGTATAACAAGCCACTTGTCTTGGGATGTTGGATTAGACCCTTTCGATATCCTGTCAGGATTGGGCCCTCAGTCCAAGTGATTTTTTCGAGGTTCTTTTCGGCATCTCATCCATGCGGAGTCTTATACGGTTCCGTATAAGACCCCACATTTCCAATGGCGTCACAGGCCGTCGGTTGGACTCCGTACACCCCGCGGGCCGCGATTGAGCACATGGGTGTACAGCACGTGGTCTTGACGTCTTTGTGGCCGAGTAGTTCCTGGACCCTGTGGATATCATAGCCGTCAGCCAACAAGTGCGTGGCTGTGTGGCAAAGGAGTGCCGGAAGGTGTGACAGGCGGCATGCTTGATCAGTCCGGTCTTGCGGACAGCCTCTTTGAATCATTTAAGGGGTCTGACCTCTTAAATGCGCTCCGCGTCGGTCAAGCCGATCAAGCGGTCCACGGCCAGTGGCGGAGCCGTACACATGCGGAGCGTTGACAGCGCACTCGGATTGTTCTTGGGGTGGCGGCGTCGATGCTGCGCAGGTCACGGGTGGCGAGCAACGCAGCTTTGACATGCCCTGTAGTCTTGACGCGTGTCGAGCGAAACGCCTCGGGTGCGAAGCGCATGAACCACTGGTTGAACTGGTCAACGGAAGCCGCAATGTCGGTCTTCCAGAGGTGCGGCTTGTCCGCATTGATCCGTCTAGCCATCATGAGTCCATTTGTTCATAGGTATTGTGTCTCCGGCTATCGCGTTTATTGTCTTGGGGGCCTAACGGCTCAAACGCAGCGGAGCCGGTTCGCTGCGGCGCATGGTTAGGCGCATTTCGCGCACGAAACGGCTTTCCGAGCGCAATACTCGGAAGTTCGCAAAGCCGGTAAAAAAGGCGAGCAATGGGAACGATGAGAACCCACGACGCGATGCACAAGACAAACAAAAGAAGAGGATGAATGTAAGCGCCGGACGTAATCTTAGCCGCAACTTGGGGGACAACCAAAAGCAGCGGTTGATGCAATAGATAGAGGCTGAAACTCCAGAGCCCAACTTGTTGTAAGTGGTGGCGTATAAATTCGGGAATAGAGATTTTTTGATCTGCGTTGTGAAGAAGTTTGGCCACAACACCTGCAGTGAGTAGAGCAAAGAGCAGGAACGTCATTTTCGAAAGAGGCCTGAAGAAGCTGGAAGCGACAGCGATAGCGCCGAGTGCGTAAAGAGAAATGCGTGGTATCAGGAGACAGTCGCCTCGAAGGTGACGTTCTGCGACGAAAGCTCCAAGTGACCAACTGAGCCAGTACATGAGCGACGAACCGCTCAACCACAAGGGAAGTCCGGTGCCACTGGCTGTGAGCAGCACGCCGTCAGTCAGACGCAGGGTGATCTCGACGGCGGCAAGGCCCAGCAGTGACCGTCGCTAACCAAAGCGAGCGGCAAGTGCAAGAAGAAGTGGATATAGAGCGTACAGCTGCACTTCTACCGCGATACTCCAGAATGCTGCATTGATGCCGAAGAATGATCGTTGGTCGAAGTTGTGAAGGGGGGTAAGATGACTGATGAACTGGGCGGTATCGACCCGCGAAGCAAAGTACAGCTTGCTAATGGGATAAACGAGTGCGAAGAAGAGAAGTGCTACCAGATAGGGAGGATAAATCCGAAAAAACCGTTCAAGTATAGACTGTTTCGTAATCGCCTCTGACCAGCAAAGGAGCAGGAGCCGCGATTCTATTGAAGCCCAATAACTTGCGGGGGTAATCTCAGGAGCCCGTTGATGTGTCTTACGGCGCATCTCATGCGTCCTAACACTCCCTGCCGGACCCGCCAGGAGCCGATCCGCCGGTCTCTGCACGCCACGGCCTCCGCGGTTGAGCACATGGGTGGACAGCATCGTCGTACTGGTATCCTTGTGCACGAGAAACTCGAACCCTCAGCCCCGCCGACCATTGAGTGAAAGTGCTTGCCTACGTATGGCTTGTTCAGGTCGCTACATGTCAAATAGAATTTCAGCCCCTGCGCTCCGCCCGGGCAATCTCCTTGTTCGAACTAAGTTTCAGTTTCTTCCCACGCGTCTTGCTCCGGTGGCCGCGGCGATCTTCGCGGGCAAAGCTCTTCTTCTTCGAAGCTGAGCCGAAAACTTGTGTCCACTTCCCGCTTTTAAAAATGATCTGATAACCGCCGGAAAGGATCTGAAATGGCTTCTTGACCTTGTTGAGGTGATCGAACTGCGCTGACCCGGTTTTGCGAAAGACTTCGAAGTAGGAGGGGTACACAAAATCGCTCATCGCAATGCCCTTGACGTCGAAGTTGAGTGCCTCGACCGGATCCGCACTCTCGTACGCATACATGGTTTTTGCGTCGGGGCCTGTGGTCATCATATTGATGGCCGGGTCGACCAGCATCTCGACGAGTTCATGCGACGCCGACACGCTCACCAGCTCACCATCCGCCAGAGTTGTCTTTACGAAGACTTTGGACAACGGTAATCCACCGGGTGTGAGATCGTGATACGCGAGGGCGCCGGGCTGATCGGCATTGTCGAGGAACACCATCGCCCAGGCGTCTTTCAGGAAATCTGTTGTCTTGATTAGCTTCGCGGGCGTGCCCCAAATAGGCACTATGTGTTGATTCACGTATGCTTGCATGGCCGCAATCAGGGCGTTAAAGTTGACGCCGAGGGCGACCGTCGCCCTATTAAAGCAGGCGATGGTGGGAACTTGTCCCTGGTTGAATGCACCGAATGTGGGTTTTGCAGTCTTCATATGTTTTCCTCCTTGTAGTAAACAGCGCCGCCTTGTCCAGGACGCGGCGGTCAAGCGTGCTACGGTAACCGCATAAAGGCCAAGTCAGCAGAGAATCTGCCCTCTCTTACTTGATCGTCTCTCGGAATCGCGTCGAACTATGTATTATCTGGTTCCGTATAAGATGCCAATTGCTTGGGATGCTGGATAAGACCCCTGTGGCATCCTGCCAGGATTGCGACCTCAGTCCAAGTGATTTCTTCTTGTGGTCGGGACGATTAGGACCGGGGCTTCGCATAGCCTTCCTCAACCAGCATCTTCGCGACATTGCGACCATCGACGAAGACATCGGCCACGAGGCGATCGTAGACATCTCGGCCATGCGGCGCAATTCGCACTGCTCCGCTGCGGAGCAATTCTTCCAATCGTTGTTTGGCTGCCTGTCCGCCTGGCTCGCTCAGTTCCGGCGTGTCGATGCCTCGGAGTCTGACGTGCTCGACCCGATATCGAAACGTGTCACCATCAACCACGTGGACTTGCCGACTGTCGACCGTGGGTTCGATGCCACCGAGTGGTGCGAGGGCTTGCCGACGGAGCAGCGATCGGACACTTCGGCTGCTGGATCGGCGCAGCCATTTGGGCTTCTTGTGAGGATGAAGTCCTTTCTCACGGCGAAGTCGATGAGGCCGCAGGTCGCTTCCTGCGCGTCCCTCTGGTTTTCTGCAGAGGTCGCAGGACGGGCGAAGTTCTGACTCAGTTGTCAAGGGAGCCAAGGGCGTTGTGGACAATGATGAGGGTGGGGCAGTCGATTGTTGTGCCGGGACCTGATGGGGAAAGACCAGGATGAAGCCGATGGCTAAGAGTACACCGAACGTGGTTTGACCTTGTGCCATGATGCTCGTGGGAAAGCACACTCCGTGCCAGAGGCCTGGTTGACAATGCAAAAAGCCGCATGCTGTTATATCGGCGTATCTCGTTCTTCGCGCGAGACTCGCGAGACTTGCGCGAAAAGCGGGACGGGTGAGGCGATCTGAAGGCTGAAGTGTTCGGAACTTCGAACCCAGAACTTCGAACTTCGTGTCGCGCCTGTCGCGCACGTCTTGCTCGTCTCGCTCACAATTTACGGAGGTTCGCGTCATGGATATGATGGGACGTGTGGGGCTGATCGAGATTCCGATCTTGATCGCACCTGATCAAAAAATCTGGATGGATCGCATGATTAAGGAAGGCAAGATCGCCATTCCTCCCGGCGGGACACTGGAAAAAGGCTCGCTCTATTCGATGTTTGTCCGAATGCTCCTGCATAACGCAATGGAAGAGCAGAAGCGACAGGAGGTACTGGATGCGGAGGATGAGGACGACGAATAAAGAAGCTGTTGAAAATACCCGCCAGCGTCGTTCTCGCGGCGCTCGGACCTTCGACGTACACAAACGAGTACGCCTCAGGTCCTCACTTGCTGCGGCCTTGCTGAACGAGTATTTTGAACAGCTTCCAAGTAAGGTTACGTCTCGGGCTTTCGCTCGCTGCGGCCTAGTAATGAACTTGTTTTGAGCATCCTGCCAGCTTCGCACAGAGCAAACTGAGCACGCCTCAGCCTCTCGCTTGCTGCGGCTTTGCTGAACAGCCGTTTTGAACAGCCTCCCAACAAACGTAAGCGTATCTCGTGAAGTGCTGAAGGGGATTTCGCAGGCGGGATCCGGGAACCACTTCACGAGCGACGGCTATTCGCTGTATCTGAAACGATCCAGGATTGTATCAAACGAGATACGAACGACGTTTCACGGGCAATGCGGTTAGAGTTTCTTAAAAGCGGTCGTGGCGGCTTTGATCGTGTATTCGATATCGCGGGTTGAATGAGCGGTCGAGAGGAAGGCAGCTTCGAATTGAGAGGGGGCCAAGTACACCCCCTGTTCCAGCATCGTGTGAAAGAATTGTCCGTATCGTTTCGCGTCTGACAGTTTTGCGGTATTCCAATCCACCACCGGTCCTGATGTAAAGAAGGCACCTAGCACCGAGCCGACTCTGGTTTGCGTGAGCGGCACACCCGCTTTTTTCGCGGCGTCACTAATCCCTTTGGCCAGGGCTGCTGATTTCTCTTCCAGCTTCTTATAGACCCCACGGGCTTTGAGCTGCTTGAGCGTTTCAATGCCGGCGGACACGGCTAACGGATTTCCCGACAACGTCCCTGCCTGATAGACTGGCCCCAATGGAGCGATCAGATCCATGATTTCTTTCCGTCCTCCGTAGGCGCCGACCGGCAATCCACCGCCTATGATTTTCCCCAGCACCGTCAGATCCGGAGTAATACCGTAGAGCGTTTGGGCCCCCCCGTAGGCCACGCGGAAACCGGAGATCACTTCATCGAAAATCAATAAGATATCGTTCTCCGTCGTCAGCTGGCGCAACCCCTGGAGAAATCCTGGCGCCGGCGGCACGACGCCCATGTTCGCTGCGATCGGTTCCAGAATAATGCAGGCCAACGTGTCCCGATGTTCCTTGACGATCTGTTGCACCGCGCGGATGTCGTTGTACGGGACGGTCAAGGTGTGCTTCGCAAAGTCAGCCGGGACTCCAAGCGAATCCGGAATCCCCAACGTGGCCAGACCTGAACCGGCCTTCGCCAGCAAATAATCGCTGTGGCCGTGATAGCACCCTTCAAATTTCAGAATAGTGTCTCGCCTCGTAAAGCCACGCGCGACACGAATCGCGCTCATGACCGCCTCGGTGCCGGAGCTGACGAGTCGGACCTTTTCCATCGATGGGAGTGCGTCGCGGATCATGCGGGCGAGTATGACTTCCAGCTCGGTCGGCGCGCCGTAACTGGTTCCTTTTGCGGCAGCCTTTTTGATCGTGCTGATGACCGATGGAGCGGCATGACCCAAAATCATCGGACCCCATGACAGGACATAGTCGATGTAGGCGTTCCCATCGACGTCATAGAGGCGGGCGCCTTTGGCGCGCTTGATAAACCGGGGTTGGCCTCCGACGGAGCGAAAGGCGCGCACCGGGCTATTCACGCCTCCGGGAATCAACTGCTGAGCGTCGGCAAACAGCTTGGCGGAACGAGTGGTTTTCATAATGGGGGCGCACAGTACCATGCAGTCGAGCCTCGGTCAAGAACGAGGGTGCTCATGCGGTGTGATAAAGCGATTGGGGCCAAAAAATGTCTGAAGAGATAGGCATCTCAACATTTTTTGATACGGGCTGTTTCACTGCGAGACAGGGACTTTTCGTAATCCCTTGGAAATGTGCTGATTCATGCTACCAGCCGAATGCGGCTCGACTCTTGCCTAATTAGCAGGTAACATTCGGGGTTCTAGACAGCGATTAAGGGATCGACGATGAAGATTGTTTGTTCGTGGTGCCGACAAGAAGGGAAAACCGAGCTGGTGGGCGAGAAGGCGCCTCTTGACGACGCTCGGGAAACGCATGGGATTTGCGTCGTTCATCGCTACGCCGTCGAAGCCCGCTGGCAGGTATCGATTCATACCGCCTCAAAGTCTGGAGTCGCGACCGGATTATCTTCTGTGCTCTTCCGCTGGACAGGCTTGCTGAACGTGACCAAGAGGATGCGCCCATAGGGCAGGCGTATCTTCTTGTCGAACTCCCGGGAGCTATGCTCCCATTTTCCCCTGAAACATCTTGAGCAACTGGTCAATCCTGCCAGCTTCAACCTTGCCGTTCGGCGTCAATTTATCGATCACGTCGGGCAGCAAGCTAGACAGCGGGTTGTTGAAAAATGCCTCCGGGCTCTCAGGCGTGCGACGGGCACGTCCTGATTCCACGGGTCTCGCTTTTCCCGCTAGTCTCGCCTGTCTCGCTCGACTATTCTGCGGGCCAGCATCGTATTTCCGCAGCACGCTAGGTCCGTTTTGAGGGAGTCCGACGCCGTATTCCTGGCTCCCGAGTCGGTTCCGCATTGATTACTTTCATCCCCCAGCGGGCCCGCTGGGCTTTCTCCCGCTCCGATACAGCGAACATCACGTGAAAGGGCGTCGGTTGTCGCGTGCCCACTCCCGCCTGTCCGCTTCCCCAGGCCTCCCCCGCATCACGCAAGATCTCAAGAAAGGTTTCATACTCTGCTTCGTCGTCGGGCAACACATGCGCCGCGTCGGTGATGAGCAGGATATAGCCCTTGGCCGGTAACCATTCCAGGTCGGCCAGACATTCCTCCAAGGCGTCCCAGTTGTGGCCGAAGTAGTCCGGAAAATCCAAGGCGCGGGCACATTCGGTCAACAAGCCAGCGGTGGTCTGACACTTGGCGCCCTTGATGACCCTCAACGCAAACCCGGTCGGTGGGCGCACCAGCGATCCAGCGCGCTGCCCGGTTTTGACCATCAGCAATGTGGTCCAAGGGGCCTTCGTCGATTGGAGATAGGCGGTCAATGTCAGTGTGTGTCTCTGAGTCATGGTGTCTCATTCAATGGAGTGAACGTTCGGTAATGGTCATCGGTGTAGTAAGCCTTTCCGGTATCTTGTTCGATGACGATCCGTTCCGCATCCCGCGAGCGACCGCGTATTTTGGGATTCACATCGTACTCGCGATAGTAACCGCGAGGCAGCCGTCTTTCACGATTCTGAAACGCCCCGCCGCCGAAATATCCAGGGAGGGCTTTGCCCTCATGTTGTTGAATTGCCTCCAGCAGATCTTTGGATTTTTGTAGGGGGTCCTTCGCAGCTCGATGCAATGCTCGATCGAGCGGCGGCGTGGCATCGTGAAGAGCTGGCCCTGCGGACTGAACGGATGGGACGGAGGCAGATGGTCCAGTCGGTTCAGACAACGAGCCGGCGCTGGGAGTACCCGTGGGTCCGCCGAACAGTAGCCCACCGAGGACGACGAGTATTCCATAAATCTTCCAAGTTCGATCCATAGTTTCGCGTTCGTATTACGAGGCGAGGCAGCACAGTACGAACCCTAGCACGCACGATCTCGGGGATCAACGGGCGTGAGAAGCGCGCGCTCAAGGCCGGGAATTGTTGCTATCGCTCATTCGCCAGCGTAGCATCCAATGTATTCATCCTGTTAAGGATGTTCTTCTGTCCCGCATCTCCCACGGGCAGATCGGGCAGACACGATGGTCGTTTATGCTAGGACGAGCCAACGAGGTACAGATTGGAATCTGCGGTAGACCGGCTTGAGTTTGTGACTGTCGAAGGACTTCTGGCGTATGGGGAGTTTCTGGCGCGTCGCACTGCCGGTGAGGGAATTGCGCTCCCACCTATCCCGACTTCCTCGGTCGATCGACCACAGCGAACCCGTGACGCCATGGAGAAGATCAGGGCGTTTGTGCACGGTGCGCAAGGGGGCTTTCCTGGGGCAGAGGAGTATCGGGCTACCCGTCGCGCGGTGATCGAAGAGGGTTGCCGGGGCGATGAACTGGTGTTCTTTGCCGGCTGGAATGCTCTCCTCGCAGCAGGCGAGTTGGCTCCGCTCTTTCGCATGCCAATCGGATCAGTGCAGAAACCGACGCATCGTCGGCCGGTGGCGATCGTGCCGCGCGCGCAACTGACGCCGCAGTTGGTCGAGGATCGTATCGTGCTGGATTTAGGCGAGGATCGGTTTTGGCTCTTGCCGCGCGATTTAACCGGTCGCACGCTCCTGTTCACGATGCGTCATGGTATCTCACGCGTGGAGAGCGGCACCTATCGAGTCGGGCGCCGCCTCGCGAACGTGCTGGATCCTGAGCGAGGCGTCCCCAAAGCCGATGCAGTCGGTGCAGCCCTGGCCCGGATGCTAGGCATGGTCGGGCAACAATTGGACTTCCTGCACATTCACAACTATCTCGATCCGCGCACCTTCGTCCATCTGGTGAGCCAGAGCCCCAATACGCGGCAACTGTATGAGCGGGTGGCCGCGGCGCTGATGCAGGCGCACGCGGACCATGCTGAGGCCCTGCCACCCGCCTGCGATCCTGCCTTAGACTCTCAGGATTTCGGATGGGTCACAGGTCTGGAGAAGAAGGTAGAAGCCGAGGAGGCCGCAAAGGCATTCGGCGTGGACGTGCAGACGGCCAAGCGACTGATCAAACATCCCCTGTACAGCTACCCGGGCGGGCATTCCTTCTTCGATGTCTATGTGGATATCGTCGATGGCTTCCGCCGATTGGGTCAGTCCCACCAGGGGAAGGCCGTGTGCGTATACAGCCACAGCTCCACGCTGCGGGCGCTCATGATTTATCTCGATCCTCGTCCCTTTCGCGAGGCCTTCACCGAGTTTGGCGAATATAAGGAGGGACAGGATAACGTCGTTCTGCTGACCTACGAACAGGGACTTTTATCCGGCTACTCCACCGCTGTGGGTCTGTCAGCGCGGGAACGGGCGGCGCGGGAGACCTGGGTGAAGGTCGAACGCGAACGCAGAGACCGGATCACACTCAAGCCCAGACAGATCAAGCGGATCGTGGCATTGGTCTCGGGTGGCGATTTCGCCGGTGCCGGCGCCGCGTTGAAAGAATTGCGAGTGACAGGACACCGGTTTGGCCTGGAAGTCTACTTCGTTCGTCACGGGTTCTTAGGTTTGGCCAACAACTGGATCGAAGCGGTAACCGAGGACGATACCCGCGGTATGGGCAGCCATGCGAGCAGTCCGATTGGGAGCAGCCGCTTCGAAGATTTCAAGAACGAGCAGGTGCAGCAGGCCACCATGCGGCATCTTCGGCCCTATATGGAAGATGGAGCCTTGGTGGTCATTGGTGGGGACGGGAGTCTTCGAGGCGCGCGGGCGCTCTACGAAGGATTTGGGGTCCAGGCAGTAGGGATTCCTGGCACGATCGACAATAATCTCGCGGGGACGACCTCCCTGGGTTTTCATTCGGCTGTGTCTCTGGCGAATCAATCCATCGAGTCGCTGAAAGCCACCAGTTCTGCCATGGGCAGCGTCTTTTTCGTCGAGATTATGGGGGCGGGGTCGGGCCATCTCGCCCTCGCCTGTGCGTATCAGGCCAGAGCTGAAGGCATCTTGGTCAATGAGCATCCCGATCCCGACGCGTATATCGACGACATCATCCTGGGCACGCTCAAACGCACTTTGGGCGTCCCGAACAAAAGCCATCTGTTTGTCGTGGCGGAACAGACGCCTCATCGCCATCACCCCGATGGCGGCGTGCGCGGTCTTGTCGAGTATGTCGCCAGCACACTCACCACATGGCCGCAGTTTCAGGCACGCGCCGGTGAATATCGCCTCGCCCCTGCGACCAAAGCCACGATCCTCGGCCACACGTTACGGGGGGCGCCCCCGACCCCCGAGGACAAGACCATCGGACAAGATCTGGCCTATGAAGCCATTCGCCGTCTCGTCAAGGAGCCGGAGCGGGTGGTCGGGTGCATGCTGGCCTATCGCGGGCCAGGCACCATCGAGGTGATCCCACTCCACGCTGTGGCACCGAAGCAGTTCGACTGGGAGATCTTCGCCCGAATGCACGGAAGCGAGCTGCCGTAGCGGGGTGAATGGAGCGTGACGTCTCACCGTGAAGGCCGTGCCCTGATTCCATATCTTCTCATCGTCACAGGGCGACTCGATCATGGATGAACCAGGCGACCTGCGCCTGAAACGGCGGTTGCGTTGTGAGCGTAGAGGTCGTTTGCTAGAATGGCATCCCTGGACATGATCGCGAGAAGAACGGGAAAAGCGGGTCGCGCATCCCGATTGACCAATGAAGGTATTTTCTATGCGTAAAGCCAAAATCGTGTGCACCATCGGCCCCGCCAGCGATTCACCCACCGTGCTGGATCAGTTAATTGAGAGCGGGATGGACGCGGCGCGACTCAATTTTTCTCATGGGACCCACGAATCGCATGCGCGTGCGGTCAAGGCCATTCGCGAAGCAGCGGATCGTCGGCACGTGGCGGTGGCGATCATCCAGGACCTGCAAGGACCGAGGATCCGTGTTGGAGAAGTCGATCAGGGCGGGCTTGATCTGGTTGCCGGCCAGACGGTGAGGCTCGTGACGACTCTGCTCCGGTCTGGCGGTCAACTCGGCGCACAGTCTATCGCTCTATCCGGCATGCGTGAGATTCCGGTGGCGTACCAATACCTGGTGCGGGATGTCCAGCCAGGCGCCCGCATCCTGATTGACGATGGGTTAATCGAGCTGATTGCTGGTCGGATTATCGGCGGCGCCGTTGAATGCGGGGTCGTGACCGGGGGACGACTCACCTCGCACAAGGGCATGAATCTGCCGGATACTCGCATCAGCGCTCCCACTCTGACAGACAAGGATCGGGACGATCTCCGGTTCGGCATCGCGCAAGGAGTGGACTATGTGGCCCTCTCGTTTGTCAGAGGTCCCGATGACGTGGTGGCCGCGAGGAAGTTAGTGGCCGACTGGGGCGGCGACGTGCCGATTATTGCGAAGATCGAACGGCCGGAAGCGGTTGAGTGCTTGGACGCGATTCTTGATCAGGCGGATGGTGTGATGGTTGCGCGGGGCGATCTGGGAGTGGAGATGGGGCCGGAGGCGGTTCCGCTCCTACAGAAGCGCATTATCGCCGAAGCGAACCGCCGCCGCCGCCTTGTGATCACGGCCACTCAGATGTTGGAGTCCATGACGCACCACACGCGCCCGACAAGGGCCGAAGCGTCGGATGTAGCTAATGCCGTGCTTGATGGGACTGATGCCGTTATGCTGTCCGCAGAAACGGCGATCGGCCAGCACCCGGTTGAAACAGTCCGTGTCATGGACCGAATCGTTCGAGCCGCAGAAGAAGGGACTCGATCGTGGTATACGCGCTCGTCCGACGCGCTACAGGGGGAAGGCTCATTCCCGGAAGCCATTTGCCATTCGGCCTCTTCGGCAGCCTCAGTTATCGGGGCGAGCGTCATTGTGGCATTTAGCGAACGGGGTACGACCGCGCGCTTGCTGTCGAAGCAGCGACCCGACGCGTCAATTATTTCATTGACTCCATTTGAGACCATACGGCAGCGGATGGCACTGTACTGGGGTGTGATCCCTCACACGATGCGCCAGATCGCTCAAACCGATGAGCGGATCGATGAAGCGGAACGCCGCCTGAAGACCGAGGGACTGGCGATAACGGGACAGCGGATCGTGATTCTGTCGGGGACCAGGATTGGTCAGCCCGGAGAGACCAATTTGATGAAGTTACACAAAGTCGGGTGAGCTGAATCGGCTGAGCGAGCCCTGTTCCCGCACAGCGCCAGCGGACTGAAAGCTCCATTGCCGGACGCGAACAAACAGGGTGTTGAAAAACTGTTTTGGACCCTGGGATTCATGGCTGGAGCAAGTCACAGGCGTCTCCAGCGGAGCCCGCAGGCTATTCAAAAAGATCGTCCAGGAAGGCCGCAGCGAGCGAAGAGGCGACGCGTACTCCGTCCTGTACGTGGAGCCTCTGAGCGACGCGAGAACGCCGCTGGCGGACTTTTTCAACAGCCTGCAAGGGAGGCTTACTCAGTCCCCCCGGGAAGAGTAAAGATTGGAAGAAAAGAGCACACGATGATACCCAACGTTGTAGGGCGGTTCGTGTTTTTTCTCTGTCAGTTGCTTGCCCTGGTGTTGTCAGCCGGAGATGGGCTCGCGCAGACCGGATCCCTAGAGCACTCTCCGGCAGACGTGGTGAAACGATATCTGGCGCTCGATTATAAGGGGGCGCGGCTCGATGCCATGTCGGTCGAGGCGGTTGCCTCCTACACGAGTTGGCATGGGGAGCCGACGTGGGGGCATGTCGTCGTGACGCGGGGCTTTGAGGTGGCGGAGCAGTATCGCCAATGGGAGGTGATCGATAGCCTGGAAGTCGTGATTCCGGTCACCTTTCAGGTCATAGGCTCGGTATATCTGGAAACCGCCGGTTTCGTCCAGGAGGCTGAGACAGAAGAGGTTCGGTTTCGCGTGAAAGCCGTCAATAATCGATGGAGGATTGTCGAACCGATGATTCCCCCTCACGTGGGACAGAAGCGAATGGTGAACGTCGTGCGTGAAGCCTGGGTGAAGGAAACCGACCCGGCGCAGCGAGACCGTCTTGGGGCGCTGCAAGACGAGTTACGAAAGGCAAAATAATGGGAAAGACCTCGGTCGAGCTGTTGATTTTCGATCTGGACGGAACGCTCATCGAGTCCAAATGGGATATCGCTGCCTCGGTGAATCTGACATTGGCCGAACTGGGGTTGCCGCAGCGGCCACTCGAGGAAATCTTTGGGTTCGTGGGGGATGGGGTGAAACAATTGTTGCGCAAGTCGGTCGGCGAGGGCGGTCGGGTCACCTTCGACGAGGCGTTGCAGGTGTTCAGGGGCCAGTACTTGGCCCATTGCCTCGATCGCACGACGTTCTATCCCGGCATTGGAGAGATGCTGACGCATTTTGCAGGCAAGCGGAAGGCTGTGGCCACCAATAAATCGATCGAGTATACAAACGTGATTCTCCAAGGGCTGGGAGCGAATCATTTTCAGTACGTCGTCGGAGGCGATCACGGGTTTGGGTTGAAACCGGAGCCGGGCATGCTGTTGCATGTGATGGAACAATTGAATGTGCCGAAAGAACACACGGTGCTCGTCGGGGATAGTACCAACGATATCAATGGCGGGCATAACGCCGGGATTCGTGTCTGTGCAGTTGGCTACGGCATGGGGAATCGCGCCAAGATGGAGGCCTGTCGCCCGGACTGGTTTATCGAACGACCGGAAGAATTAATGGAGCTATTCGCATGATGACTCAACCGTCGCTCGTATCTCATCCGAAGAAAAGAGCCTATAGCGTATGGCGTATGGCCGATAGTATGCCCGGAGAACAAGTACAGGAGTGTCTTTGTCCCTACTATACGCCATTCGCTATCAGCTCCGTCCTCCTACGAGGTACGCTTCACGCTTCACGCTTCACGGCTTTCTTGCTTGCCACGGCTCTCAGCCTCAGCCTGAACCTTAGCCTGTCGAATGCGGCATCGTTCGGTCTGGCGGATCGTGTGGTGGAGCAGAAACTGGCGAACGGATTGACCGTGCTCATGGTCGAACGGCATCAGACGCCGGTAGTCTCCCTTAACATGACCTTTAGGGTCGGGGGAGTGAACGAACAGGTTGGTCAAACCGGCTTGGCGCACCTCTATGAACATATGGCGTTCAAGGGCACGAGGACGGTAGGGACGAAGGACTACGAGAAAGAACGTCCCATTCTCGAAGAGTTGTATCGAGTGGGGACCGAGCTGGAACAGCGGCAACGGGAACTCGCACGGAGGAGCCTGGAGAGACCGGCCAGCCCCGAGGATCGCACAGCGATTGAGGGGCTGCAGAAACGATTCACGGAATTACAGGAAAAGGCGGGGCAGTTCGTGGCGGCCAATGAGATGGCCTTACTTTACCAACGCCACGGGGGGGTTGGGCTCAATGCGGCGACCGGCAAGGACCTGACTCGCTATATGATCAGCCTCCCGGCGAATCGTCTGCCTCTGTGGGCTGCGCTCGAAGCCGATCGAATGGCGCATCCGGTCCTGCGCGAATTCTACAAAGAACGCGGAGTGGTCATGGAGGAGCGGCGGTTGCGAAATGACGACAGCCCCAACGGACTGTTGTTTGAAACCTTCACCTCGGCGGCCTTTCGCGCCCATCAATATGGTATTCCGACGATCGGCTGGGAGTCGGACATTCTGTCGCTCACGCCGGCCGACACCGAAGCCTTCTTCAAGGCCTATTATGGTCCCGGCAACGCGACGATTGCCATTGTGGGCGATATTAATCCAAAGGACGTCATGGCCTTGATCGAGCAGACGTTCGGCCGGATACCTGCCGCACCTCCGCAGCCTTCGATCGTCACCGTCGAGCCGCCTCAACGGGGGGAGCGACGTGTGGAGGTGGAGTTCGATGCCGAACCGTCGGTGGCCATCGGGTTTCACAAACCGGCGTTGGGCCATCCCGATGATTATGTCTTCGACGTGATCGACGCGGTGTTGAGCGACGGACTCACTTCCCGACTCTATACGAACCTGGTCCGTGAGAAACGGATCGCCGCCTCGGTGAACTCCGATTCGAATTATCCGGGTGTCCGCTCCCCGAATCTGTTCGTACTCAATGCCACGCCACTTGCACCCCATACGACGGCAGAAGTCGAAGCGGCCATCTATGCCGAGCTCGAACGGCTCAAGACGGAACCGGTCTCTGCTAAGGAGCTCGAGAAAGTGTTGAATAACCTCGATGCCGACTTGGTGCGGGCTCTTCGATCCAACGGAGGTCTTGCGTCTCAATTGGCGCTCTACCAGACGGTGGCGGGGGACTGGCGCTATGCATTAAAGTCCCGGGACAAGATTGCCGCGGTGACGCCGGCGGATATCCAGCGCGTGGGGGCTGAGTATTTCACGAAGCCGAACCGAACAGTGGCCACGTTGGTGAAGAAGGCCGGCGAGAAGAACGTCGCGACGGCGCCGCAACATGAGGTGGCACGATGAGGGACGTGAAACGTGAAACGCGAAACGTGAAACGATGGAGTTTCGTTCTGTGCTCTATGATCATGGCGGTCGCCGTTCCGGTGCTGACCGTCTGGGCCGGGGATCTTGCGCTGGACGATCCGCGGCAGATGACGTTTAAACCGGTTGAGTTCATCCCGCCTGAACCGGATCGCGTGGTGCTCGAGAACGGGACGGTCGTGTATCTCCTTGAGGACCATGAGTTGCCCTTGATCAGCATGACTGCGACAATGCGCACGGGCAGCTGGCTCGATCCGGCAGATAAAATCGGCCTGGCGGCGATGACCGGTTCCATCATGCGGACAGGCGGGGGCGGCGGTCTGTCGTCCGAACAGGTGGATGAAGAACTCGAACAGTTCGCCGGGGATGTGGGCATCTCGATCGGACGGCAATCCGGTTCCGCGTCGCTCGATGTGCTCAGCAAGGACTTGAAGCGGGGGCTCCAGATTTTTGCGGGACTCATTCGGACACCCGCCTTTGAGCCGGCGCGGGTTGAACTAGCCAAGCTGCAGGCTATCGAAGGGATTCGCCGCAGGCAAGATAACCCCGGTTCGATCGTCGGCCGCGAGTTTGTGAAGCTCCTGTACGGAGCGGACCATCCGACGGCGCGTGAAAGCAGCATCGAGTCCATCACCCGCATCACTAGAGACGATCTGGTCGCCTTTCACCGGAAGACCATTCATCCGAACGGCATGATGCTGGGAGTGACGGGAGATTTCGATAAGTCCGCGATGTTGGCCCTGCTGCGCGAAGTATTTGGCGATTGGAAACAAGGCGAGGTCCCGGTGCTGACGATTGCCGACGCGCCCAAGAGCCCGACGGCGAAGCCCGTCGTACGGTTTGTGAACAAGGATACCTCGCAAACGCATCTCCGCGTCGGTCACCTGTCGATCAAGGAGCAGGATCCCGACTATGTGGCGTTGGCGATCGCGAACGACATTCTGGGCGGCAGTTCCTTTCGCAGCCGTCTCTTCAACGACGTGCGGACCAAGCGGGGCTTGGCCTACTCGGTCGGCAGCCGCTTGAACTCCGGGGTGCACGATCAAGGCGTCTGGCTGATGCGCGCGGAGACGAAGCTGCCATCGACGCAAGAGGTCATCACTCGGTTTGTCGCGAACATGGAACGGATGCGGACCGAGTTGGTGACAGACAGCGAGCTGGCAGAAGCGAAAGAAGCCTATGTGAACTCGTTTGTGTTTTCCTTCGCCAGTTCGTCGGCGATCGTGGGGCGGTTGATTGAACTGGAATATGACGGGCTTCCCAAGGATTTTCTCCAGCAATTGCGTGCCCGCGTGATCGCATTGACGAAAGAGGAAATCCTGGCGGCGTCGAAGAAACATTTCCACCCCGAGCGATTGACCATTGTCGCCGTCGGGGCTGGCGAGGCCCTGCCGAAGTTGCTGTCGGGATTTGGGGATGTGAAGGAAATAAAGTTAGCTCCTGAAAGTTGAGAGAAGAGTGGACGGGGGGCTCGGCCATCCCCCCTGCTCCCGGAGCGCGCACGATCAGAATGTGCTCGCTCGACGGCCGCAATAGGGGAATAACCGAGCTCCCCGTCAGAGGGAATGAAAGCCTCCGGAGCTTTGGTGGGGAAGAGAGGGGGGCTGATGGTCTAGTCGAGGGTTGTGCTCACGCAGTCTGCACTTAAGAAAGTGCTCACTGGATACGCACAGCGAGCTTCGATCAGACCATCCGTCCAGAGAAGTAGTGATCAAAAGTTAGGGAAGCGGCCCACACTTCGGGAAGGCCAGACTTATGTCGCTCAGTTTCTCATCTGTAAGCGGGAAGGACTTTCTTCTTGCCTATCTTGATTTGACCGGAACAAAGCGCTTCTACGAAAACAGTGAATTGCCTGAACAAATAGAAAGGATTTCGCAGGTTGTTAGTGCAGTACATGCGGAAATTGATAATACATTCGAGGAAAATAAAACAAACCTATTCGTCCACATGTACGCAGACTCCATCGTGATCGCCGAGAAGAACCCCATTGAACGTTGCGCGCAGAAACTTGTTGAGCTGATGCTGAAGGTCCAGTATCAAGTTCTTATGGATAGCCAATTTAACAAGTTCAAGGCGAAGGATTCTGAAGAAGATAAATTGATGCCAACGCCAAGCCGAGCCCTGGTAAAAAGAGGTCCCTATTACGGGATGATTTGCAGTGAGATACAGCAATCAGTAGACAACATTTTCTCCAACTTTAGTTTGGTTGGCGGTTCGGCGATCGTTGAGATGAATCAGGCTCTCGAAGGTTTACCTATGGGGACGTACATTGCCGCGTCTCTTATCACGGAAGCAGGGATTGAAAAGGAAAGACTGATCGACATTACTAATGAGAGCGGATCAAAGTTTGTTAAGCCAAAAGATGGTTTTGATTCCTTGCGCAGCACCCTCTCTCCTGTACGGAACGGCTCTGCTGACATTAAGGACTGGGTAGAGCAGTTGATTAGATCTTCAGGCAATGACAAACACTTTAAAAGCAAAATAACTCCTTGGGTAGATGCGGTAAGAGGAGCTGGCCAATCGATATGTCGGACACAGAATTACTGTCACCCAAGACAGCATCCTCTGTCTGGATGTTGAGGTGGTTGTGAATGTGGCTGAGGATGAAGGGAGGTTTTCGTGGTGACCTATGTGATGCTGCTCAATTGGACGGATCAGGGAATCAAGAACGTGAAGGACTCGCCGAAACGGTTGGATGGGGTGAAGAAGCTCGCGAAGGATATGGGCGGCGAAGTCAAGGCGTTCTATATGACGCTGGGGGTGTATGATCTTGTTCTCATCATTGATATGCCGAACAACGACAAACTGGCGAGTTTCGGCCTCAAGTTGGGATCGCTCGGCAATGTGCGGTCCACGACTCTCAGAGCCTATTCCGAGGATGACTATCGCCGCATCATTAGCGGCCTAAGCTAAGTTGGCGCAGACGTGGAACAGGATTGATAGCTGTCAGTGGTCAGCCATCAGCTTTCAGCAAAGATCGAACTCAGAGCTGACTGCTGATAGCTGAAGGCTTGGTTATGCCGCTCGAAGACGATTTCTGTGACATTATCAAGAAGGCCCGCATCGGACAGGCATGGTCGGTGGAGGATGTGGCGCGTGTCACCGGCCTTCTGGGGGCCGATATCACCGCACTGGAACGAGGCGATCAGCCGCGCGATCGGGCGGAAGTGCGCGCCCTCGCCACCACGTTAGGGCTCCGTCACGGTCCGTTGGAACAGATCGTCCTAGAGAAGTGGGTTCCTCAACCGATTCCGTCGATCCCTGGGATCGAAACTATACAGGGCGACATCAATGGCTATGCGGTCAACGGCTATATCGTGCACGATTCCGGTGAGGCACTTCTCGTCGATACGGCGTATAACGCTCCGGCCATGATCGCCTGGCTCGAATCCCATCGACTCCGGCTGACCGGCATCTGTCTGACGCATGGGCATGCGGACCATGCGGAAGGGATTCAGCAGCTCCTGGCACGATGGCAAGTTCCGGTCTACCTGGGGGTTGACGATGTCAGCCTCCTGCACTGGAAGCCCTCGGAGGATCGTCTCATTGCGCCACACGACGGACGTGCCATCTCGGTCGGGCATTTGAGCGTACAGTGCCTTGCGACGCCGGGCCATACCCCTGGCGGGATTTGCTATCGAGTGGATGCCGAGTCACAGCCCGTCTGTTTCGTCGGCGATACGTTGTTTGCAGGATCCATTGGCCGCTCGAATCCCGGTACGCTGTATCAGACCCATCTGGGGTCGGTCCGGACCAAAGTACTCGGGTTGCCACCTGAGTATCGGTTGTTGCCGGGTCACGGACCGGCCACGACGGTCCGCGAAGAACTGGACCATAACCCCTTCTCATTGGGCCATTAGCTGGTTGTGGAAAACTATTGTGGCACGGTGAAAATTCAATGGTCCACATGTCTAGGACAACAAGAGCATTCTCACACAGGATGCTCAAACAGGCCAGACTTCTCACCCGCCCAACCCCGGCGCGCCAAGACGCGCCATTCCGCGGGCAAGGCCGCAGCTAGTGAGGACCCGAGGCGTACCCTAGGGGTACGTTGAAGGTCTGAACGATGCGAGAACGAAGCTGGCGGACTGTTTCAGCATCCTGTTAAAAGAAGACCCTATGAATCTGGACCAGCGGAACGACGACCAACCGATCCGTGGCGGAGAGCTGCCGGTTGTGGCAGGACCGTCTGAGGATCTGAGCGATCTCTCAGTGGGCGGCGAATTCGAGGAGACCCCCTTCTCGAAATGGATCCTGCCCATCAGCCTTTTTGTCGCGACGATCTTCACCACACTGTGGGCTGGGGCCTATCAGGCCTATACCGGACCGATCCATGGACCGGTGAACTTTCTGCTCGAACACCCCGAGACGCTCTGGCGTGGGATTCCCTTCGCCGCCACGCTGCTGATCATTCTGGTTACCCATGAGTGCGGGCACTATGTGCTCTCCCGTATCCACGGCGTACCGGCCTCGCTGCCGCTGTTCATCCCGGGCCCTCCGTATTTCATCGGCACATTCGGGGCGATCATCCGCCTGCGCGGGCCGATCTTGAATCGGCGCGCCCTGTTCGACATCGGCGTGGCTGGTCCGCTTGCCGGCTTCATCGCCGCGGTGGTGGCACTGGTCATCGGTCTGAACCTGTCAACGGTTGTTGATCGGACGGCGAACCACGGATTGCAGTTGGGCGAACCGTTGCTCTTGCAGTTCATCTCCTGGCTGGTCGTCGGATCCCTCCCTCCTCAGGCCGACATCGTCTTGCACCCCATCGGTTTCGCTGCCTGGTTCGGTCTGTTTGTGACGTCACTGAATCTCATTCCCATCGGCCAACTCGATGGCGGGCATGTGGCGTACGCTCTGTGGGGCTCACGCCAGCGCACCATTGCCTTCGCCATCGTGCCGGTCCTCATCGTGCTGGGATTCGTCGGATGGCCCGGCTGGTGGCTCTGGGCCTTCATGGCCGGGCTATGGGGTTTCGGGCATCCTCCGGTGCGTGATTCTCACGTGCCGCTGGGCAGGGAACGGGTACTTGTCGGATGGATTGCACTTGCCGTGTTTGTACTGACCTTTGCCCCTGTTCCTTTCTCATTCCACTAGCTGCTCTAGCAGGATGCTGAAAAAGTCTCTGTTCTCACCCACCCAACCCTGGCGCGCCAAGGCGCACCTTTCACCAGGCGGCGTTCTCGCATCGTTCAGACCCTCAACGTACCCCTAGGGTACGCCTCGGGTCCTCACTCGCTGCGGCCTTGCTGGACGAACTTTTTGAGCATCCTGCGGGAATGTTCTCCTGTTGTGCCACACGTACGGACCACCGAACTACCGTTCTGCCTAATCTAATTTTTCCGCAACCTGCTCACGCTCCTGCGGGTGGGCTACATTCACCGGCCTCGATCAATCCGGGGATTTCCTTGTCCGATCGCGCGCTCGGCCCTACCATGTGGTTATGGCATCCACCGTGACCTCGACTCTGTCGTGTCCCAAGTGTCAGGCTGACCAGCCTGACGGAGCGACAGAGTGCATGAAGTGTGGGATCATCTTTGCAAAGTATCGGCCGCTTGCCCCGCCTGAGTGGCAGAACGTAAGACGGGATCGCTCGCGCTGGGTGGCCCTTGCTAAAGAGTGGCTCTNNCCGACTCGTTGACGTTCGCTGGCCGGGCCGCGGTGTTTCTGTTGCTTCTCTGGTGGGGCCGAACGTTTATTTTCACGCCGCTCGAAACCAATTACACAGGGGAATCGTTTCTCCATCTGATCAATCTGCCGTTCCACGAAGCGGGCCACCTTCTGTTTATCCCGTTGGGACGCTTCATGATGATCCTGGGCGGGAGTCTCGGTCAGATCTTGATGCCGCTCGTCTGCCTGGCCGTCTTTCTCATCAAGACGCGCGATCTCTTCGGCGCGTCAGTGGCCCTCTGGTGGACGGCGGAAAGCTTCATGGATATCGCCCCCTATATCAACGATGCGCGGGCGCTGGATCTCATGCTGCTTGGCGGGGTGACTGGGAAGGAATCGGACGGGCATGACTGGAACAATATCCTGACCATGTTGGGTTGGCTGGAGTATGACCATCGCCTGGCTCACCTTGCCTACAACTTCGGCATTCTCCTAATGCTGGCCTCGTTCGTTTGTGGCGGGCTGCTTCTTGTGAAACAGTACCGCCGACTCTAGCAGGCGGCGGGAAAACTATTGTGGCACACGTGCTTACCATCGAAGTTCTAGCGTACCAGCATAGTTTTTCCGCGGCCTCCTAGTTCAAGTGGCCACGAAGAAAAAGACCCTCCCCCGCCCCCCGTCAATTCAGACCGCCCTTCCACCACGTCTTCCTGCATGTAGATAATCATCCCGCGCAGCCCTGGTTCCCGGGTGCTTGATCCCCGCGTTCTTTAATAAGTTTCCGCCGTTAATTTTTATATCGTCTTAACACTCTCTCGGTCCGGTTTAACACCGTTCTGACACGGAGCTTGATAAGGTTCTTGACACGACAAGGGACGCGTCACGAGGAGCGACGTTTCAGACGGTCAGAGAAAAGTGAGGGAGTCGCGATGACACTGGTTGCACTGGGGTTGTTGTTAGGGGTGGTCGGGCTGGTTTGGGTGATGGTCATAGACATCACCCAGGCGGATTACCAGACCAAAAGACAGAGTCCGCGAGAGCAGGACAAGCCGCTCGCGGAGGCAGCACCTTGCGAGTTCAAGGCAGCGGACCGAGTTTCGGTACGGCAAGTCCGACAAGAACGTCTTT
Source organism: Nitrospira sp. (assembly GCA_003135435.1). Lineage (GTDB taxonomy): Bacteria > Nitrospirota > Nitrospiria > Nitrospirales > Nitrospiraceae > Palsa-1315. The sequence continues at coordinate 12,965 of PLBR01000122.1, read as the reverse complement.
CTCTGATGGCAGCAGAGCGGTGAATAACCAGGAGACGCTCTCGTTTCAGGTGGTCTGCCTGTTCTGAGAATGACACTGGTTCCCGGAGGCTGGGTGACGATGAATACGAACTTCTATGCAACCAAGGACCGACCGCGTGGTGTCCGTACTGACCGGCGCCATATGGGTGGCGAACAGTACAGACGAGAAATGCGTGCGGCGTTGTATGACCTACAGCAGAGGTTGGGACAGTGTCAGAACGGCCTCAGCGGCGTGCTGATTGTCGTCACAGCCGGTCCGGTACCGTCGTCGACAGAGTATCGGATCAGAAGAAAATTGTTCCAGAAGCTCCGCAGTTTTTACACCGTTTTTACTTCTTGCGCGTTACTTTGAATGCGGACAAGTAGGGAAAGACATAGGGACAACATTTCCTTTGGCGTCGATTGAGGGGTATGCACGTGGATCTCATCTATCTGGCTGTCGCAGCGATATTTTTTATACTATCCGGCTGGCTCATCTCGGCGATGGAGCGACTGTAAGGGGGGTACGGCCATGAATGTGATGTACGTGCTGGGCGGAATTTTGTCATTGGGATTGTTGGTCTATCTCATGGTCGCGTTGCTGAAACCGGAGTGGTTCTGATGACGATCAATGGACTGGTTCAAATCGGACTCTACTTTGTCGTGCTGCTGGCGCTGGTCAAGCCGCTGGGATGGTATATGGCACGGGTGTACGAAGGCCAACCCTGCGGGCTCGACCGGGTGGTGGGCCCTCTTGAGCGGCTTATCTATCGCCTGTGCGGAGTGCGTCAAACCGACGAGATGAATTGGAAGACGTATGCAGTCGCGATGCTCCTGTTTAACGGCGCTGGGCTCTTCGCACTGTACGCGTTACAACGTTGGCAAGGATTCTTCCCGCTCAATCCACAGGGGTTTGGCGCCGTGGCTCCCGATCTTGCTTTCAACACTGCCGCGAGTTTCGTGACCAACACCAACTGGCAGGCCTACGGAGGCGAAACGACGCTGAGCTATCTGACTCAGATGCTTGGACTCAACGTGCAAAATTTTGTGTCCGCCGCAACCGGGATGGCGATCCTGGTCGCATTGATCAGGGGTCTGGCCCGACGTAGCGCCGCGACCATCGGCAACTTTTGGACGGACCTCGTCCGAAGCACGCTGTACATTCTCCTGCCGCTGGCCCTGCTCTTGTCCCTGCTGTTGGTGTCACAAGGCGTCGTCCAGACGTTCGCGTCATACCAGACCGCCACATTGCTCCAGCCGGCCAGTTATGCCAAGCCCGTAATGGATGCGAACGGCCAGCCGGTGCTGGATGAACAGGGCCAGCCGAAAACAGAGCCCGCGACGGCAGTTGAACAGGTACTTGCGGTCGGACCGGCAGCCTCTCAGATTGCGATCAAGCAGCTCGGGACCAATGGCGGCGGATTCTTCAACGTCAATTCTGCGCATCCGTTCGAGAACCCGACGCCCTGGTCCAATTTCCTACAAGTATTGGCGATCCTGCTTGTCCCAGCGGCGCTCTGCTACACATTAGGGATGATGGTCGGAGATACGCGCCAGGGTTGGGCGCTCCTTGCTGCGATGACGATTCTCCTGCTCTGTTTTATTCCGCTGGGGCTGTGGGCCGAGCAAAGCGGGAATCCGGCTTTCACCGCTCTGGGGATCGATCAGGCTTCCAGTGCAGGACAATCCGGTGGGAACATGGAAGGGAAAGAGACGCGATTCGGTATCGCCAACTCCGTCCTGTGGTCTGCTGCGACGACTGCTGCTTCAAACGGCTCCGTAAATTCGATGCACGATTCCTGCACGCCCCTGGGAGGGCTGGTGCCGCTCTTCCTGATGCAGTTCGGGGAAGTGGTGTTCGGCGGGGTCGGCTCGGGGCTCTACGGCATGATCGTCTTCGCCATCATTGCTGTGTTCGTGGCCGGTCTGATGGTGGGACGCACGCCTGAATACCTCGGCAAAAAGATCGAACCCTATGAAATGAAGATGGCATCGTTGCTGATATTGATCATGCCGATAGTGGTCCTCGGTTTCACGGCAGTGGCGTCGGTGACGGGCGTCGGCACCAGCTCGATTTTCAACCCAGGTTCCCATGGGTTCAGTGAGATGCTCTATGCCTATAGTTCGATGGGGAATAATAACGGCAGTGCCTTCGGTGGACTGAGTGTCAACACACCCTTCTACAACCTCACCGGCGGGATCGCGATGCTGATCTCCCGCTTCTGGTGGGCGATCCCGACGTTGGCATTGGCCGGAGCGCTGGCGAGGAAAAAACTCGTACCGGCTGGGCCCGGAACCCTGCCGACCTACACGCCGCTGTTTATCGTGCTGCTGATCGGCGTCGTCGTGCTCGTGGGAGCGCTCACTTTCGTGCCCGCACTTGCCCTGGGACCAATCATAGAACACATCCTGATGGTGAGCCGATGACGGCACCGGAGTGGAGGATTTCGAGATGACAACGCAAGACAAGAGAAGGCCATTGTTCGATCCTCAGATTATGCGACGGGCGCTGCTGGAATCCTTCCGGAAGCTTGATCCACGCCACCAAATTCGTAATCCGGTCATGTTCGTGGTCGCGGTCGGGAGTGTGCTGACGACCGTCCTGTTCTTCCAGGCGCTGTTCGGAAAAGGCGAAGCGCCTGTCTGGTTCATCCTCGCCGTATCTCTATGGCTCTGGTTCACCGTGCTGTTCGCGAACTTTGCCGAAGCGATGGCGGAAGGGCGTGGAAAGGCACAGGCGGAATCACTGCGCAGTGCGCGGCGTGAAATGAACGCGAAGAAACTGGGCCAGCCGGAGTCCGGCGACCAGTATCTCAGTGCTCCATCCTCCATCGTCCCGGCGAGCGCCTTGAAGCGTGGAGACGTCGTCTTGGTGGAGGCCGACGATTTTATCCCTTGCGACGGGGAGGTCATCCAAGGAATCGCCTCGGTGAACGAAAGTGCCATCACCGGCGAAAGCGCCCCCGTCATTCGAGAGAGCGGCGATCGCAGTGCCGTGACAGGCGGAACACGTGTCCTGTCGGATTGGTTGGTCATACGGGTCACTGCTAACCCCGGCGAGACATTTCTGGACCGGATGATTGCGATGGTCGAGGGGGCCAAGCGCCAAAAGACGCCGAATGAGATCGCCCTCAACATTCTGCTGGCGGCACTCACGGTCATCTTCCTTTTGGCGACGGCCACGTTGCTCCCCTTTTCGCTCTACAGTGTGCAGTCGGCAGGTCAGGGGGCCCCTGTCACTGTGACGGTCTTAGTCGCGCTGTTGGTGTGTCTGATCCCGACGACGATCGGAGGATTGCTTTCTGCCATCGGAATTGCGGGTATGGATCGAATGGTGCAGGCCAATGTGATTGCGATGTCTGGCAAAGCTGTGGAAGCCGCCGGCGATGTCGATGTATTGCTGCTCGACAAGACCGGCACCATCACGCTGGGCAATCGTCAGGCGACTGCGTTTCTTCCGGCTGACGGGGTGAGCGATCAGGCGCTGGCCGATGCGGCCCAGCTCTCGTCGCTGGCGGACGAGACGCCGGAGGGGCGTAGCATCGTCGTTTTGGCCAAGGAAAAGTATGGATTGCGTGCGCGCGACATTCACGAGATAGGTGCGACATTCATTCCCTTTACTGCTCAAACCCGCATGAGCGGCGTCAATTTGAACGGGCGGGAAATCAGGAAGGGCTCAGATGATGCCATCGAGGCCTATGTCATAGCGCGAGGGGGACAATTTTCTGTTGCTGTCCGGTCGAGCGTGAATGCCATCTCCACCCAAGGCGGAACACCGCTGGTCGTGGCGGAGGGAGCAAGAGTGCTGGGCGTGATCTACCTGAAAGATATCGTCAAAGGCGGTATCAAAGAGCGGTTTGCCGAATTGCGACGGATGGGGATTAAGACCATCATGATCACCGGCGACAATCCGCAGACTGCGGCGGCCGTGGCTGCGGAGGCTGGTGTGGACGATTTCCTGGCGCAGGCCACGCCGGAAGCCAAGCTCAAGCTGATTCGCGACATGCAGGCCGGCGGCCGGCTCGTCGCGATGACGGGGGATGGCACGAACGACGCTCCGGCGCTGGCTCAGGCTGATGTCGCCGTTGCGATGAACACGGGTACGCAGGCCGCCAAAGAAGCCGGCAATCTGGTCGATCTGGATTCCAACCCGACCAAGCTCATCGAAATCGTGGAAATCGGCAAGCAGCTCTTGATGACCCGCGGCGCGCTCACCACCTTCAGCATCGCCAATGATGTCGCGAAGTATTTCGCGATCATTCCCGCGGCGTTCGCCTCGACCTATCCCGCGCTCAATGTGCTCAATATTATGGGACTGGCTACGCCGGCCAGTGCCGTATTGTCGGCCGTGATATTCAACGCGCTGGTCATTGTCGCGCTCATTCCGCTCGCCTTGAGGGGAATCAAGTATCGCCCGCTCGGCGCCGCGCTGTTGCTTCGCCGGCATCTCCTGGTCTACGGGTTGGGAGGGATCATTGTGCCATTCGTTGGAATCAAGCTCATCGATCTGTTACTTGTCGTCCTGCGCTTAGTCTGAGGAGGCATTCATGCGGACCCAACTTCGCCCGGCTTTGGTGTCACTCGTCGCCCTGACCCTGATCACCGGGCTCCTGTACCCACTCGTTGTCACTGGTATCGCTCAGGTGCTGTTTCCACGGCAAGCCAACGGGAGCCTGATCCTTATTAACGGCCAACCGGTCGGATCATCGTTGATCGGCCAGCCGTTCGACGCGCCGAAGTATTTCTGGGGCCGTCCTTCCGCCACGTCACCGTTCCCCTACAACGCCGCAGCCTCGTCCGGGTCCAATCTGGGCCCGACCAATGACGCGCTGATTAAGGCCGTGCAGGCTCGCATCGACGCGCTCAAGACTGCCGACCCCGACAATCCTCTTCCCCTTCCGGTGGATTTGGTCACCGCTTCGGGGAGCGGTCTCGATCCGCATATTAGTCCCGCGTCTGCGGCATACCAGGTGAGACGAGTAGCGCGCGCCCGCGGGATGGAAGAAGCTGCGGTTCGCCAACTTGTCTCTCAGCATACGGAAGGACGTCAGCTTGGGATTCTCGGAGAACCCCGGGTGAACGTGCTGGCACTGAATCTTGCACTGGATACATTGAAGTAACGACGCGCTATGGGATTCGTGTAGGCCTCGATTTCATGGGCAAGCGACTAAGAGGGCCTTATATGAACCTACCTGTCGAGATGATCGCCTCTCTCTTCGCGCTGATTCTGATTCATGGGTGCACCGGCAAAGACGATGCCTCTACGTCCCAACAGAACGCAAAGGGAGATGTGGTAACCCAAGAAGAAGGCCTCATTGTCGCAACACTCAATAATGTTGCAAATGCTGAGTCACAATTTTCCAAAACGAAAGACTCCGTATCCATTCTCCGTTTCTACACGCAAGATTATGCGGGAGTCAAAGACGGGAGATCACAAACGGTCAAGGACCAAGAAACATACCTCGCAGAGATGTTGGACCAGATTAACGTTGGCGAACCCATCGGTATTTTATCCAAGGTCATGAACATCAAGCCTAGCTTCGCAGGGAAATTCGGATGGGCAACATATGAGTATGAGTACAGAGTCGTGAGAAGCGGGGTGCTTCAACACTTTTCAAAAGGTCAATGTACTGCCATTTTCACGAAGCAAGCAGTTTCATGGCTGATACGGCACGAGCATTGTTCGACGGCAAATCCGACACCATTCTTTCTAAACCCGAGATGATTCGGGCTTGCCTCAACAGGGTTGTCGTAAGGCCGGCGATGTTCCGGGTCAATGTACTGGGTACTGGCGCTGAAACTTGCACTGGACCGTGTGGACGTCGTCGTCGGATGGGTCGAAACCCACGGTCGTGCGGAAACGGAAGCCTTGCTGGAAGGGCTAACGATTTTTCTCGCCACGCGTGATCGAGCATCGCGGAACGACATTGCGGGAATTCGATCTTGACCCGGCACTCGCCCGTCCTCCCGGCTTGGGCTTTGTGGGTCAGGTAGTATCCGGTCAGGATTCGAGGAACGTTGCGCTTGAGTTCACGGCAGAGGGGTTCCGGGATCACGGTTCAGAACACGAGCGATGGCCCGAAGAGACTGCCCCTGGCTGTTGAATACGGTAATGAGGTCACGCTTATAGATGGAAAGGTGTGTGTAGGCTTTTGGTGTCATCCGCGTATCCTAACGCGGAAGACATCAGAACCGTTAAGTGTTGCACTTCGTTATTGAACCGGGGCATCAGACAGTCGGGCAGGTGCCTGTTTTCCCCCTTTGAACGAGAACCGACTTCTCTCCCTAAGCTCCCTGAGAAGGAGACAGTTCATTTCATGAGGAGAACTTTCTGGCACAATAGCCATCCTGCTACCGGCGACGTTTCGTGTCCAGCTTGTTACCGCCAGAACTCTGTCTTTGTCGCTGTTTCCTTGAGGGAGGAGAGTACCGTACCATTCGGCACTGTTTCTCCATTCTCGAAGACAAAGAAGTTTCGCAGCCCTCCTGTTTTCCAAATGGCGAATACCCACAACGCAGAAAAAACTGCCCCTAGCCCACCAATGCCTAGGAGAATTGCAAGTGATAGGTCCATGGCGCACCTCCCTGTTTTGCGTGGCCTGATCGATCTGTCACTCACAATATAAGACGAAATATGTGAAAATGGGCTCAAGAGAGGCGGTCTCTGCATCAAGACGGCGTTAAAATCCACCGTAATCCATCTGAACTGTAGAGAGGGAAGGTCATTTCCCTTATAAAGGCACTATGAGTAATCAAAGGCCTGATCCAGAAGCATTACTCAAACGCGTGCAGGCTGAAGAGGCCAGGCAGGCGCGCGGCAAGCTCAAAGTATTTTTCGGTGCCACGGCCGGTGTGGGGAAGACGTATGCCATGCTCGGAGCGGCGCACGAGCAGCAAAATGACGGTGTAGACGTCGTCGTCGGGTGGGTCGAAACGCACGGTCGTGAGGAAACGGAAGCCTTGCTGGAAGGGCTGACGATTCTGCCGCCACGCCTGGTCGAGCATCGCGGAACGACATTGCGGGAATTCGATCTTGACGCAGCGCTCGCCCGTCGTCCTCAGCTCATTCTCATGGACGAACTGGCCCATACCAATGCCCAGGGTTCTCGGCACCCGAAGCGATGGCAAGACGTCATGGAGCTCTTGCACGCGGGCATCAACGTCTATACGACTGTCAACGTGCAGCACCTGGAGTGCCTGAACGATGTGGTTGCACAGATCACAAGTGTTCGGGTGAGTGAAACGGTGCCGGACTCGGTGCTCGAACAGGCCGACGATGTCGAGCTGATCGATCTTCCCCCGGATGACCTGTTGCAACGTCTGAAAGACGGCAAGGTTTACATGCCGGAGCAAGCGCAACAGGCGCTCCAGAATTTTTTCCGCAAGGGGAATCTGATCGCGTTGCGCGAATTGGCTCTCCGGCGAACAGCCGAGCGGGTCGACCAGCAGATGGAGGTGTACCGCCGTGACCATGCAGTGGTCCGTTCGTGGCCTGCCGCCGAAACCATCATGGTCTGTGTGAACATGAAGCCCAGGGGACCCCGTTTGGTGAGGGCTGCCAGAACGATGGCGACGGGTCTCCATGCGAAATGGATCGCCGTATACGTTCAAACGCCCAGACATCTGCGCATGCCTCAAGCCGACCGCGACCGGGCGAACCAGACGCTTCGGCTCGCTGAGCTGCTTGGCGCCGAGACGGTGGTGCTGAGCGGAGCCAATGTCGCGCAGGAACTGTTGTCCTATGCCCGCACGAAAAACGTGGCGAAGATCATCGTTGGGAAGCCGGTCCGTGCCCGGTGGAAGGAGGTGGTGTTCGGTTCGGTGGTGGCTGAGCTCGTGCAACAGAGCGGGGAGACGGACATTTATGTGATCACTGGCGAGGCCGGTGAAAGCCGCCCGCTGGCAACGCAGGCTGTGAAACGGAACAGTAAGTGGTCATCCTATGGGCTGGGTGTTGTGGGTGTTGCGCTCTCGACAGCCGTCGCGTGGCTGATGTTTCCGTATTTCAGCGTCACCAATCTCATCTTGGTGTACTTGATGGGAGTGGTTCTCGTGGCGATCCGTTATGGACGAGGGCCGTCTGTCCTCGCATCCGTCCTGAGTGTCGCCGTGTTCGACTTTTTCTTTGTCCCTCCCTATTTGTCCTTCGCTGTGTCGGACATTGAATATCTCCTCACCTTTGCCGTCATGTTGGTGGTTGCGCTGACCATCAGCGGACTGGCCGTCCGTATCAAGCAACAGGCTGAGCTGGCTCGTCATCAGGAACGGCGTACGGCGGTCCTCTATGCATTGAGCCGCGATCTCGCCACGCATCGGGGGACAGGCATGCTGGCCCAGCTCGCGGCGAAGCATCTTCGAGAAGTGTTTGACGGCCAGGTCGCGATTTTTCTGGCGGATGCCGACAAACGGGTGCAGCTGCAACGCGGTGAACAGCTGTATTTTGAATTCGACCCCAAGGAGTCGGGGGTGGCCCAATGGGTTTTCGAGCACAACGAGCGGGCCGGACTCGGGACCGATACACTCCCGGGAGCCAGCGCCCTGTATCTGCCCATGGTCGGTTCGGCCGGATCGATCGGTGTTGTGGCGGTGCGGCCGACCGAATCCAGCCGACTCTCGGACACCGATCAGCTGCACCTGCTCGAATCGCTCGTCAACCAAGTCGCGCTGGCGATCGAACGAACGCGCCTGTCCGAGGAAGCCCAGCAGGCTCATGTGCGCATGGAAACGGAGCGCATGCGGAACGCCATTCTCAGTTCAGTCTCCCACGACCTGCGGACTCCACTGGCGACCATTACTGGGGCCGCCAGTAGCTTGCTGGACGAAGAGGGGCACATCGATCCTGCAGCTCGGCTCGAGCTCGCTCGATCCATTTATCGAGAGGCGGATCGCCTGGATCGCTTACTCAAGAACCTGCTCCACATGATGCGAATCGAGTCAGGGGCCGTGCAACTGAGCAAAGAGTGGCACCCCGTGGATGAGGTCGTTGGTGCGGCCCTGGCCAGACTGGAGGGACGGTTGCGCGATCATACCGTCAACACGGCGTTTCCTGCCGACCTGCCGCTGGTGCTTGTCGATGGAGTGCTCCTGGAACAGGTGGTGATCAATCTTGTGGAGAACGCCGTGAAGTACGCGCCCCCGGGAAGCACTATCGATATGTCCGCATCGGCGAGCGATCGTGAAGTGGTCGTCGAAGTCGCAGATCGAGGCCCGGGGATCCCGGTCGGCGAGGAGGCCCGCATCTTTGAGAAGTTCTATCGTGCCAAGCCTGCACGAGAAGGAGGGGTCGGGCTGGGGCTGACGATTTGTCGCGGCATCGTGGAAGCGCATGGCGGACGTATTTGGGCGGAGAATCGCTCGGGGGGCGGTGCCCTCTTTCGGTTTGCAATCCCGTTACCGGATCAACAGCCGCCTATGGAAACGGAGCAAATGGAGGCTCAGCAAGCGTAATCCTGGTCAATTGAAGAGCGGCGATCGAAGCCGCAGTGCCGTATGTCACAGGAAGTCACAGTGCTCCTCATCGAAGATGAACCGGAGATTCGCCGGTTCCTGCGGACGACGCTGCCCGCGCACGGTTTTCGACTATACGAGGCCGCGACGGGAAAGGATGGTCTGACGGAGGCCCAAGCGAGAAATCCCGATCTCATCCTGCTGGACCTCGGTCTGCCGGACCTTGAGGGAAGTGAGGTTATTCGCCAAGTGCGGGAGTGGACCGCCACGCCGATCATCGTACTATCCGCCCGCGACCAGGAACAGGTAAAAGTGGGGGCACTCGACCTCGGCGCCGACGACTACGTGACGAAGCCGTTCGGGGTCGACGAACTCCTTGCACGGATGCGAGCGGCTCTTCGGCATGCCTCCCGATCTGCCGCCGACGTCGGAGAGCCGGTGTTTACGCTCGGCGATCTGAAGGTGGACCTCGGGCGGCGACAGGTGTTTGTGTCGGCGAAGGAAATTCACCTCACGCCGATCGAATACAAGCTGCTCACGACGCTGATCCGATACGCCGGCAAGGTGATGACTCACCGTCAGCTTCTGAAAGAGGTATGGGGTCCACTGCACGTGGAGGAAGGGCATTATCTGCGAGTGTACATGCGCCAGTTGAGAAACAAACTGGAGAAAAACCCGGCCCACCCACGCTATCTGGTGACGGAGTTGGGAGTTGGATATCGGCTCCGGACGGAGTGACCCACCGCCATTATCTTTTACGACTTCTTACATCGACGCACTCCGTTTCGATCCTGTCTTGATGAAGTACCGGGTATAGTTGGCGGCGAAGGGTCGTGAGTCTTGTTCGAATGCGAGAATAGGATGGAGCGTGCTGTGGAAGAAAAAGATGCCCTTCACCCTGCCAGGAGGAATGGTGTGGCACTTTCTACGCCCCATCCCACCGACGATATGGTGGCCTGGCAGATCAGCTTTTTCAGCGGCGAGCCGGTGACCGATCAGAAATCAGGAACCAGGCGCTTGTGGTGCCTGTTGGGCGAGCCACGCAAGTAGAAGTCTTTTTCATCTGCGTCAGCGTCCGCTGCCGGTCCTCGCGAAATCATCTCGCAGTTTTTCCATCAGCTGGGTGAGTGCCTGTCGGCGTGCCGCGGTGACCCCCTCTTGATCCTCGACTCGTGCGGCGGGACCGACTATCTTCGATAATCCCTGGGCCTCTTCCCCAAACAGCTTGGTTTCTCCACGGACATCCCACAAGGCACCTCGCACGAGACAGAGCGTATCGCTTTGAGTGCCGTCTGCGAAGAAGGCACCCAGGATCGTCCAGTACAACAAGGGGCCTTTGTAGTTGTTGTAGCGATCGACAGTCGCTGCGCCATCCACAATAAGCAACAGATCGGCGCCGTATCGAGCGGCAGACTCGCGCAACTGGGCCAGCTGGTTCCCCTTGATCGAAGAGATTTGAATGAAGGAAGTGCCGGCAATGAGGCCGTCACGCTGCAACCCGTTGGTCCAGGCCAGCAAGGCCTCCCGATCGGCATCCGTCCACTCGAACTCATGACGAAGGAACCCGGTTGGCATCACATACAGCCCCAACCTCGGAGGGTCTTGCCTGGTCGAACTCTTCGCCGTCGATTCTGATGATAGAGCACCGACGAAACGAGCCTCTTCATCTTGCAGCGTCTGTTGGAGCGAAGCCAGAGGCAACCCCTGACTACTCGCGCAGGCAGTGAGGGAGAGCAAGAGGGCGAGCACCATGTAGGAGCGGGGATTCATGCCGGTGACTCACTCACATGGATTTTTGCGAGTTCTTCAAGCGCGAGCATCAGCGCGTGGGTTCCACTCCGGCCATGTCCGAGCGTTTGGACGGTCTGGTAGAGCTCGTGCACCAACGTGAGACCGGGCAGTACGAGCCCCATACGTTTCGACTCCTCAAGTGCGAGTCCCATATCTTTGACGAAGTGCTCGACGAAAAATCCCGGGGCGAAGTTGCGTTGAAGAATACGTGGAGCGAGATGGTCCAAGGTCCAGCAGGCTGCGGCTCCGCCACGGATGGAGTCCAGCATCCTGTTCAGATCGAGCCCTGCCTTGTAGCCATAGAGCACACTCTCGCAGACACCGACCATCGTGCCGGCGATCACGATCTGATTACAGAGTTTCGCCTGTTGCCCAGTGCCGGGCCCTCCCTGATGCACGATCTTGTTACCCAACAGCTCGAAGAGCGGCATCATGGCCTGAACGGATTTCTTGTCGCCACCGACCATGATCGAGAGCGCGGCATTCTTGGCTCCGACATCGCCGCCAGAGACAGGTGCATCGATGGCCGATAGATCTTTCGCTGAGGCAGCCGCTGCAATTTCTCGGCTCAATGAGGGTTGCGTCGTCGTCATATCGATGAGGGTCATCCCAGCTCGCGCGCCGGTCAGGATTCCAGTCTCGCCGAAATAGACGGTACGCACGTCCTGGGGAAAGCCCACCATCGTGAAGAGAACATCGGAGTGAGCAGCGACGGCGAGCGAGCTCTCGGCCCAGGTCGCGCCGCGGTCGAGCAGCGGCTTGGCTTTGGCTTTCGTGCGGCTGTGCAGGGTCACGCGATACCCAGCGGCCAGCATATGGCCACACATCGACGAGCCCATCACGCCGGTGCCGATCCAGCCGATTAACGTATTGGACGGAATGATCATTCGTTATTCCGGGAGGGGCGTAATATGGTCGGCAACTGCCTGGATCACGCCTTCTCGTTCTCCTGCGACCTTAAGTCCTTGAAAACTCAAATAGTAACCTCCATGGCTCGGGGCTTGGATGGTCGCATGGAGTTCAACCCTGGTCCCCTCTTCCACGTCAGGATCTTTGACCAGCGGAACGCCGCAGGTACCGAACACTGCGACGTTGATCGAGGCCGTGTCGTCTTCCAGATAAAACAAGTAGGCCCCGTAACAGGTCGTGCCGGCCGGTAGCTTGTATGGATCGAGCGGCTGCACGTTCCTGACGGTCCCTTGGAGGACGACTTGTTTGAGATGGAACGAGCGCGGTTCATCCAAGATCTCACGGATGGTAACGGGGTCGGCGGCTATCGTAATGCTGTGCCAGTCGAGCGCCGACGCAGATATGAGCGATATGAACGCGGCGAGCAGTCCTAACGATCTAACCATCATCGTGGCCCATTCTACCATTCTTATCTGAGCCGTTCGCGTTAGAAGATCTCTTTCGTTGAGAAGACGTAGTCGGTATAATCCGCGACGGCTTTTATCAACCTGCGGAAAAACTATTGTGGCACGCCAGAGCTTCACTGGTTCCCACGTGTGGTACAACGGGAGAACACCGAGTAGGATGCTCAAAAAGGCCGTTCAGCAAGGCCGCAGCGAGCAACTAACGATAGTTCTTTCAAGCTTGCTCGTTGATATTTTCTGGGATAGCCCGGATGAGTCCCCCACTGCGCGCGTCCAACGAGGGTCTTCTGAGACCGCGCGTTGCGCGAGCACAGGGGACTCACCGGGCCATCCCTTCCTCTGCTGGCGGACTTTT
>PLBR01000053.1 GCA_003135435.1 Nitrospira sp. | reverse complement strand
GCCCATTTTTCAGCATCCTGCTAACTCAACGTCGCATGAATCCAGTCGCCCACGAAGTGCGTGATCACGACCACGCTGACGCCAATGACTACATGCTCCGCGATGACTTTCCAGGCCGGGATCTGCTGGGCCCGCGCCAAGAGATAGCTCAGCACCGCGAGCAACGTGAGGCCCCATCCCACACTCACCGTCATGGCCGCCTCTAGCGGCAACAGCAGTACCGGTACGACAAAGGTCAGCGCGATCAGGAACTTGGCCACGAAGGTGGCAATGGTCGATTCCCAGATTTCGGACACGACCCCGTTATTCTTGGACTCCTCCGCAATGTGCATGCCTAAGGCATCCGACATGGCATCAGCAATCGCAATCGTCAGAATACCGCCGATCACGACGGTTCGTGAGTGGGTGCCTGAATGGAGTCCCACCATCAATCCCAATGTCGTAATCACGCCGGACGTCAGACCAAAACTCAGGCCGCTTTTGAACGATGCCTTCATCAACCTTCGTTGCCGATGCCTGACTCAAGCGAGANNACGCGAGTCTCGCTCCTCGCGCTCGCCGCGCGGCCCGTACTTGTCCACGATGGCCTTGAGGTCAATGCCACTGATCACCTCTCGCTCGAGTAGAACATTTGCTCCTTCTATGAGTGCGCGCTTCTTTTCAGCTAAGATCCGTTTCACCAGCTCGTATTGCTCATCGATGATACGGCGCACTTCACAGTCGATCTCGCGGGCGGTCTCCTCCGAGTAGTCGCCCTTCTCCTGAGGCGCCTGGATCTGCATAAAAAGAGGCTGGCGTTCACGATCGAGCGTGACGGTGCCCAGCTTGTCGCTCATCCCGTAGGACTTGATCATGCTCTTGGCAATGTCCGTCGCCTTGACCAGGTCATTTTGCGGTCCGGTAGACGCCTCGCCGAAGGTCAATTCTTCCGCAATCCGCCCTCCGAGTAAGACGGCAATTTTGTTTTCCAGCTCCGTCTTGGTCATCAGGAAACGATCCTCGGTCGGGAGCTGAAGGGTATAGCCCAATGCGGCAATCCCGCGAGGGATGATCGAGATCTTCTGGATCGGGTCTGATCCTGGGAACGACAGTGCCACCAATGCGTGGCCCACTTCATGGTAGGCGACTCGTTTCTTCTCCATCTTGTTGAGGATCCGGTTCTTCTTCTCCAACCCGGCCACGACCCGCTCCACCGCTTCTTGCAATTCCGAGAGACCCACCTGCTCTTTATTCCGACGCACAGCCAACAGCGTCGCCTCGTTGGNNTTCACCAGGTTGGCGAGATCGGCGCCCGAGAAACCGGGAGTCATCGCGGCGATCACCTCAAGGTCCGCATCGGGGCCCAGGACCACGTGCTTCGCATGGACACGCAAGATGGCCAGGCGGCCGATCTTGTCCGCACGATCGACCAGTACCTGACGATCGAACCGGCCGGCCCGCAACAGTGCGGGGTCCAGGATTTCAGGCCGATTGGTCGCCGCCATCAGAATGACGCCGATGCGGGGATCGAAGCCATCCATCTCGACCAACAACTGGTTCAAGGTCTGCTCACGCTCCTCATGCGCCATGGGTCCCATCCCGCGGGCTTTCCCGATCGCATCCAGTTCATCGATGAAGATAATACAGGGCGCTTTGACCTTTGCCTGCTCGAACAAGTCCCGCACGCGGGCTGCCCCGACCCCCACAAACATTTCCACGAACTCNNCGGGCCAGGAGCGTCTTGCCGGTTCCAGGCGGGCCCACAAGTAAGATGCCTTTCGGAATCTTTCCTCCGAGACGCGTAAACTTTTCCGGCGTCTTCAGAAACTCGATCACCTCGCGCAGTTCTTCCTTCGCTTCGTCCACGCCGGCCACATCCGCGAAGGTGACCTTCGTGTCCTTCTCGGCATAGATCTTCGCCTTCGACTGCCCCACCGTCATAAACCCCTTTTGGCCCTGACCCAAGCGCCGAATCAGAAAGAACCAGATGCCGCCAAAGATCAGCGCAGGAACGACCCACGAGATGATGTCCTTCAAGAACGTACTCTCAATCACGCCGGTAAACTTGACGCCTCGTGCATTGAGCTCCTTGACCAAATCGGGGTCTTCAACCCGAACGGTCGTAAACAACTTCTGTTCTTTGGAGCCTTCTTCCGCCTTCAGCTTCCCGGTCAATCTCTGTTGAGTGACCGTGACTTCAGCCACGGTGCCGGCCGCCACGAGCGTTCTGAATTCGCTGTAGGGGAGCTCTTCAATCTTCTGCGTGGACACGATGAAATCGTGTACAAGAATGACCGCTCCAATAGCGAGAAGGACATACGCGATCGAAAAGGAGATTTTTTTATTCACTGGCATAGCGATTACTTCCTATCGATCATGAGCCTAGCAGAATGCAGGGAAAGTCCGCCAGCCGGTCTTGTTCATGTGGTCTGTTCGGTCTGTCTGGTGTGTCTCGATTGTTTGGTTGAACCAGACAAACCAGATAGATCAGATCAACCAGAGAGACCAGACCGACCGGGCTTGTTCCAGACGCGCGGACCATCGGATTTCCATCGTGCCACAATAGTTTTCCGCAGCCTGTTAGAAGGCCAGATAAAAACCGAGCCCTACGCTTTCGACCTTCTGCCCATAGAACTGCCCATAGGGATTGAAGCCATGATAGTAATTGACGAGGACCCGGAAACGGCGAAGCGCTCCGGCACGCGCAAACTCCAGTCCGCCCACGACATTCGCGTTGAGGGTCCAATGCAATTGCTCAAATGTTTTGAAGTCCGCCCCGAAGACCGGGGTCACGACGAGAGGACCGCTCACGAATCGTTCAATCGGACCGCTGCCCCACGTCGGTCCTCGCAGTTCGACCCCCGCCTGTACTTTGACCCGGTCCAGGTTGGCCGGCTCACGATGCAGCAAGTATCCGCCGCCGGCATACAGGCGCCCCCAGCCACCAGGAGCATCCAGGGACAGAATCGCTTCCGCTTCTTCATAACTGTAGTTCACCCGGGCGACTCCGGGATTGTGGAGCACAAACTCATCGCCTAAGTGCGTGCTCTGATGGTAGAGGCGCACACGCGTCGAGAAGAGGCCGCTACGCCAGGACAGGGGAATACCGAGCACGTAGTCGGTATTGATGAGGTCTGTGGATGGCGCATTCATATCGAATTGAGAGAAGACACCGGCCAGAAGCCCCACCTGCCACCCGTTACACCCCTGTCGGCGCGAATAGAATCCGAAGTTTTCTCCAAGCCCGACCGACCCCACCGTGGCCGAGGTCTTCGAGTCTCTGGCCTTCACGGCCTGAAAGGTCGCGAACGTCTGCGGTTGCTTCGGGTCCGCGAAGAGAGGACGGAAGACATCCCCATCGGGAAACGGGATACTCACGGTCGAACCAGGGCCTTCCGCAGCAGAGGCCTGAGTGGCTGTCTCGTAACGACAATCGACTGGAGGAGCCACCTTTTCGCCCTCTGCTTCACCCGCCCGGGCCACAGCGCCCCCGGTCACCCACAGCACAGCACCCACCCATCACCAGCACCCAACAGACCTTCACTTGAACGGCTCGAATTTCACAAAGACCCCACACTTTTACCTCCCCCTTCATTCGAGCTGCTTACGGAAACCCCAAGACAGTTGCGGACACCTTTTTATGTCCCTCCAGGGGCCTTACGCGCGTCGAGCTTGAATGACACGAATCAGAATTACCACGATCGCGATGACTAAGAGGGCATGAATGAATCCACCCATGGTGTACGAACTGACAAGACCCAGAATCCAGAGGACAACCAAGACGATTGCGATGGTCTCGAGCATGGTACCTCTCCTTTTGTTATAAATTGGCCATTCGTAAATCTGCTGGGGCCACCATACACTCCCTCTTCATTGAAACTGCTTTCTAACCTGCCACATGCCGAGGCTTGGAAGCCTACAAGTGAATGTCGAACCTTTCGACGGGGAGTTTCGGCTCCCCGCGCACAGCCTTCTGGGGCGTAACCCCAATACATCCAATCGCACGAGTACCCTGCTGCCAGCGCTCGCTGGTTTCCCACTCGGGCGACCACGCCACCGCAATGTGCTCCATTGGCCGCTGACAGACTGCTCAAAACAGCTCACATCTGAATAGTGGTATTCCGGGGCAGGGTCACGCCGCTTCCTGGCGAAACCGCTGACTCTGAAGGTGAACATAGTCGTGGAGGGCGATATTGAGGAGGGAGCTGTACAAGGTCAGGACGCCGTAACTCCAACGTGGGCGGCAATTTCGATAGACGTGCATGGGTGTCGGCATAGTTCTGTCTTTCAAGAAGGTCGTAGCCCGCATTATTCATGAAGGTTCGTCGCGAAAGCGTGCAGACGCGAAGCGAGACGGGCACTCGGATACATAAAGCCCTGAGGCATACTCATGCAGTATGTCGAAGGTCTGAACGGCGAGACTGCCCGTCACAGCCGTGTATCCGCGCTTGCAGCAGAAGCTTAATGAATAATGTGGGCTAGTTGATGCGTGGGTCTGTATTGTCTCCCTCGTTCGTCGAACCACACACACGAGAGAGACCAAGGAAACCAGAAAGACCAGATGAACCAGATCCCTCACCACGCGCCACGAAATGGTTCCTGTCTGGGTTCATCTGGTTGGTCTGGTTCAACCAAATAATCGAGACAGACCGGACAGACCACATGAACAAGTCAGGCTGGCGGACTTTTTCAACATCCTACTAGTTGATCAGGATGGCATTGAGAGAGGCTCTGTGCACATGCAAGCCATCGGCGTACTCAATGAAGCCGAGCTTCTTGAACCTATTCATAAAGAAACTCACTCGTGACCGCGTGGTCCCGACCATTTCGGCCAGCGTTTCCTGACTGATCTTGGGAATGACTAGTGCTGATGTACCCTTTTTCTCACAGGTGGCCAACAACAGCAGCGTCCGCGCCAGCCGCTTCTCGGCAGAATTAAAGAGTTGATCAATCAAGTCCTCTTGGATGCGTAGGGTGCGCGTCAGGAGATGGGCCATGAACAGTTCGGAGAACGCCGGCTCGTTGTGGAGCACGTCGATCATCGCCTGTTTGTCAATGCGCACGATACTGGAGTGGTCCAGGGAGGTCGCTGTGGCCATGCGCACCAGCTGCCCGGCGAGGCACCCTTCCCCGAAAAAGTTACCCTGCTCCAGCATCGCGACAACGGCTTCTTTGCCTTGTTGGGACACGATCGAGAGCTTGACCCGGCCCGCCTGGACATAGAACACAGCGTTGGCCGTATCCCCTTGCGCAAAGAGAATTTGGTTTTTCTGGCATTGCAGAATCGTTCTACTGTCGCCGACTTGTGCCAGAAAGGTCTGGGGATTGAATGGCGCGGCTTGTGTGGATGCCATGGACTTCCCTCTAGGGGGTCTCAATGTCGCGGTGCGAGGTCCTGCTGATAGTGAATAGGCGTTAGCCATGACGGGAACTCCTTTCTTGAGAGGAAACTCGTGACACAAGGACATGGCCGATCGTGACGGTGAGGGCGTGCTTCTTGGCCGCGTCGGTCTTCGGCCTGCGGACCTCGAGCACGCCGTGCTTCACAGGTTGCGGGAAAACGATGTGAGCGCATGAGTCCGCGCTCTCGCGCGCCGGCACAGGACCATTCCAGCGGTTGGCCAGGATGTCGTGATCTATGCAGTCGCCGCAGTTGACACAACGCCACAGCCTCATCGGTCTGCCGCTGAGGTCGCTTTCTAGGGATGCCATGTAACTGAGGACCAGCAATCCGCCGCAGCGCAGGCAGCATGCACTAGGCGAAGCCGACGTCAGGTTGCGCGGCCCCCTCTCCCGGTCCGATGTTCGACGGGATGCGTCGGTCCGGGCGGAGGGAGAGGAGTCGAGGTCTGGAATGACGGGGAGCATTTTCGGTGCGACGAACGCCTCCCTCATCGGAGCGGACGGCGCCTTACGAGTTGTCTGAGCGAACAGTGTTCCAAAAGCCATACGCCACCTCTTTCATGTTCGATATATCGGAGAAACAGGGAACAGCAACGAAGCGATGTGCTGAGCCCGATGATGCATAGTTATAAGAAAACGCAGCCGTGTGGGGAACTAGGGCGTCTCCCAGTTCCACTCGAATAACGTACTAGCGCCGAATCTTCGCAGGCTGCGGAAAAACGATGCCGGCCCGCCGGAAATCCTATGGTTCGCACGTCCGGGACAAGCCCGGTCTGTCTGGTTATCTGGTCTGTCCGGTCCATCTGGTTGGTCTGGTTCGACCAAATTATCGAGACAGACCAAATGAACAAGACAGACCGGCGGACTGTTTCAGCATCCTGCTAGAGGCGCTGGTTCACGACCGCCTCGACCAGCGATTGTAAGGAGCAGCAGTGGCAGGTAGGAACGATCACGGTTGACGAACCGGCAGCATCCTCATGTGTGTCGCTTGTGGATCGTGATGTGGTTGTGGTCCGGATCTTCGATCACCGCCATGCGGCAGACAGGCGTGTTGAACGCTTCCGTGATGAACGACACGGCCCGCCCCTTCCTCTTCTGCACAAAGGCATCGAGGTCTGATACTTCAAAGGCCACGATTGCTCCCTTTGTTCCCGGAGTATGGCCCATCTTTGTCGTCGTGATGGCGGTGGTAGCTCACATGCAAGCCAAGCACGTGTTCATAGAAAGCTCTCGCCCGTCCCATGTTCGAGACCGGATAGACCGTGAAGGCTGTTGAGGTGATCATGGAATGATTCTCTGGTCGGCGTGCGACACTCGTCGCACCGCCGGTGAGCATGAACGAGCTGTCTGGGCGAAACGCGGCTATTCGTTCCGCAGTCGATCAAGCGTGCCCTCGTGCCCCACGACCCGAAGCACAGGATCGATCTCTACCAGAATGTCCGCGAGGATAATCGCCGGCGACGATGCTGCGCCAGGACATTGTCATCGAAGCCGAGGTAGGCTCATCCGGCTGGGGGGTGAAAAGAAACAGATCGGTCAGCCGTTGCTCGGTGATGAACCGTTCAAAATATCCTACCTAGGCATCGCTGACGTCTAGGAGCCTGTCCGACATTGCCTTCGTGACGAGGCGAAGGAGGTGCGGCCAGATACGAGACCGCAGGCCCGGAAAAACCGAAGGCGTATTCGATGGAATACGTTGAGGATTTTTTCGGGCCGAGAACGAAGCAGATGGTCGCGGATCGTTCGCCGCAGTAGAACGGTCAATGTCGGACAGGCTCCTAAGTGTTGGAAGAAAAACCGCAGCCAAAACTATGTCGTGAGTCTGCGAGAAACCAACCGAACATTGGGCGGCCCTGTCAGGTCGGCTGGATCTGACTGAGAATCTCCCGTTCCGCGTCGAGCCAATCATCGAGCGCAGATCCACCCCGGTATCCTCGCGCACCGTAGAGCTCATAGGCCCGCGTTGCGATCAGGACGTGCGGATCTTCGCAGGGCGATAGCGGCCATGCGTGAGGTTGCTGCGCCGGCAGCTCGTGAGGCTGCTGCTGGGGAGCCTGTGCGTACCGGTCCGGCTTTGTCGAGCGAATGTTGACTGAATTCATGGCTGTCTCCTCCTTGGATTACACGGATTACACACTCAGGGACAGCCCGCCCTCCGCGGCCGTCATCGGGAGGGGGACAAATGGACGATCGAGACAGGTCAAGGGAAACGCCGGTCGCCGGTCGATCCGCCGCAGCGTTTCGGTAATCCGTTCCGGCTTGCCCCAGTCGCTCCAGAGCACACCGGTCAGTTCGACGACCGCCAGTGTCTCCGGGACGCGCTGTAGCAGGTCGGAGGAGAAATTCTTTGCCGGCATGTCCCGATAAATCGCCTCGAGGGCGCGCCCCTCCTTGGGCCCTCCGATGGCCTGGCTCAGCCGCTCAAAGAGCGGCATCATGTCAGGCAGGCAGTGCCAGCCCAGCGTCCAGAGCCGCTCCATCTTGGCGGCGAACACCAGCGTGTTCCAGAGTGCGCCTGCCTGTAAGGCGGCATCGGCCTGCGCGGCGTCGGGCTTTTCCAGGAACGAGCGGACCGTCTGCACCGGTTCGTCCGGCAGGTCGGCGAAGGATTGGTCGGGTTGGATCCAGCCATAGTCCAGTTCCAGGCGATCGGGGGCGACGCCCAGCATTACCAACCGATCAGGTTGCGACTCCGTGATCCGGACCGCACGCCGGATCGCGTCGAGGAACCGGTCTTCGGGATAGACGAAATGATCCGACGGGTAGAGCACCACTGTGGCCTGCGGGGCCTTGGCGCGGATATAGGTCAGCGGCAAGAACACACCGGCTGCCGTGTCGCGATTGGTCGGCTGAAAGAGAATCGTGCTGCTCCCCCTGCCATCCAGTTGCGCCAGCGCTTCCCGGCGGTGGCTATGCGCGACCACCGTCACGATGCGATCCGTCGGCGTTAGCCTGCTTGCCCGGTCCAGCGTGTGCTGGAACATGGAGCGCGTGCCGACGAAGGCGCAGTACTGCTTCGGTGTGGGTCGGCCCAGCCAGCGATGCACCAGCGCGCGCAGCCGCGTGCCTTCACCCCCCGCCAGGATAATCGACCAGAGCTGATTCGCTGCGCGGTGTGGACTCACCATGCCCGACTTCCCTGATTGTTACGCACAAGGACCACTCATCAAGTCATACCCGTCCCCACTCCGCGGGTCCATCCGGTGTATTGAGGCCCTGTCGGTGGTCATGCGCGCCGGCTGTGCCGAACCAGAGCCCTTCAGCAGTTGGCCAGGATGGCGTGATCCACGCAGTTGCCGCAGTTGACACAACGCACAGCGTCACCGGTGTGCCTGTGACGTCCAATTCCAGGGACGCCGTGTAGCTGAGGACCAGCAATCCGNNGGCGATGTCCAGAGAGCCGGCGAGCAGGATCATGGCGACGTTCCGATCTCACGGAAGTATTGCGTCACCTTCTCTTGGGCCTTCCTGAAACAGTCAGGGCAGTAGGTATGGGTATGAGCGATCTCGCTCGGATTCACGCCATGTGTTATTCGATACGTCCGCGACGTAACCCAGCGCTCACGATTAAGAGAAGATCCGATCTCGTCTCGAATGAGTTCGCAGACACAACAGACGGGGAGCATTTTTGGTGCGACGAACGTCTCCCTCATCATCAGAGCGGACGGCGCCACACGAGTTGTCTGAGCGAACAGTGTTCCAAGAGCCATGGCCACCTCTTTCATTTTGCATTTACCCGCCAGACAAGCCCTTCCCAAGGATCGAGCAGGTACTCATGGGCCACAAGGCCGTCACAGCGTGGGCCGGTCATCGTCGAATCTCCACAGGCACTGGCCGATGGGCTTGTGAGGGACGGCTGGCCACCCGGGTCGTGAGCGGGGCCGGGCCCAGCCTCTCCATACGTGTCATGCCAGAGGGAGTTGAAGTGCTGAGGCGTAGGAGGACTTGCCCATCCTCGAGACCGCATTGATAGCGCGTAAACTGAGACCGGTGTTCTCTTCGCATGAAGGCGATCCGATCTCTGCAGCCCAAGGCATCCACGAGGCCGGCTTCCTCTGCCCGCCAGCCTGCGCGTTCATCCCGCGTGACCGATTGGAGTTGTTGCTGGAGGCGACACCATTGGATGCGTGAGATAATCTGGGTGGGCTCGTACTTCATGGTTCCCTCCTGTGCACAGTGTGGCGCCTCGAGCATTGGCGAAAAGCGGTAGCTCTTACAGAGATGTTGCCCCTCTGTACCCATGACCTTCGTGAAACACTTCGGACAGTAGGTGTGGATGAGATGGAAATTGGCCGGATTCACGCCATGGGTCATTCGATACGTCCACGGCGTGACCCAGCGCTCACGATTAAGGGAAGATCCGATCTCGTCTCGAATGAGTTCACAGCCACAACAGACGGGGAGCATTTTTGGTGCGATGAACGTCTCCCTCATCAGAGCGGACGGCGCCTCACGAGTGCTCTGAGCGACCGGTGTTCCAAGAGCCATACGCCACCTCTTTCATTTTCCATTTACTACCTGCGAGACAGGGCACAAAAACGAAGCGATGTGCTGAGCCCGATGATGATTAATTATAATAAATCGCGGCCGTGTGGGGAACTAGGGAGCCTACCAGTTCCACCAGAGTAACTTACTAGCATCAAAGACTAGCAGGCCACGGGAAAACGAAGCCGGCCCGCCGGAAATCCAATGTCCGCGCGTCCGGAACAATGGGAGAACCGGCTGGTTGCTCTGGT
>PLBR01000188.1 GCA_003135435.1 Nitrospira sp. | reverse complement strand
GTGATCGGCAACTGTCCGGGGTCATTATACGGGAAGAGCGCCTCTTGTGCGCCGTCCTTGTCGATCACCTGGCGAAAATAGCCTTGCTGGTACAGTAGCCCCACGCCGACTACGGGCACGCCCAAATCGCTGGTGGCTTTGAGCTGATCGCCGGCCACATTACCCAGCCCGCCCGAATAGATGGGCAACGCTTCGCTCAACATGAATTCCATGCTGAAATACACCACGCAGGTCAACGGAGATTGCGGGTAGGTGTGTTGCCACCACGCGGGCGCCTCCGCCGCATCGCGCCTGGTTTGCACCAGATTGTCAACGGTTTTGCGAAACACGGGATCGTCTAACACGCGCTCGATCTGGTCGCGCGCGACCGTCTGCAGAACAACCCAAGGGTTATGCGTGATTGCCCACAGCACAGGATCCAGCTGTCGCCACACTTCGTCGGTGGCATGATTCCACGACCAGCGCATATCCAGGGCCAACTCGGCCAGGGAATTGAACCCCTCAATTTCCGTGGGGAGAAGATTGTAGATCGGATGGCTAACACGTGCCTGTGTGCTCATAGTTTCTCCTTCAAGGCGCCTCCGCTTACGCTCGCATTCTTGACCGCGCCCCCGTATCGAAGACCGGCATCCCCCGCTGCAATCCGCCCGTGCTGTGAAGAGTAATAGCCCGGACGTGGCGCTCGTCGAGGTGTTGGTATACCACGAACGTATAGCGCTCGCTGTCGATTGCGGAACAAAGTGCCTGATGGAGGGGAGGTAAGTGGTCGCATGCGACGTCAACCACCGGCCCATGGACGCCGGCAATATTCCCAATGGGACTCTCAGTTCGGTGCGGTGGTGTAGTCCCCATCTCTACCTTGGTTGGAGGAAACCCTATTAGCCGGAGGTTAGGATTGTTACCTGGACAACAGCATCTGAAGTGAGATCAAGAACATTGCCGCGCCGAAGACTAATTTGAGGAGGACCTCTTTGAGCAAGCAGCCTGGCCAACGAACGATCAGGTAGATGATGTGTGCGCTTGTTTGGCTCATGAGGCCCTCCTCCCACTGGGAGATGAGAGAACATGTGTGCATTTCGAGTGCCACTTGCATGGAGCTATGAGGGAGTAGGCACGAGCGGTTGATACAGAACAAGATCAATGCGTTGTCCACAGTCATAGAATAAAATTCAGGCAAACATGTTGATGGGGGATTTCTCGGCAATCTTGATATGGACGGTGTAGCTCAAAGCCACACTTCTGGCTTCCCTCCGAACAAGCAGACCGCGGCAACTTGAACAGCTGGCGGGGATAGAGAGGGCCAATTTTCAGAGTGCGCCGCATGGGTCATTCTGATACAGGCGCGTCAATTCGTCACAGCGACTTACGAATGCGGGGCTGAAATATCTTGCGTCACTTCGCTGAGCCACCTCGAACAGGAACTTTGGGACCATTGCAGACCCTCGAATAGACGCGCCCACCAAGCTCCCTAGGTATAGGGGCATTACCAGCCTGATCATTTATCAAGTCTGTGTTCCATCCATTTGAAGCTGGTGTTTCACCGGCACTTTTCTTGCTTGAGACAGAAATTGTACCGACGTTTCACTCAGGAGGGAGTACCACCCGCTTCTTCAGATTAAGTGGTTCGAAGAGGCCAATTTTTAGATCTGTGCTTGCGACGATGGTTTCGAAGGAGGATGCCCCATGAGGTACTCGGCATTGTCTTTCCCTTTCCTGTGTCTCACCGGCGTTACGTTCGCGTTCGAACGTAACCGACCATTCACCTCAGTACGGAGGTAGACTAATGAGACTTGCTCATCTCATAACGCTCACTACGACAGTGTGCGCAGTGCTGTCTGGGTGCACTGCCAACACACTATTCCCACCAAATGTGATGGAAAAGGTCTCTCCGACCTTTCACTTTGAGGCGTGGCGTGATGCGTCTCCCACGAATTCGGCTGGGAGTTCCGATTCAGGCCTGAAAGTCGAGCTGGGAGGCCGGATCGTACAGGCTACCAGGAACGGCAAAGGCATCGTGATTGTCGCGGAACAACTTCCTATCGTGAAACATCCCGTGTATGGACCCACGGAAGATGTCAACAGAACAGGTGACTATGAATTCGCATTTCTCTATCCAGGAGAACTTGAATCTCTGGATCTGAGAAACGGGAACCGATTCGTCATGGTGGGAACGACCACGGGCAGACGAGCAGTCGTGGTGAACGGCATGCCGAAGACCGAGCCTTTCATAGTCGCGGACTGCATCCATGTGTGGCAAACAGGCAGGACCGAAATCGCCGAATTTAAAGAAAATGTTGGAGGAGGCTATTCCCCCCTTCCGGAGAAGACGTACTGCATCGCTCAGCAGTAGGGGAATTCGGAAAGTAGCCACTCGAGCAGTTACCTGCTGAAGGAAGAGAGGAGACTACAAACGGAAGCGCGTAATCTAGCCTCTAGTCTCATACGCGATTGCTGATTTCTTCTGTTGTGTGTCATCGGACTAATACCACAACCGACCTGGGTTGAACCAGATAGGTTCGAATAGGCATCCGGACTTCAGCCCCCGACTCGCACAGGTCCTCAGGGTAATCCAAACTCCTATCGATCGCACGCTTCCATTGCGTCGCCGACTCTTCTTGGATCACTAGATGAAAAGATTCCCGATAGGCATTGATCATCACATACAGGTCCTCGTCCCGTTCCAAGATTCCATTCAGATAGAAGGCAAGGCCTTGCGAATGGTAAAGCATATACACAGTGGGGCCAACCCCATACCACCGAACATCCTGGCGCAAAAATCCACTGCGGCAGAGTGACGGGTGAGACTTGCGGGAAGCGTTCATCCGCTGGACAAAGGCAAAGGTGTCTCGGTTTGCCATCAGCTGATCCCAATCCAACCAGCTTGTTTCATTGTACTGATTATAAGGGGTTGTTCTTGCCGCCTTGCATATGCATGAACTCGTCCCCGGCGCGGATCATGGGAGTGCCGTTTGAGAGGAGAAGAAGGCAGCTACAGTTCTTGATTTGCCGTTTGCGAAGCACCATGACCTCCGGCGGCACATTCTCGTCGCCCTCCCATCCACAATTCCAACTGTAATTATTGATCTCTCCATCAAGGTTGTGGTGGCCGGTGGCCCAGTTGCGTTTCTGGTCGTAAGCCGTGAGATCGTTGAGCGTAACCCGTCGTGGCACGTGATGTAGTTCACACTCTGATACGGGTGATACGCGTCCATGCGGCCATCCGGGAACAGGTCATCACTTCCATCGAGGCGGACCATCAGCGCGGACACCAGGCCGAGATCACTCTTTACGAAACCCCGGAGATCATCACGGAATCGACTATTCCATTGAAACCATTCGTCACCTGGTTCGCACAACTGCGAGCAGCGCCTCCATGTCATACCTCAGCAGATCACCGATGTGCCCGATGCTGACATCGGTTCCTCCTGTAAATTCCAGTAAAGCGTCTGACAGATTATGACGAGCGCACCACTTCACCGCTTCACCGCCTTGCTCCCTGCAAACGTCTATGTGCCGGCTCCTTTCGTGGCCTGACTTTTGAGGCTCAGCATGTAACCGCTCAGATCCGTGATGTCCTTATCCGTGAGCGGAAACTTCGGCATGATGGATCCAGGCGACACCGACTGCGGGTCCCGGAAATGGCGGAGGTGCCAATCCCGGTCCGGCCGTTCATCGCCCACATACGAGAGATCCGGTCCCACCTTCCCGCCTTCGCCATGAAGCCGGTGACAGGCCGCACAATGGTTCTGGGCGTAGAGCATTCGTCCCCTGGCGACCGACGGATCCTCTCGCGGGATCGCATACAGGTTCTTCAAGGAAATCCCGAGCAACGCGAACACGACCAGGAGGAACGCCACTCCCGCCGAGACAGCGACCGGTCTTGCCAACGGGCGGCGTTCCGGGTTGCGGTCCAGAAACGGAAGCAAGAGCAAGCCGAGGATGAAGAGGGCCGGCAACACCCATGTGGCCAATGGCTCCAATGGACCGGACATGTATTTCAGGAACTGATAGAAAAAGAGAAAGTACCATTCCGGGACCGGCGTGAACGTATTGTCCGCCGGATCCGCCCGGTCGGCCAATGGGAACGGGACCGTCATCGCCAAGCCCGCTACGGTGAGATAGACCCCCAGCACCACGACCGCGTCCATAAAGACCTGCCGCGGATAAAACGGTTCGCTGCCTTGACGAGCCCGTTCCTGACTCCAAGGCCCGGCCGGCCCCGCGCGGCGTAGAATAAAAAGGTGCAGCACCACCCCGCTCACTAGCAGCGTCGGGAGAAACAGCACATGCAGAGCGAAAAAGCGGGACAGCGTCAAGGCGCCCAGACTCTCGCCACCTCTCAAGAGCCGAACCAGGAGATCGCCGATCATCGGCACCGAAGCCACCATGTTTGTCCCCACCTGTGTGGCCCAGTAGGCATTCTGATCCCATGGGAGCAGATACCCGGTGAAGCCAAACGCCATCATGAAGAGCAAAAGGAGCACTCCCACGATCCACATGGGTTCCCTCGGCGGCTTGTACGCGCCGTACAGATAGACTTGGAGCAAGTGCAAGCCGATCGCCACCATGACCGCTGATGCGCCCCAGTGATGCAGGCCCCGCACGAACCACCCGAAGCTCACCTCATGTTGAATGAACTGGACCGTGTCATAGGCGGCATCTGGCGAGGGCACGTAATAGATGGCCAGGAACATGCCGGTGATGGCCTGTAAGACGAATAAGAAGAGTGTGGCGGAGCCGAAGACATAGATCCAACTCGCTCCACCGGGAATCGGCTCATCCAGCAGCGTCCGTTCGAGCCGCGTGAGCTTCAGTCGGCTGTCCAGCCATTCATAGATCCGCATGGCACACACTCCTTTCGCAACGCTCTGGCACCCATCTCAACCGGCCATGCGCTATAACTCCTCCGGGTGGTCGAGGCCAGACCTGAATTGCTTGTAGATGACTAGGAGTTTCCCCTGTTCGATTTTTGACGGCAGCACGTCCAGCGGCCGGGGCGCCGGCCCCGCCAACACCTTACCGGCTGCATCATAGATGCTCCCATGGCAGGGACACTTGAACGTCTTGTCTCCTCCATCCCACCGGAACCCACAACCCAGGTGTGGGCAGATGGGTGAGAACACCACAATGTTGCCTGCCGGTTGCTTGATCGCCCAAATCGCTTTCTTTGCCGTGACGGATCGCCAGCCATCTTTCACCGTGCCGGTATATTCCAACTCTTCCGGTTCGCCAACCGGCAACGCGTCAGTCGGGCCCACCTCGACCCAAGAAGTCTCCCGGCGCTTGAGCGCCGGCGAACTCACATATCCTATCAAGGGAACCCCCACACTGATCCCAATTGCTCCGGCGATCGCCATAATCACCCATCCAAAAAAGCTCCGCCGCGAACCATTCGGTGGCGAGTCACTCGGGGAGGAGACCTTGTCTTGGTCAAAGGGTATATTCGGGGATGTCATCGCTGCAGTCTCCTTTCTCTCTGGTCAACCAAGCCGCTTTTCGTGGCGCTGTGCCTCGCATGCAAACCACCCCATCCCACAGCGTTATGTCTGCTGCTGAAGCTGGGCGAGTAGACGCTCATACCGCTTGGAAGTCACGTGCCAAATCCCGGGTCGTAGTGGATGATCCAAGTCGTCGACCACCAGATAGACGACATAGGCAAGCAACGCGATGCTGAGGGTGAAGAGGTAATCAAGCCACAAATGTTTCACGCCGATGAACAACGACAGGACGATCACCAATCCATCGGCGAATCCGATCGTCACTTTCAAAATCGGCGGCATGCGCCGCTGGCCGGAGTGTTGGCGGTGTTCCCGATGCCGCAGAAGATCACCGACGATCGCCGTCGCCGGCATTACCAAGCCGGGAGATGGGGGGAGTGCGGCCACCGCTTCCCATACCATTGAGAGGGATTTCTGCGCAGCCTCGCTCTCGCTCTGTGCGTCCGGCCCCCATTCGTTCTGAATCGTGACCGTCAGATATTGCCGAAGCGCCTTGTGCAAGGGTATCCGAAGATCGGGCACATGCTGCGACCACAACCACAGGTGCTGGAGCGCGCTGACCTCCCCATTCACGGCTTCGACGAGGGCGTTCCACTGATCCCATTCGTGTTGGATGATGAAACCAGCCAGAATACTGAAAATGAGACAGACGGCCGAATAGAGCCAGGGCACGCCTCCCAGATCGTCCAGATCCGCCCCGATGATCATCCCGGTAAAGTCCGCCGTGTGCAAAACGAAGAACACGACGGAAAACACCAGCGCGAAGATGACGGTCTTTCTAATCAGTCTCATGGGACCAATTCATCTCCCAACGGTAACGCACAGGTTGTCGAGGCCGGTCCGACGTCATGACGAGCTCACCGAGCCAGATGACGAGGCCGAGTGGCGGTAGCTCCCCTGCAGCGAGCGCGTCAGCGCTTCCCGCCTAACCCCACGAACGAGTTCTGCGTTTCAATGCTGGCGAGATCGGGTAGCTGATCAGAGGGATCGAGAGACCGATCCCAATCAGACCCACCGCAGCGCTTGTGATCCAGCAAAAGACCCGGCGACGCGAACCAATGGGAGTGGAGCAACCTGGCTCGGAATATTCGGTCAGTGGCATCTACATACATGCCTGTCTGAATTGCCCATGTGGTGTGTCCACAGCTCGCAGTTTCCACGAACCGGCACTCACCTACGACCAAGTCCTTTCTGCTTCCCTCGACGTGTCCTACCGGTTCATGTCCACCAGCTGACAGGTAGCTCTATGCTGGTTGCCGCTTCACCTTATGCAGGAACCTGGCAATCGGTTAGTCCCAAACATCCATAGATACTCTGTGCGATGACTGGCTCATGCCGCATGCCTTCAGCGGAGCCGTCGCTCGATCAGCTGGGCCTCGGCCTCTAAATGCTTCTGTTCCAGTTGTTGACGCTGGTGATAAATCTCCTCAAGGGCTGCCTGATACTCCTGCTGACGCTGCCGCCACGTATTTAGCAATTGTGGCTTGTCACCCGAATTCTTCTGGGCCTTCTCGAGCTGGTCGCGGGCGAAGACCAGATGGTCGCGCTGAAGGCCCCACTGTTTCTGATGGAGTTGCCAGCCGAAGAGGTCCAGTTCGCGCAGCTCCTGCAACGTTGCATCGGATTCTGCTGGCATCGGTGGGGCTTCGCTCATCCGCTTGGACAGCCCATTGAGGTTGACGGTGAGTTGCGTAATCCTCTTACTCAGCAAGCCTAGAGCAGGATCTCCCGAGGAAATCGTGTCGCGCGTACCTGTGGTGGGCCCCGCGCAGCCGGTCCCCATCACGAGGGTCACAATGCAGAGTAGTATGAAGCGATTTGGCATAGATCCTCCCGTTGCATCCAATTTCCGGAATGACACCTTAAGACCGCATAATCTGGCTTCCTCTCAGTTACTCTCCCCCTGAGGTCCATCCTTTGAAACAATCGGACGGAGCGTGTCGCGGCGTCCCCCCTGCGAGGGGGTGCGCCGGCACAGAGGCAGAGGAGAGCACGACCGTAGCCGGCGCAACCTTCTGAGAGACGAGGATGAGGTGCGCTTCCACCGGAACCATGACCTTCACGCTCAGCGGTGTGAATCCTATCAGCCCACTCGTTACATCGACAGCCGTGGAGCACTGTCGCCGGTTCATCGTCATGCGTCAGCCTGTCCGTTCAGTATCCATGAGGCGCTTCCTTCTGGCTCACATATCGAATGGCGGTCCCAGACAAATATTCTGTCCGTCCAATCTGGTCCGCCGCGCCTTGTTCGAAACTCCAGGGGTCGTAATAGAAGGGCCAGCCGCCCCAGCCACCAGCGTATGGACTGAAACTGTCCGCCGCGGGACCCAGGATGGATTCGTAGGCCGGACCCGACCCCATTGATTCCAACACATCAGATTTCCCCAGCACCACCGCGTCAGCTCCCATCACGCTCGCACGAGCCAGAATCTTGTCACGTAGCCGGTCTTCATCCGCACTTTGACTCGTCGCAATAATTCGGGCCAGCTCGATGTACGAAGAGCCAGGCTCGGTCTCCAGCCATAGCACCGGTTCGCCACTCGCGCGCGGCGGATAGGACTCATGGGTCAACGGTTCGACACGCACCGACACGCATGCAACCAGACCGAGAACGGTAGACAGGATCAGCCCACAGCCTGCCGCGCGGTAGAGCCTGTCCAGGGTTAAACGGACGAGACGATTCGGTGCCAGGCTACTGCGGATCTGATTCATGATAAGAGACCGAGTGTCGGACGAATTCTTGGTGCCGGATGCCTTCGCTCTGTGACCATGCTTCGCCGAACTCCGTGCGATCGCCAAGGCCTGTCGCTTCCGTATAACGGATGGCTGTTCCCTCGAGCATTCTCGTGACCACATCGTACGGAACCGCAACGCTGCCGGAGTAGCCTCCACTCCATGGGCCCCACGATCCAAAAGGACCACCATAGCCGCCATACCCCCCATACCCCCCGTACCCCCACGGAGTTCCATAGTACGGACTGTTGTAGCCCCAGGGATCATACAGCGGTTCATACGCGACCTCGTGTTGAGTCAGGGTTTGCGGTGTGCCAAAGACGACCGCATCGGCTCCAAGGGCTGCCGCCCGATTCAAGATCTTCCGCTGCAAACTGCCGAAGCTGAGCCAACTATCGCCGATCCGTAGTTCCGCGAGTTCTCGATGAGGTCGGGTCGGTTTCTCTTCCAGCACGGCGACCTCGTCCGCAGACCCCTTGGGCGGAAATGTTTCGCTGGTCAGCAGGATGGTGTCCACGCTCGTGCATGCGGAGAGGAGCAGGCACAGTGCAAGGACCGACAGGATTGAGAAGAATCGCTCAACGCAAGACGGTTTCAGGAAGCGACTCATACAGACTTCCCGGCTTCTCACCACGTTCTCGTCTGATGCCAACGCGTCACATTGAAAGCTTATTAAACGCATTCAAAGCTGCAACCTTGTAGCACTCCGCCAGGGTCGGATAATTGAACACGGTGTCCAGAAAGTAGTCGAGGCCGCCATTGAGGGCGAGCACAGCTTGGCCGATATGAATCAGTTCCGTCGCGCCGGTGCCGATGGCATGGACGCCTAGCAAACGTCGGTCCTCACGATGAAAGAGCAACTTCACGAGCCCACTCTCGTCACCGAGGATCTGGCCTCGGGCGATCTCCCGATAGCGGGCCACGCCGGTCTCATAGGGAACCTTCTTCTCGGTCAAGACGTGTTCCGGCGCACCGACCATCGAAACTTCCGGGATGGCGTAGATGCCGATCGGAAAATGATCGGCCATGGGGTTGGCCTGGACATTGAACATCTGGCAGGCTGCCAATCGCCCCTGTTCCGCAGAGGTCGCAGCGAGGCTCGGATACCCGATCACATCGCCGGCGGCAAAGATGTGGGGTACGGCGGTTCGGAACTGACCGTCCACCTTCAGTCGTCCCCGCTCGTCGGCAGTGAGGCCGGCCGCCGGCAGATTCAAGCGATCGGTCGCGCCGACGCGTCCCGCCGAAAAGAGCACCAAGTCCGAAACAATTCGCTTACCCGATTCCAGATGCAGAATTGCTTGTCGCGGCGGGCCTTCCACGAGTTCGATGCGCTCGACCGCTTCGCCCAGTCGGAATGTCACATGGTGGGCCCGCATTTGGTGCATCAGCTCCTCCACGATCTCTCCGTCCAGAAAGTCCAGCAGACGCGTGCGCTTATCAATCAGCGTCACCTCCAAATCCAGCGCGGCGAACATCGAGGCATATTCGATGCCGATCACGCCGGCGCCCACCACCACCATCGTCCGGGGCAGCCGCTTGAGCTGCAGAAGGTCGTCGCTGGACAGCACCACCTCGCCGTCCACGGCAACGCCGGGTGGCGGTGACGGCACCGTCCCGACTGCAATCAGGATCGCCGCCGCTGTGAGCGTGCGTGCGCCTGCCTCAGAGGCCACCACGAGCGTATGCGGATCGGTAAAGGACGCCTCGCCCTGAATCACCTCGATGTCGTTGCGCCAGAGTTGGTTTGTTACGACCTCGACTTCGCGTCGGACCACCTGCTCGACTCGGCTGAGAAGTTCGTCCGCGGTGGGCCTCGCTGAGATGCGCTGTGTCGGGCTCCGACCGGCGACATGATTGTGTTCGACGAACGACAAGACTGCTTCGCGAAACGTCTTGCTGGGAATCGTGCCGGTCCCCAAAGTCAGGCCACCGACGATCCGGCGTTTTTCCACGACGGCAACGCGCTTGCCTAATTTGGCCGCCTGGACGGCCGCTCGCTGGCCAGCCGGCCCGCTGCCGATACAGACCAGGTCGAACTCATGCGTCGCTGACACCGCGCCACCTTCCCCGTTCATAGCCCCTCTCTCCTTCATGTTTCGCTCCACCCTCGTGGACCGCAGCGGTCACAAGGGAGTGCCTCGTGCGCACTCTCTCTACGAACACCGGTTAAAACTGCAGGAAGCCACCACTCTCCCACGGCGGGAATCCAAAGGGTCGTACACCTGCCGCCGGCATCCCGGCTGGAGGTGTTCCTTTCGAGGTCTTCCGTGGATGCTCGCGCACCACGAGCGCGGTGCGGTGCCGTGTGCCCTCCCGGAGATATTCGATCTCGATCGTCTGTCCCACTGGCATCCCTTTCATCGTGTCCAGGAACGCTCCGGGTGTACGGATGGGGCGGCCATCGAGCGCCATGATGATATCGCCGCCCAGGATCCATGGCACCCCTTGCACCACGATGTCGAGGGTGCCAGCCCGCAGCCCTGCGTCGGCGGCTGGACTCCCGTCTTCCACATCTTCCACCAGGAACCCCTGCCCGAGCGGCCACGCAAACAAGCTGATGAACTCCACCGTGGGAAACATCCCGCTGACCCCGAGCCAGGGTCGGCTCACCCGCCCGCGCTGTGTGAGTTCAGCCAGCACGGCCTTGGCCGTATTGATCGGAATGGCAAAGCCGATGTTCTGGGCGCCAGCCAGCATGGCAGTAGAAATGCCGACGACGCGGCCCTGCGTATCCACGAGCGGCCCCCCGCTGTTGCCTGGGTTGATCGGCGCGGTAGTCCGGATGACGCGCGAGTCGACGAGACCACGCCTCCCCGGCAACGGCCCAAGACCACTGACGATCCCCGACGTCAACGTGAACCCGAGCCCGAACGGGCTCCCCACCACAAGCGTCCGTTGTCCCACCTGCAACTGATCGGAATCTCCGAGTAGGACCGTGGCGTACGGTCCCTTGTCCCGCGGCAGCCGCAGCACCGCCAGGTCCGTTTCCGGATCACTGCCGATCACCTCCACGCGGACTTGCCGGCCATCGAACAACGTCGCGGTGATGGCGCTGGCTCGTTCCACGACGTGCGCATTGGTGAGCACGGTGCCGTCTTGATCGAGAATGAAGCCGGCTCCCACGCCGATGGCCATCGGATCCAGCATCGGATGGTCTGGGGTGTAGACAGAAGACAGAAAGACCGTCGCCGGGGCCAGACGTTTGTACAACCCGACCGTCTGTTCGTCCTCGGAGTCGTTTCGACCCGCCGCGACGCTGAAGGTCCCGGCGGTGCAGACCGCGAGACTGACCAGGCCAATCAGAAGTACCCGACGACTCATGTGATGCAGCCTTCCTCTGTGACGAGCCGTGACGTCGGCACCATGGGGTCCCGACCACAGGGGTCACGGTTCTGGGTGAATCGTACGAGTCCGGTGCTGCCGGTCTCGGAGGATCAGTGAGGGCTCTCCGGCCGTGTCCAGACTCAGCACCAGGCGCGTTTTTCCGTCGACGTCGTGGATCGCGAGGCCGGATTCTTCCGAGAGGCCGAGCCAGATAATCCGGGTCTCACTCCGATGCAGCATGGCGAGATAGGGTTCCTCCTCGGCCGAGAACCCGAGGATCGCACGTGGTTTCCCTCGTTGATCCACGAGACGAAATTCTTGCGCGCTGACGACCGCCAGGCTTTGACCGACAGTTTCTTCGGCCACGACCGGATCGCCGAGCACCAGCCATACGGCCAGCAGGCCCCCCGCAAAGCCGGCCACGAGACTGAACAGAGGAACTGTCCACGATCCTGTACTCACTTGCATTGAGCACCTCCTACTGTCTTGGTCTCCCGGCCACCGTTCCTCCGGCTGTCATGTGGATTGCCCGTCCGTTCTGACTGCTCCTACCGACTCGCAATGCCGGACAGATCCAGTCTCTCTTTCCTCTGATCCGCTGGCCCTGGGACGTAACTCCAGGACGGATGAAAGGGGTCTCACCATCCCCCCCCACGGCCCCACGAGTATGCGTTGTACCCAGTGCCGGCTGGGCTGAGCGTAGATACATACAGTGGACTCGACCCCATGGATTCGAGAACATCGACCTTGCCTAGAGTCACGGCATTGGCACCCAACCCGGTTGCCCTTTTCACGATGCGATCCTGAAGCCGGTCTTCGTTCACAGATAGGCTGGCGGCAACGATTCTGGCCAGCTTGAGAAAGGGGTGTAAACCGGTTTCCCTTGGCCGGACCACCATCGACGAGCGACCTCCGGTCTGGGAAAGAGACGACTCGAGAGTCAGTGGTTCGACTGGCACTGGGCATAGGACACCAACAGGTTGATCAGTCCCATCGTCGACACCTCGTCAGCAGCTCGACCTATCACGTCACGTCTCTCCATCGAGTGCCGGCAGTGCCACATCACCGCGCTCGTCCTGCCAGGTCGATCGAGGCAACCAGTGGCAGGGACGACTCCGTGGGTGAACCGGAATCCGTTCCCGCATCGCTATGGCCGAATCGAGTCTGTTTCATCGCCGTACGCACGATCAGCAGCACCTGGGTCATGGGAACCGGCTTCCGGATCCAGGCGAAGGCGCCACGCTCGATCGCGACCTGCTCCAGGCTCGGGTGGGCGCCTGAAATCAGGATAACCGGCGTCTCTGGCATGAGTTCTTGGCTGAGGGCCAACAGTTCCAAGCCGTTTAATCGAGGCATCTGATAGTCGGTAAGGATCACATCGTAGTGCCGTTTTTTGAGTTCCTGGATTGCGGCCATGCCATCCACAGCTGGGAACACGTTATAGCCGGCCTTCGTGAGCACATCGGTTATCACGTCTCGCATGGGCTCATCATCCTCTGCCACCAACACTCGCAGTCCATAGCCTTCCATAAAACCCTCCTTGCTTGTCGTGCCGCACTCACAGTATTGCGGCAGCGGCGGGTCCATTACTGGACGAGTCAGTTGCAGTCCGAGACGGAACCGGAACGCCCAGGTGTGTCAACGTGTCGACGATACGCACTCCTCTGCCCCAATCGCTCCACAGCACCTGCTGCACCGGTAGCACCGCCAGCCGCTCCGGATACCGGGCCAACACGGCGGTGGAGAAGTTGGCGGGCGGCATTGTCCGATAGACGTCCTCAACGACCTGCTGTTCCCAGCGCGTACCGATCGCCCGCCGGATCAGGGAGAAGGAGCCAGCCAAGTGCGGCGTCGCTTCCATGATCAGGTCATAAAGACTCTGTGCCCGTGCGACTACGACCATCGTGTTCCAGAGCCACCCCTCCTGCATCAACCTGCCGACGTGATCCCACGTCGGTGTTTCCATGAACTGCGCGACCTCCCGAAGGGCCTCATTGCCAGCGCCTCTCAACGGCGCACCCGGGTTGAGCCACCCGTATTCGGGTTCGAAAACCGTTGGTTCGACGGCGAGCAGGACCACCCGTTGACTAGCGCGCACCGTGAGACTGCGCACGGCCTCAGCGACAGCCTGCATGAACCGCCGGCCCGGTTGGACGAAGTGATCCGACGGAAGCACCGCCACGACCGCCTGTGGATTCTGATGGAGCACATGCGCCAGGGGGAGCAGGATGCCAGGGGCCGTGTCCCGCTGATCTGGTTGGAGTAGGATGAGTTCGGGCGAGGCGGGTCCCAGACACTCCTCCACATAACGCCGATGATGCACGGTCGCGACGACGACCACTCGACTCCGCGGAATCAGCATCGCCGCACGATGCAGGGTATGTTCCAGCATGGTCCGCTGTCCCACGAATGCACAGAACTGCTTGGGCGCCTCGGAGCCCAAGCATTCTCGAACGAATGTCTTAAGC
Source organism: Nitrospira sp. (assembly GCA_003135435.1). Taxonomy (GTDB): domain Bacteria; phylum Nitrospirota; class Nitrospiria; order Nitrospirales; family Nitrospiraceae; genus Palsa-1315. The sequence goes on along the minus strand of PLBR01000188.1, from coordinate 8,922 downwards.
CGCACTCCTTCGCCCCCGACCAGAACAATCCCCCAAAGATCCTGCGTTCCGTTCGTCATGACACGCTCCTTCCTGACCCGACCAATCCAGGGCTTGAGTCTGAGCACTCCAGCGGGCCGCGCACAACCCGATGGACAGGCAGTGGGAGGCGCGGAGCCATCGCCATGAGCATGCGGTTCGCCCGTATCAAGGGATCCTCAATCCAGCCGCAATTGACGCAATGGGCGTGAGGTACCTCCCGGCTGTCGAGTTCTTTCCCCGACCATGCATACCCGTCGATGATCACGAACCCTCCACAGCGCTCACTGGTCATGTTTCCCCCTCCTCTGCTCATCCCGATGAGCCGCGCCTCAGACGCGACAACTGATCCCCGCTCGATGAATGAAGTTGTGCGACGCGCTCTATTCACCTTTATGATGAGCAAAAGGGATGCCCGCATCGTGTGCGCCACGAGGACTTGTCCTTATGCGCCAAACGAGGGTCTGGGAGCGGAAATGGAGTTTGCGAATGCAGTTCGAGAGCTGTGGCCTGCTAGATCAGGTTGGCACACTCGTGCCACTCTGATACGGGACAGAAGAAGACGCGGGGAGCAACAATACAAGCGCATGAGCCCGTGCGGCTAGTCACAGGACTCAGGAGGAGAGTCGGATTGATGCTTGTGCAGACCGTACTGCTCCAGTAGACGGTAGAGCGTGCGCCGACTGATTCCCAGCCGACGAGCCGCCTGTTCCTTGTTCCGTCCGGTGGCTTCATAGGCAGCAAGGACCTGCTCTCGCTGAAGCGCACCGAGGGTTCCGGGAAGGGCGCACCCTTCCTGGACGACCGCGCTCGTTCTCTCTCGAATCTCGAGCGGCAAATGGTCGAGCGACAGGACGGCATGGGTGGCGAGCGCGACGGCTCGCTCGATGACATGCTCCAGTTCCCGCACGTTGCCCGGCCAGACGGCGCGTTGTAAGGCCCCCATCGCGTCGGGAGCGATGGCAGTGACTGGGATAAACTTCTGGCCGCCATATCGCGCCAGAAACAATTCTGCGAGCAGCGGGATATCTTCCGACCGCTCACGGAGCGGCGGAATCGTGGTCGTGACCGTATTCAGGCGATAGAGCAGGTCCTCCCGGAACCGTCCGGCTGCCACGAGTTGGTGCAGGGTTCGGCGCGAAGCGGAAATCACGCGTAGATCGAGCTTCACCGGCTCATTGCTGCCGAGCCGACGGATTTCTTGTTCTTGCAACGCCCGCAACAATTTCGCCTGTCCCGCCGGAGACAGATCGGCCACCTCGTCCAGAAAGAGCGTCCCTCCACTGGCTTCCTCCAGTAAGCCCCGCCGGAATGCATGGGCACCGGTGAACGAGCCTTTGACATGGCCGAACAGTTCGCTTTCGAGGAGGGCATCCGGGATCGCGCTGCAATTCACGGCCACGAACAGCTTGGCGGCCCGGGCGCTGTTGTCGTGGATGGCCCGGGCGATGACCTCTTTCCCTGTCCCGCTTTCTCCCTGGATCAGCACGCTCGTCCGGCCTGGCGCCACTTTCCCGACCAGCTTGAAGACCTCGACCATGACGTGGCTCTGGCCAACGAATGACGCCGCACGCACGCGCTCATCAAACGCTCTGGAGAGGTGCCGGTGATCGCGCACGAGCCGGTGATGCTGCACCGCGCGGTGCATCACCAGCGCCAGTTCCTCCAGATTCACCGGCTTGGTGATGTAATCGAAGGCTCCTTGCTTCATGGCCTGGATCGCGGTATCCAGCGACCCGAACGCGGTCAGCAGCACCACCGGGGTCTCCGGAGAAGCGTCGCGCATCCGTTGCAGGAGATCCATCCCGGAGAGCGGACTCATCTTGATATCGCTCAGGATCGCATCAAAATCCCGTCCCCCCGCCGTCTCCATGGCCTCCGCCACTCCGGACGCCAGGACGACGTGAAATCCGGCGCGTTGCAGCGCTTCACCCAGCATCTCGCGGTTGTGTCGGTCGTCATCCACGACCAGGATCCAGCTCTCACTCTCCATCGCATGCCTCTCTGCGGCGACGTCCCCTCCACAGCGGGAGATCGATCGTGAAGGTGGTTCCCTGTCCGACGACACTCTGCACCGCGAGTCGTCCGCCGGCCGACGAGACGGCTCGGTGACAGATGGCTAATCCAAGCCCTGTCCCCCGCTGGGCCTGCCGTGTCGTGAAGAATGGTTCAAAAATGCGCTGGACATATTCCGGTGGAATCCCATGCCCCGTATCCCGCACGAGCAGACGTATGGCGCCGTCCTCCAATTCATGGGTCCCGGCCACCACGAGTGTGCCATCGCTCTCCTCGTTTCGGATGTATCGGGTGCAGATCGCCAGCTCTCCTCCCTGTGGCATGGCCTGGATCGCGTTCGTGACCAGGTTAACGATGACGCCGTGAAGAGTCTGTGGATCCGCGGCGACAGGAGCGAGTCCTTGCGGCAGGTCGGTCACGAGCCCGATCGACCGATGAGGAAGACCGGGGGCACTGACGGCCAGCACATCCCGGATGACCGCGTTGAGGTCCACGGGGCTCCGTTCAATTCTGACGTGAGTCGACTCGAGGATATGATGGAGGATCTCGATCATCCGCTTGACCTCGGCCCGGACCACAGACAGATGACGATCACGATCCTCGATCGTGGCATCGTCCTCGAGCATCTGAAGGTTCCCGGAAATCGCGTTCAGGGGGTTCCCCAGTTCGTGCGCCACCACGGCCGAGAGTTCACCCAGTGCGGCTAACTTTTCTGTCCGTTCAGCCTGGGCGCGGGCTTCCTCCAGCATCGCGTGGGTCCGGCGAAGTTCTTCTGTGGTTTCGGAAACCTTTCGTTGCAACGTGTCGTTGAAGCGATGGATCTCCTGGAGCAATTGTTCTTTGACAGCCGCAGCCACCCGAATTCGGTCCACCATCCGATTGTACTGGCTCACCACCTCCCGAATGTCCGACGATCCGCCCAGTGGCGCCTGGCTAGCCTGATCTCCGCCTTCGGTCCGCCGCATGGCCTGCAGGAGCAACGCCACGGGACGATGGACCTGCACCCTGAGAAGGAGCAGGAACACCAGGCTCGTCAGTGCCACCATCGCCACGGCGAGCCCCTTGCCGAACGCCCGCTCTTGCTCGATGAGACGATCATACTTGGCAATCGAAAACGTTCCACGAAGCGCCCCCATCACCTGCCCCTTGACCACCACTGGGGCGGTAATGATCCATCCCCGATCCTCCTGGGCATCGTCGAACCTGGTCACGGCCCGTCCCGCCCGCACAGAGGTTCGCTCCTGATCGCTCAACGTCGCGGGAGTCTGTCCCGGATCCGTGCTCGTGATCAGCATGCCAGTATCACCCGAGACATCGTAGACACTCAGACGCCGGATGCCGGGACGCAACTCCATGATATTCACGAACGCCTCGTTCAGGGCGTGCATGTCGCGAATATCGTCGCCTGCGTTTCCGACGATGCGACTCATGGCGGCTGCCGCCCGCAGAAACGCGTCCAGACGGTCTTGCGCGGCAGCCCGTTCAATCACCATGGTATCCACCATGTTCGCCAATGCGATGGCCAGCAGGACCAGCACAATGCCCGTCACCACGACCCCGCCTAACACGCCCGCCATGCGCGGGATGGCGGCATTCAGCCGGTCGCCTATCCAGCTCACCCGTCTCCCGTTCCCCATCAAAATATTATCCCAGCACCGGCACGCTCACGACAAGGTGGGTAAGGCTGAGTCTCACTTTTACTATTCGGCTTGCGCGGATGTGGCGCGGATCATCAGAGGACTGCGCTCCGATATTCGTGCTCTTCGCGCCCAACGTCGACCCGCAGGCGCAGCCGTGGTGTTGAAACGGCTCGTCATCTCCGCGGGAATATAGGTACGGCGGATTGCGAGGACCTTGCCACCGCTCCGGGTGATCGGCCGTGGCGAGCCACGGGCAAGAGCTCATGTCCGATCGGAGAATTCTTGAAAACATGCGAACCGACGCCTCAGCGGCTGAGATTCTCGATCGTTATCCTCAAAGCATCGAAACCCGACGGCAAATCACAGTGATGGTTAGAGGCCTGCCTTCATCGATGCCAGCTTGGCGACTCACACAGCCGGATTCGCCTATTAAAACTGCTGATACCCTGTGCCGGTAGCGAAGGCGACGGCCGCGATACCAACCTGAACGGCATAGCGTGCTTCGGACAGCCGAACTTCAGATACCAAGAGCGCTGTGGTCGCCGTGGTGACATCGACAATGGAGGCCAGCCCCAGCCGATAGCGTTCCTTGGCCAAGGTGAGCGCACTGCGTGCTGACTCAACTTCCTTCTCCTCGACGGGGATCTGTTGCCGGGCCGTTTGGAGCGTGAGGTACGCATCCACCACCTCCAACGCAATTCTGTTCGACAAGTCGATCCTTCTCTGTTCAGTCTTGTATTTTTGTTGTTGCGCTTCGGCCACGCGGTTGTCGATCAGAAACCCTGTAAAAATCGGCACGGAGATCATGGCTCCGGCACCCCACCACAGATTGGTTTGCCCGGGATGTGAACCGGCATATTGGTTCAGCGGGGCATCGCTGAAGTGGATGACGCCAGACATACCTTGGGCTGCAATCGTGGGAAGCTTCAACGCCTGGGCCGAACTGAGCCGTTCATCTGCCTGTGTGATCCGATCCGCTGTGCCAAGTAGCTCCGGACGGTCCCCCAGCGCCTGAGTGATCAATGTCTCCAGTGTGTTCGACGACGCAGAGGCGGCAGGGAGGTCCTCCAAGGTGTAGTCCTCTGAGCCCCGGACTCCCATGGCATTGTTCAGTCCTGCGAATGCGGCACGGAGTTCGTTCTTGGCTTGGAGCAACTGAATCTCGGCGTTCCTGAGCTCGACCGACATGAAGTCGAGGTCGAGTTTGGACTTCAACTCCCGCTTATACAACGTCGCAATTTGATCACGCAGGACACCACGTTCCCGCACGGTTTCTTCCGCGATCTCGACGAGACGCTTTTGACGTAAGCAGTGGATATAAGCCTGCTGCACCCTCAGAATGACCGTCGCCTTGTGAGTCTGGATATCCTTGTCAGCCGCTTCCTGGCCGGCCCGCTCCGCCAGCACCTTGTGCGCAGTTTGACCGAAGTCGTAAATCAGCTGGTCCGCCCGAAATCCTGCACTTTCCACATAGGAGGTCGGCTTGTTCTGTGCGCCCCCCACGTTGAATGCGCTGAGCGGACGAACGGTCCCTCCAGTCTGAATCGCATAGGCATTCAACTCCGGGTAGTAGCGCGCCGCCGCCTGATCCGTGACCGCCTCCGCGGCCAGCGCCGTCTCCTTCGATCGGCGCAGGAGCGGATGACGATCAAGGCCGATCCGAATCGCGGACTCGTAGCCCAGAAAGGCGCCCTTCGATGGAGGGATATTCGGCGATGGCGGGTAAACGAGCGGCTGCGTAGGTCTCTCAGACGACCGTTCCGCCGTCCAGCAGGGTCCGCCGGATGCGAGAACCACGATCAGCACGCACCCAAGGCACACAGATACCCGACGTGCGATCGGCCATCGTGTGGAGTCAATACCGCACATATTCGACTCCTGTCGCGTAGGCGAGCGCGGCTTCGCTGGCTCGATAGTCATACTGTGCGTCAGCGAGCCCGACCTCGGCGCTCAAGAGATCGGTCGTCGCCGTCGTCACATCGAGGATAGAGCCCAGGCTGGCCTTGTATCGCTCGCGTGCGAGCGTCAGGGCTTCGCGCGCGTGAGCGACCTTCTCTTCCGATACCGTGACTTGTTGTTCCGCGGTCAGCCGGCTGAGATAGGCTTGCGCAACTTGCAGCACGATATCGTTGGCGATCGATCGCGTGGTGGCTTGGGTCTCGCCTGTCCGCGCGTCGGCCTCCTCGATTTGGCCTTCAATGCGGCCGCCGGTATACAAGGGGACTGCGCTGGTCACGCCAAGTCCATACCACCCCATTTTCGCGCCGGGATTGCTGACGTCTTTTCCGCTGGGTCGTTCCTCATGGCCCCACCAGGTATAGGCCAAGGTGCCGATGGCGGTCACGGATCCAAAGCGAAGGGCCTTGGCTGCCTGCAGCGCTTCCTCCGCTGCCTGTATCCGGTCTTTGCTGCCGAGTAATTCTGGCCGCCGATTCAGCGCGTCCTGAACCAGTGATTCAGGACTGGCGCTTGGCGTGACCGAGAGGACCGCCTGTTCCAACAGATAATTCCCGGAACCCTGAAGACCCATGGCGGTATTCAGGGCGGCAAATGCCAATACCAGATTGTTCTGAGCCTTAATCAACACCACCTCTGCCCGATTAGCCTCGACCGACGCAAAATCCAGATCCAACTTGGATCGCAATTGCCGTCGGTAGAACGCCTCCGTCTGTTGTCGGATCAGTTCGCGTTCATTCAAGACTTCGCGGGAGATGTCCACGAGCCGTTGCTGCTTCAGGCAATTGAGATAGGCCTGCTCCACGCTCAAGATAGTCAGTGCTTTGGCCGTCAACACGGCTTTCTCGGCGGACGCTGCGAGCGATTTCTGTGAGAGAATTCGATGCGCCGTCTGCCCGAAGTCCGTAATGAGATAATCTGCGCGAATACCGGGAGTCGTCAGGTAGTTGGTGGGTTTTGGCAGTGAGCCTGAGATCCCGAGGTTGGCCAAGACTCTGGTGTTCCCGGCAGAACTTGAGACAATGCCGGTCACCTGCGGATAATTGGCCGATTCGATCTGCTTCACCAGGGCCTGGGATTCCAGGGCCTCATGCTCCGCCATTTTGATGAGCGGCTGCTTCTCAAGCGCCGTTCGAATCGCCTGCTCCCAGCTCAACCGGGTGCCAGCCGCAGGCATGGGACGGGACGAGATCGTTTCTGCGGCGAACAACATGGTGCCGCCGCACAAGAGGAGGATGCACGCACAAGACAGATTTTTTACAGTTCGGGGGAACAGCATGTCATGCTCCGCATTGACCCACAAAGAGGACGAACTGAACCAGGATGCTCACAATGGCCGTCAGTGCGGCCGCAGCGAGCGAAGAGGCGAAGTGTACCCTTGCGGGATGTTGAGCCTCGGAGTGATGCGAGAACCAAGCTGGCGGCATTTTTGAGCATCATGTTAAAAACGTTTGTATTCTTGTCCCGTGGCATAGGCGACGACTGACTCACTGGTTTTGTAGATATACCGAGCTTCCGCCAAGCGAGATTCGGATTCGAACAACACCGCCGTCGCGCGCACGACCTCTACGATCGGGCTCAAGCCAAGGCGATAGCGCTCGTGCGCCAACAGCAACGCCTCTTTCGAAAAGGTCACGCGTTCCTGCTCGAGTGCGATTTGTTCGGCATTCGTGGTTCGCGTGAGATAGGCCCGAACAATCTGCAAGATGATTTCATTCGCGAGGCTCTGGAGTTCTTCTTCCGTTTCCCCTTTGCGATGGCTGGCCTCCTTGATTTGATTCTGAATCCGGAATCCGGTGAAGATCGGAAGTTTTATCGTGGCGCCGACCCCCCAAAACGGGGCCACGCCATCGGAAGGAATGCCACTATCATGCACATCGCCGTATTGGGTCATGCCGATCGAGGCGACGGCAGAGAGCGAGCCGAAATTGAGGGCCTTGACCGCCTTCAGCAATTCTTCGCTGGCGGCCAGACGGTCCCGATTGCCAAGCAACTCGGGCCGGTCGCTGAGCCCGGTCGTGACCAATGTCTCGACCGCTTGGCTTGGAGTCACGTGAATAGGAAGCTGTTCCAGTTCATACCGGTCCGGGGCTTCGAGGCCCATCGCGTTGTTCAAGGCAGCAAACGATTGTTTGAGATCATTCTGCGCTTTGATCAGCGAGAGCTCTGCATTCGAGACTTCCACCAACATCAAGTCCAGATCGACTTTCGATTTGAGTTGATGTTGGTACAGCGCCTGCACTTGATCACGGATGGCCTGCCGCTGCTTGACCGTCTCAGCCGCAATCGTGATTAAACTCTTCTGGAGCAAACAGTTGAGATAGGCCTTTTGAACATTGAGGATGACGAAGGCTTTGTTCGTCAGAATCTCTTTCTCACTGGCCGCTTCATTGGCTTCGGTTGCGAGAATGCGGTGAGCGGTATAGCCAAAATCCGAGATCAATTGATTGAGTATGAACCCGCCGGACAACATGTTCTGGTTCTGTTTTGCGAGCGCGCCACCCGGATCGAACCCATGCCCACCGCGATCGTGAACGGTTTTGCCGTCGGTCGTCACAATGCGCATAGAGCCGCTGCTTCCCGCGATGGACGCTTCAAGCCAGGGATATCGTTCACCCTGCGTTTGACGGGTCAGGGCCTTGGCAATGAGTGTGCTGTAGCGAGAGCGCTCGATCAGGGGATGGGTGACAAGACCGGTTCTGATGGCTTCATCGAGCGTCAGCAGAGAGCCGGCAGGTTTCACGGCAGAACGAGATACAGTGGGTTCCGCCGGAGGCGACTGGTCCCCTGATTGAGCGAGCCCGAGGTGAGGGCAACCCACAATGAGTGCCATAATTACGATTCTGGTGATGGGCTTTTGCATGAGTTGTCGCCTTCGGAGCGCGTCTCGATCGCTCCTTCTCTGAAGGAACATGCTACATTTTCTGCTTGGCGGGTTTTCCGGTTGGAAGGTTGTAGGGGGACGATTGAACCGCCTGCCCATCGATCAACCCGCTCTTGCCGACGACGACCACGTCCTCTTCGCCGGTCAAGCCTTCCACCACTTCCACCCAGAGACCGTCATCAATGCCGGTTTTCACGGGATGGAGTTTGGCCTTGCCGGAATCGACCACGAACACAGATTTATCTTGTCCGTTGTTCCTCGGAACAATAGCGGCCGGAGGAATCGCCAGTGCGTTCGGATGTTGCTGCAGATGGAGCGACGCGTTGAGGAACATCCCAGGCTGCAGCCGATGGTCTTTATTCGGCACATCGATTTCGACCAGCAATGTTCTGGTGGCTGGATCCAAGG
>PLBR01000247.1 GCA_003135435.1 Nitrospira sp. | reverse complement strand
AAGAACTGGAGCGCCATGGCCTGATCCTCTTTCAAGGGCTCTATGCGTGTTTGTCTCGCCAAGCACGATCTGGAGGTACCAAGACATGAAAACCCTAAGGGCAGAAGAAGACAAAAGTGCGCAAGGGGTTGTGCGAGTTCCTCGCGACGGTCCGGTCCTCAATCCAGTCCTGGCATGCTGGCATCGTAGGCTAGGTGATTGACGTGCTTCGGGTCTCTCGTTAGATTCTCTTGCGAGTTCGCTCGCGCCTCTCCGAGGCGCACACTCAGCCCAGCAGCGACCAGACGCTCGTCCCTCACTGATTGCGTCTTAGCGTGCCGGAAGAAAAGCCGATCAACTTCAATGGCCTAGCTGGACCGGCTACTGAGAAGCTACCAAACTTCCAAAGATGACTTCGCCCCCGTATCAAGGATCTACTATGAGAGAAAATTTGCGAAAAGCTACTTGCCAACACCGGATAGTCCACTAAACTTCTGGTTGATGGACAGTGTAAGATAGGCGTTGGCGTGTAGACGTTTCGCGGGCTTGAGACCCTGAAATCCTACAGGCTTTGTGGACAGCCGACCCGTGGTTTCGGAAATCGTTCTCGTCATTCTCCTCCAGCCAACTCAGACTCACTCTGGCCCAGTCCAGTCAAGGTTTCGTTGCATTCCGGAGGCTGGAGTGGGGTGGAGGTGAGCACAATGTGAGCACAGCCATACTTGCTACAACCCCTGACCGGCTGGCTTCCTGATCTGTCACCTTTTCGAACTCTGCAATTACACATTCCAAGACCATCCGACACATGTTGCAGTACGCAGCGGGGCGCGTCTTATCTACTTGCGGGTGCCTGCGGTGACGGTTTCTTCGGTTCTTTTTCTTTGCTGGTGGTTTTTTTGACGGTGTCCATAATGGCTGGGCCGATCTTCGGAATCTCCCGCTCAATGTTGTGCGCCGCGCTCTTGAGCCCGCGGCCGAGGTCTTCCACCGTAATGCTTTTATGTGCCTCTGATTTCTGATTGTCGGGAGAGTCAGATGTGGCTTCTGTAGCAGGACTGAGCCCTAAGACGATCAAACACGCCAGTATTGCTGTTCTGCGCATAGCCTCTCTCCCTATTTGAAAAATTATGAGGATGCGGACGGATGGTATGCCTGTGGTATTCCATTCCGAGCCACTAAGCCACGAGGCGGTTGCGCAAGACACTGTGTTCTCATGCCGCCAGTTGTCTGAGGGCGGGCCTCAGATGCTTTCGTAATTGTCGATGCAAGCAGTCCTCTATGGCATCGATCAGCACATTCAGCTGCGTATGCTGGAAGCCTACCCGTTTCAGACAGGGATCGCTCAGCATTCCGACGAGAAGGCTCATCGCCGTAACAAAGAGCCCCACGGTGAGCGTGGCCCCCACGACTTGCCAGAACGATGGCTTCGGCGGAAACGCGGAATAGAATGCCGATCCGAGACTGGCTCCGAACATGAACGTGGAGGCCGCCTTGTCCCGAGCCCTATTTCTGGCGATCTGATCGCCGATCCCTAAAATGCCGAGAGAGTGATCGGCGAAAAAGAGCCATCCAGTCGCCAGCGTCAACACCGTTGCCGTGGTATCGAGCACCAATGCGCGGCTGGCAGAATGCGCGGCAATGAGGTGGGGGATGTCAGAAAGTTCCCTCAGCGCGTTGTCTGAAAGTGCGCCTGATGCGAGCAAGGGGCCCACCTGCTTGTGGTGCTCGAGGCGTTCGAGAAACCCATTCGGGGAGGCCCGCCGATCATCCATCGTGCAAGGCCACTCCAGCAACTCAGTGGCAATCAACCGTTCAATCTCTTTCTGATAATGCGTTTTGAGGCCTGTGGGCAGAATGGTAATCAGGTCGGCGCCGGAGCGCCAGCCCAATTTCACTGGTATCTCGATGAGCTTGTTCAAAAAGAGAGACGGGATTGCCCACAAGGCATTGACCGGGTGGCACAGCAGGTCGCTCACGAGCGACTGTTTCTGAAGTGCGATGGTTTCCTGAAGAGAAAAGTGCCGTTGCACAAAGCCGTCCACACGGCTGCGGCACTCGGCGATGTACTGTTCAAGGCACTCGTCGAGACCCAGAATCACGGTAGCTGTCTGCTGGTCATTCATAGGCGCGTCTCCAGACAAGGTTCTACTATAAGGAGTTATCGCTACGGCTCAAGTAAATCCATTTTTTACGGCAAGGGTCTAACAACGCGAGAGACGCCGGTGCGCGATCCGGAACGTCTGCGGGCAAATTCTGGCCTCGCTCCAGGGCCAACACCGCCTAAGGTTTTGATTTCAATCTTAACCTTGACTGGACTGGGCCAGAGTGAGTCTGAGTTGGCTGGAGGAGAATGACGAGAACGATTTCCGAAACCGCGAGTCGGCTGTCCATAAAACCTGCGAGAATTTCGGCCTCCAAACTCTCGAAATCTCAGCCTGCCAAAACTAACTCTCCACTGTCCTTAAATCAGATGCTTGATGTACACGCATTCATAGTCAAGTTTCACATTTTATACTTTGTGACGGTAAGACAGTTCATTGTGATTAAGACTCTTGGCTGTCGTAATCGCATCCTCTTTTATCGCTTCTGCCAAAGGGGAATCGATAATATGCTTCTCTCTAGCCAAAACAACTTTGCAATAGTTTCACTACGAAGGTCCCTTTGTTTCTTGAAGCCACTCAATGCAGACCTATAGAGATTTCGCCCCTCTTCTGCATTTCCGCTTCGGAATGCGATAAGGGCCCGTGTTGCATCTCACGTGTTCTGGGTTCAGGCAAAGTGTTCGCAATCGCACTTGCCTGGACACAGCCCATCAGCAACATGGGTTTGTGCTATTGATATATTTTTTTTGCTTCTTTACAGTGCGCTTCTACGTGAAAACCATGAACATCGAGCCATAAGAAGAGCTCAGAAGCGCAATCAATAATGACGTCAAAGGAACCGAAGCCGCGCCACTATGTGGTCGTCGTCCATGGGATGGGGGTGCAGAAGGAAAGTGTGACCGCCTACGAAGTGATCCACCGTTTTGCCGAAGTCCGTAAGGGCAAAAATTTGACCTATCGCAATCTGCTGCCTCCCAGTCTTTCGTCCCAATCGGTCCTCTCAGGAATGGGACATGGTTGGGCAGAATTCCGTGGAATACCGATTGATCCCGCTGACGATACGGGACCCTTTGATGGCCTGCCTCCAACAGGGACGTCGGGGCGGAACTTTCGCTTTGTCGATCTCCGCTGGTCGCAAATCCTGGCGGAGGATGAGCGAGACTATGCCTGCCAAATGAAACAGTGGGCCGAAGCACTACGAGAGAAATTTGCCACGATCGTGCCGCAGGAATTTCGCCCCTCGTGGGCCGGGCCTCTCTTGCAGCAACTAGAGGACAGCGCGTCCACGGTCCAAGCGGCCCTCACATACTTTCAGCCAACTCTCGCAACTCTTATCTTTGATGAAGTTCTTGGAGGCATTCACCTCTATGGTGACTATGCCCGGACGCGCGGGAAGGCTGTGCGACATTTTCACTTTGTCCTCGATGAAATATTCTTGCGAGATTTTGTTGACTGGTGCCGATATGAACCGGGGGGATACGCCACCTATCAGATGCCCAAATTTACAGTGATTGCGCATAGCCTTGGCAGTATCATGAGTTACGATGCGCTCATGTATGCCTTTACGCAGCAGAATATTCGTGCGGAGAGCCGGCACCCACGGCACCCCTGCCCTTCCTTACCTTTCCCGGCCTATACTGACCCGGCGCCTGCTGAAGAAGCCATCTGGAGGCGTCTTCTCACGCAATTGAGGGACGTTGGGCCGGACGACTGGACCCGATATCAAACAAGATTCAACGTGCCGGAGACCGCACCGGATATTCCCTTGCTCTTGTGGCGAAACTGTGTCACGGAGTTTATTACTCTCGGATCACCAATCGATAAACTTCATGCCCTGTGGTACCAGAATTACCTCCATATGGGATTTCAAGGACCGAAACAGATTCCTGCTACATGGGCATCCGACTGGATCGAGAAGCCCCAACACAAAATCACACATTTTAATCTCTGCGATGAACAAGATCCCGTGGGGCATCATCTGGACCTCGCGCAGTCAACCGTTAATTATCAAGAGGTGTTTGATACGACAACCATTCCCGTGGCCTACCGTGACATCACGTTTCGCCGGTATCCCGTCCCAGGTTTAGCGCATATCGAGTATTGGAGAGACCGACAACTCTTTGAAGGTATCGTGTATCACGTTATGGGGTTAATGCCGGTTGGGGTAAACCGGGACGTGTCCTATTTTGCCCTCCCGGATTTCCGTGAGCTCAAGGGGACGTATCGCAAAATTTTAGTATGGGCGTATTTCCGGATCCCCCTCATCGCGGCCATGGCAACGGGCGTACTCTTGATCTACGGTCTAGGGGGTCTTGCGCACACTGGCTTCAGTATCGGCTCTGTGATAGCCGTTATGGCGGCTATCTTATTGTGGATGCGACCATATTCCACGCAGGCGTACCGTGCAGAGGTTGATCACCGCATTCAAGGAGGCCAGATTACGAAATGGTGGCGCATCTTTTGGATGCGCTGGAAGCCTCGACAAGGACTGTTTGCCGACCTCGTCGCGGGGGCCGTTGAGTGGCGACGTATTCTTATCTTACAAAGTGCAGGGGAGGCGACTACGTTAGAGGCAGCGACTAGACAGAAGGTTCGCTTAGGATTCACAACGCAAGGTGGCTTCTGGAGGAACGCCCCTTGGCGCTACCTCTTTGGCACGCTATGGTTGCTGCCCGCAGCCTATTATTGTTGGTCTTATTATCCTACGTCGCCTACCCCCCCCAGCTTTATTCTGATGGGCGTGGAGGGCATCGTGGTTCTATCATTGTGCTATCTGCTGACGATGGCCTTCGTTACACATGCATATCTCAGAGCTAAGAAACTCAGAAACATAGTGAGGGCTAATCCACAATGCACTTAATCGGACGAGGTTACTTATGAAGTCGTGGAATTCCATCGCACGCGTAGTAGTGCTGTGTGTCATGGGAGGGCTTTCGTTCGGATGCGCAACACCGTTTGAACATCAGTTAGGCACAACGACGGAGTACCATGCCCTGCTCAGAACCCCGATCATTCCGTCAGCCGCTGACAACACATTGCTCGACGCACCGCATTACATCATTGGAGTAGAAAAAGCCCATACTGAATCTGTCGAGCGGCTTCTGCCCTGTGCGTCCGGATCTATGGTGAATGAGTCACGGTATTGCCTCAATCTCAACGCCTTCCCGGTGACCAACCCATGGCGAACGAAGATTGCCACACAAAATGACCGGGGCAAAACATTGTTTGTCTCTCATATTGCCAGACTGGACCCAGTAGGGGACCGCATCGGCTCTCGGCGGGTTTGTTTTCTGTACAATGTCTATCCCCAGAGCGAATTCCCAGAAGCGTCCGCATGTTCGACAGCCGGCACTGCGCAGACGGCCAATCCTGTGCTGAGCGTGGCCGGCGGGTTGGAAGCGCTGGCAGAGTTTGGACAGGAGGTGGATCAACGTATCCTTCGTGAACCAGCCGAGCGTCAGCCGACACATCTCATCGTCATGTCCACAGGCTGGAATACGCTCCAAGTCGAATCGATCGACAACTATCAACATTGGGTATCCCACCTCATGCAGGCGGCGAGGAACGATCCCAGTCGTCCGTTTCGTCCATTGGTGATTGGATTGACCTGGCCGTCCGAATGGCCGCTTGTCTCAACCTGGCTTGGCCCCGTCGTCAGTGTATTTAACGAAGAAAACGATGCCGATGAATTAGGCTACGTGACCGCCAATGTCTTACTCCACAAGATTCTGTCCCAGTTAAAAACCAAGCACGGGCTTCCTGTGGTCGTGATTGGACACAGTTTTGGAGGCCGTGCCATGGTCACGGCCGCGAATAGCCGTGCGCTGCTCTTTCGGGACGCTTCGGCAAGCCCGACCACGGATCTGCTGCTCGGCTTGCAGCCCGCGTTTAGCATCCAACGCTTTGGCGGTGGCTCGCAAGGAGACCCCTATGTTCGCTTTGCTCAGGGCGCGCACAAGTACGTGTTGAGTTCCTCGACGAATGATTGGATCCTTAAAGGTGTGGGTCTGACTAATCCGGTGGGCGGGTCACGAGGCTTAGCAAGGGCCAAAGCGCTGCCTGCGCGTTTTGAGGTCATTCCGGTGACGGAGGCGGGACAATGGTCGATGACGCCATCGCGAAACGAATGTCAACTGGTGATGCTCGATGCTTCCGCTGCCATCAATGGGCATCACGATGTCTATAGCGCGTCGATAGGACGACTGATGTGGCAAGCCATTCAAACCTTCGCGCCAGCGTCCTCTTGGCCTGCGATCCCAAGTCCGTCCTTGACCACCTGTCAACCGGTTCTCAATTAACACATGGATCTGAAATCACGCATGGCAAATGCGCTAGGAATGCCCGATCAGCGCTTGAGCGATCTGTGGATCAGGCTCTGGACAGTGGTCCCGCCCAATTAGATACATGACAGTGCATCTGTTGACCTTTAAGACTCTGGAGGAAGCTATGAACGTTCAAGTCCGTCAACTCCTGGTGCTCAGTATGCTGAGTCTCTGTCTCAGTCTGAATGCCTGTACCCGAAATCTGTATGTGACCCAGGACACCATGTCGACTGGACAGTTGTCCAATGAGACGGTGTTGTTGCATGCCTCAACCGGACGGTTGGATGTTGCCCAGGGGCAGCTGATCACGGGCAATGATGCGGCGTTTCAGTCCAAATTAGAAATGATTAAATCCGCGAAGACCTCGATCGATGCCATGTATTACATTTATGCGGAGGACTTTTCGTCCTCCGTCCTGACGCAAGCCCTGCTTGAGGCCGCCCTACGCGGTGTGCATGTCCGCCTGCTCGTCGATTATCAGACAAATTATAACAATCTAGACCTCTTTTCCATGATGGAGAAGTATGGCAATACGGGACGCGGCACGCTGGAGGTGCGTCTCTTCAATCGTCCCTCACGGTCTATTGTGGAAGATGCCGTCTTTCTCACGTTAGGCTGTGGAGAGGTACAGCCTAAGGCAGGTCAAAAGTGCGGTCCCGCCAAGAATGCGGAGATTGAAGCCCGCTTCCGAGACGAACAGCTCGGCACTCGAGCCGCCGCTGACGTCGGAGCCTCAAATCTCAATATCGGCAATTCCGGACTCTTTCTCTCCGGCTTGTACGCGAAGGATCCGGATATTATGGCCTTGGCTGTCCTTGAAGGGCAGTCCATTGATCTGGAAACCCTGAAAAAGTCAGACCAATCCCCGTCTGTACAAGAAAAGCAGCAGTTGAAAAAACTAGGGCAAATCTATTTGCATAGCCGGATGGGTACTCCATTTCAGAAACTCAGGAACAAGATTCTACTTGCGTTCATCTTTGAGGTCGATGGACAAACAGTGCCGCTGCACGATGCATTTACCGGTTATTTCCCCATTGAACGAAGAGGCAATGAGAATGCCGAACGAGATTGGGAGTATCTGACAGATTATCTCCATCATAAACTCTTACTGGTGGACCAACGTCAAGTGCAGTTAGGCGGTAGAAATGTTGAAGATAGTTATCATATGCGCCCAAATCAGCTGACGACAAAATATGTCTTTATGGATACCGATCTTCACGTCGAACTGAAAGCAGAGGACTCGACGCTTCAACGGGCTTTTGAGGCGCAGTGGAATTTCGTCCCGATGGTGGCGACGGTCGCCGAAGTCCGCCAACACGCTCCCAATGATTACGCGGCCAACCATGCCATTCTTAAGCAGGCGGAAAAAGAGTGGTGCCATGAGAAACAGCAGGCCGAGCAGGAGGCCTGTATTCTAACGGAATTTGCGAAACGGGCGGTCCCCCTGGAAAAGCGGATTGAGGAGCGGTATCAAGAGATGAATGCGCACGCGGAGCGGTATTGGAAAGACTATCCCTTTGCCCGCACAGTAGATAAGTCCCCAACGTTTCATGTTGATGACGGCGCGTTCGTTGCCTACGTAGAGAATCTGCCCTTTTATGGGCAGCCCGGTGACCCTCCTGTCACGCGTTCGTATGGCGCGGTCAATGGGCAAGAAGCGCTGGATGGGAAGCGGATTCACAGTCTCTGGCTATTGGGGCTGGTGAATGCCTGCAGCCTGGGGACAGCGGAGAAGCCACAGCGCGTCATCTTTCATAGTGCCTATTTTTCACAACCCTCAAACCTATTAAGCAGGCTGGCCAAAATGACGAACGGCGACCTGGATTGTCGACATGTCACGATCACCGTGTTGACCAATTCCATGGCCACCACGGACCTTAGTATCGTTAATTTGCTTGCCCAGCAATCCATGAAGGCTTATCAAGAATACTATGCAAGCCAACGAAATGTTCTCACGAGCCCACACGTTGAATACTTTGAATACCAGGCTGCAACTCCCGAGAATGCCTGTGTCCCCCACAAGGGCCAACCCAGTCAGCATGTGTCTTTGCATACGAAGGTGTCACTTTTCGGGGACGACATGATCGTGGGCTCGGCGAACGGCGACGTCCGCAGCTATATGATGGATTCCAATAATGGCATGATGATTCGAAATGCCCCTGCTTTTATGAATCGCTACCGAATGTATATTGATGATCTGCTGAAGGATGGCACTAAAACCTTGAACTTGACGACCTCCTATGCCGCGATGTCTCATGACCAGCTTATCCAGGAAGATCGAAAGGCCTTGGAATGTCTCATCGACAAGTACGAGTACGGGGTACGCAAGCACATCAATGCGGCAGAGATTACGAGTGCCGAAGACCGCGTCGTGGAACTCCTGAATGAAGCATACACCCTCTCCCAAGCGATTCTTGCTGGAGGAAAGAACGGGCGCGCTGCTGAAGAAAGGTACAATCGAATTTTTAAGCCAATCTAAACATAACGACAGATATATTGCCGCATTATTGAGGTAGGCACGCCGACTTCGTACACGAGGGGCCACTCAGCCACCAAGCAGCTGGAGCAACTTGGCCCCATTCGGCGTTCCCCATCCCGTGCAGGCATCCCAGCCCGCCTGGGACACGTAGGCTCCATTATTGCCCGAGCCTATGTCTTGGAAGGCGCCTTTCCCCACGAGGGATCCATAGATCAGCGGGTTGAGGTATCCCACGGGCTTCCCCAGTTTTTGGTTAAGCAGTGCAATCAGCGCCGCCCATAAAGGGGCCACCGCGCTGGTGCCCCCAATCACGGACTCTTGTCCATCGACACGAACGAAATACCCTGTGGCAGGGTCTGCGTCCCCAGCCACGTCGGGAACCCCGCGACCCGCTTTGTGGGGTGCGTTCGTCGACGGCGGAACACCTGCCGTGTTCTGGTATGTCGGGACGGGGAAGACGTCGCTCACCCCCCCACCCGTTGCGCTGGTGGTCCCCTCGTTCCAGACCGTTTCACTGGAGATCGTGGTTCCGGTGGCGGTGAGTTTGGTGCCTCCACAGCCCAACGCAAACGGGCTGGATGCCGGAAAGTCCACATGGGCGTTGCCGTCCGTCTCGCCGTCCCCGGACCCATTATCGCCGGCTGCGCAACAGACCGTAATCCCCAGCGCCGCCGCGGTCTGAAAGGCTTGATCGAAGGATGTCAGGGCCTGCCCGGTCCAGTTTTTCTCTGCGGCCCCCCAGCTGATCGAGATCACTGAGGGCTTGTTTACGGTGTCGTGGGTCGCCATGGTGATGGCATCCAGGAACCCTTTATCGGTGTTGGGCGCGAAGTAGACTGCGATGCGTGCTTTCGGCGCAATCGCGGCGGCCACCTCAATGTCGAGCATCACCTCTCCATCGGCGCCATCGGGGGTTGAAGGGTGATTGCTCGCGCCATCGACCCGGATCGTCTTGACATCCGGCACGGGCACGCCGAGCTTCTGGAAGTAGCCCGTGATATCGGCGGTGCGATACCCGCCGCCGAGTTCAATGATGGCGATACACTGCCCGCTGCCGTCCAAGCCTATCGGGAAGTTGTAAAGGGTTGCGAGTTCGGGTGGGGTGAACGAGCGGCCGGCAGCGTGAGCCTGGATTCCGATACTGGGTGCTGGCGTATAGCGCTGGAAATGTGGCTTGGCTACTGGGCGGTCGTCGATCCCGAACACCCCCTCGATGACATCCGCCAAGTCGGAGGGTACCGTCAACGAACCGGTCCGGCCGCGGTAGGTGCCGCCGTCATATTCAAAGTGTTCGATCGTGGTTCCGAACGCCTCGGCGAACGCGGCGGCCGTACCCGACAGGAACACGCTCCGCCGGGCCGTGCTGGATTCCACCACGACCAGGTTGTGCTCGTGCGCGAAGGCCTCGATTGTTGCCAGGTCGGCTGGATCGGCGCCATGCACGGCGGCGTACGCCTCGTGTGTGAGGTAGCGACGCTTCCTCGGCAGCTGGTCGGCGTGGAAGCCGTCTGCCGTCATGCCCTGAAGGGGTGCCTTGCGTCGGACTCGGACGGTGACTTCAAAGCGCTCATCGTCCGGAACCGGGCCAGTGGAGTGAGCGTCGTGGAGGGGCGTGCGATCACTGCCATGAAAAGTTGAACGGGTGGGGGGTGTCGCCATGGGTTGCTCCTCCTCATTTATTGTTATTCAAAGCCCTCCGCATGGTTTGCGTGCCTCGGTGACGTATCAAAGGCCCGCACCGCCTCCGTTGATCCCACAAAGGCTCGGTATGGCTTTGTGGCCTGACTCGGCGTGCGCGAATCGCAGGCTGCGGTGATCCGCAGCACGGACCACGCGCCGCCGACCACCAACGAGATCGACCTTATCATCCAACCCTCAGTCCGCTCCTCACGGGTACCACTGATTGCACGCCTGCCCTGCGCAACAGAGGCGCCCGTGATTCCTGCCATCCACATCAAGCCACCTACGTGAAGGACTGGGTGATGGCGTACGCTTCCCGGTCCAGCCGTCTCTGGCCCATGAACAGAGACACGCTCTGGCTTCTGTCCCCCTGGCTGACCTGGGAGTGCCATGCGGTCATGTCCCCTCCCCTTCAACGTCTGCTGCACCTGGTCTCTCCGGCTCACACGAGCCTCTCCCAGAACGATCTGATTGCAGGTGAGGTCCGGGCAGGCGCGATAGAGATCGTCCAAATAACACCCAGACCGTCGACACACCGCGTCGGTCATCGCGGCCTCGTCACTCGCCTCCTTGTTGGCGATGACAAGGACACGATAATGCATAGCGAATGCCAACCGCTCCAAGGGTCTCTCTCGCAGGGGAGGCCCCCATAGGGACGGGATTGCAACGTAAACGAGCTGCGGACGAGAGATGCCGTGGAGCGTTTCACCACAAGCCGACCCGTCGTGTGGTCCCAAAATGCCCCCTGCTCACTGCCCCATCTTGCAAAGATGACTATCCCGGTGACCAAGGCCAAGGCGAGTGTCTCAACCGTCTTGACGAGGGCGTGTTATCAAGGTCAATTGATCGTGATCAAGAAAGGGGCGCACCTCACCGCTGTCATTCTTGGCTATGAAGACTTCCAGCGCCTCGCTGATCTCGAAGCCCGCTATGAGTCAGCTCTCCTGGCCAAAAGCTTCAAGGACGATCGCTTCTTCACCCTCGATGACGTAACCACACGCGTCGGCCTGTGAGTTATTCGCTGGAATTTTCAGAGGCCATCTTTGGCACGCTGGAAGATCTCGGGCTTTCAACGATACGCGGTACAATTACGTATGGCCGCCAGCGGCCATGTGAAACAGGTTTCTTGCTATTTCCTAGGAATTCTTGGCACCCTTTGGCCAATCTCTATTTTGATAAAACAGACCTCTAACCACTTGAAGAATCTGCTGAAGTTGCGTGTTTTTCGCCTGCCCTTTTCAGGCGAGGTCTCTTTGATGAGGGCGACGGTTTAAGGAATGGCAGGATGAGATCCACGCGCCAACGATTCGCGCCACCGCATCATGATCATGGAGACAGGTTGCCCCTCCGCAGATCGGTTGAACGTGTCGCCTTGAACGGAGCATGCTCGGAAGTTCGGGGGGATGTGTTGAGTGAGTACTTGCAGAAGCGAGCACCGCCGAAGGCAGCCGATCGCAGATTAGCGGGACGCCATTACCGGGACGATGTCACCACCTGACTCACTACTGGCAGATTCACAGTTGTGGGACATTGGATTGCGCGGTGAGCGTACCCGTTTCTGTGCTTTCCTCATGACAGCCGGAGTCCGTGGGGGTGCTGCCGTCTCCAGCGTTTTCGTCGCATTGCGCTCCAAGGCCTGCCGTACAGGATTGAGATTCAACCGCGCGTAGATGGCCGTGGTACTCACATCGCGGTGGTTCAGCACCTTTCCGATTAGGTGCAGGCTTTCTCCGCTCCCCGCCAACCACGAGCCGACCGTACGCCGGAGATCATGAAAACGCACATCTCGAATCCCCGCCTTCACCCGAATACGGTCCCAAGCCCGTTTCATATCGTGGAGATGGCCCGCCCCGTTCTGGCCCACAAACACATAGGGATTCCCCTCCACCCTAGGGAGGCTGCGGAGCGTGGCGACCAGGGCGTGGGGCACGGGCAAAAGATGCGGGCGACCGGCCTTGGTGTAGGGGATCCGCCACTCGGCCCTGGTCAGACCCACATCGTCCCACTGCATGGTCAACACCTCTGCGCGTCGCGCGCCGGTCAAAAGCGCAGTCAGCAAGACCGCGCGGACAGAGGGATCCGATTCCTCCGCGATCGCCTGAGAGAGCCGCGGGAGTTCGTCTGGTTGCACGATTCAAGAGCTTAACCCTCATGGTTTGGCCCGAGAAAAATAACTAGCGATTCAAAATCAGTTGTTTCTGAATCTGCCTGACGCGCCAGAAATTCGTGAAACGTTGTGACCGTTACTGGATTGAATGGTGTGGAGGATTCTGGACTAGAGGCGAGGGGATAATTCCGTGACGAAGAGGGCTGTCGCCCCCTGCAGTTCAGGCTTGATCGTCGGAGCGTGGCGCTGCGGCGCTCAGCAGAATTTCGCTGAGCGCCACAGGATGTGTAGGATCGCTCGTTCTTACAAGGTACTTAAAAACGCAGCTAGGTCGGCTTTTTCACTTTCAGTCAGCCCCATGCCAAAACGGACGTTGTACATCTCGACGACGTCCTTCAGGCTTTCCGCCGAGCCATTGTGAAAGTAGGGCGCCCGGGCGGAGAGTCCTCGAAGAATCGGTCCTTTGAACTTGCCGATGTCCTGCCACTTTCCCGTGACTAAGGCTCGGCCCGGGTCCGTCGTGAGGATTATTTTCCCATTATCCTGCCCAGGAGCCGTATTTTTCAGCGTGATGACCGGCAAATAATCCAGCCCCAGCGGATTCAGCGGGTTTTTGACATCGGCGATGCCGATATTCAATGGTGCGATGACGGAATGGTTGCCGACATTGGGCGAGTCGTGGCACGTGCCACACGTCCCCTTCATGAGTGGCAGGCCGGTGGCGTCGTTGAGTCCACCGACGCCGGTGATGTTGATCGGGTGCGAGTTGAACAGCGTCTGCCCGCGTAGAATACTGGCGCGGTGGTGGTTATCGGACTGTTCATGAGCCCAGGTGGGCGTAAACAAGGTAAAGATCACCGGGTTGAACGCGGTACCCCTGGGATTCTGGCCCAGCGGATCATTGATGCCGACAAAGGAGTCTTGGTTATACAAGGCCACGGGCCCGCCGCTCGCGCCGTGGGCCTCGAGCGATCCCGCACCAAACTCGACGGCCTGCGCGGTCGATAGCCCCAGTTCAAACATCACGATTTGCCGCTGCTGTTGCGGCGTGGGTGCCGTGGTGGCTTGGGCATGTCCCATGGTGGCATCGACCGATTGATGGAGCAGGTCAGTCTGCAAATCACCGGGGTTCGAGCCTAACGGTTTAATCGGTATCGTGCCGGTCTGCATGGAAGATTCACGCCCATCCCACATCACGGTGGTCAAAAACCGGACGTTGGTTGAAGGAAGCGGGCGGCGGTACATGGATAGGGTCGAGGTTTCAGTGCACCCATAGGGGTTGCTGACGCTGACCACCTCAAACTCGGCTTCGGCAGGGACCGCCAGTGCAATGCGAATCAAGCCGCGGCTGGTGAGCAGGCTGTAGGCCTGTCGGCGGCCATGCACCGTCGAGGTATCGATATCGTGATCACAATTGGAGCCGTCATTGGTACGAAAGATCGGGTCCAGGCCCTGCGTTTCTTCAAACCGCTCGGCGACGTGCGCGGCTGAGACGGACCAGGCGTCACTGGCTTGGTGGCAGGTGGCGCAGCTGCGGCCGTTGGTACCAAGACTCTGGAAAAAGGGCCCAGTGAGATCGAGCTTCCCGCTTTCATTGAAGGTTTTCAGGATTCCATGGGGGTTGGGAAACGGAAACAGATTTGGGAGAAACGTAGGAGGCTCGGCTCCTACGACAGTTGCGGTACCCAGCAAGAGCGCACTCAGCACCCAAACGCAACGTTTCAGCATGGACGTCCTCCTTTGTGAATCGCGGCATGCTAAAGATGTTTGCATTTTTATGCAATCCCTACAAAAGGGAAGGTCTCCTTGGTTGGCATTGTGGCAAGTCTCTTGCCACCTCTCTCGCAATTCGGGTCCCTGTCTTATTGTTCTGCAGCATTGCGATATCGACGGCCATCGGAAGGATGGATTGTGCTCATTTTGTGCTCAACGCCACCTCACTCCATCCCCCTGCCACTCCGGTCGTCTAGGCTGTTTCACCAACCCGTGGCGTAGAGGTCGCTCCATTTGTTTGGACAGACTGTCTTGACTCATAAGCGGAGCTGACGTCCTCCCTGAAAACTAGACCATCCAATACAGCCCAAGGAGGCCTATGACGCGATTCTGACTGGCTACACGGAAGGGTTGAAGTCAGGAGGCCGACCATATGTGCTGGCCGAGCAGCATCGGTGGCTGCGTGACATCGCGACCAACACACTCCGCGACCCGGTGGGGTTCTGGCAGAAAATGGAAGCCCTGCCGCTGGTGAAGGGAACCATATCGAAAACTGCACAGGCAGCCCTGGACCATCTGATGCCGGAACCAGGCCTGTCCTATAGTCTTCGGCATCGGGTATCAGGATTGGGCTGCCTGGGGCGTCCGCGGTTCGTCGCACTCGCCGACTGGCAGGGAGGGAAGATCGCCCGTGAAGCGAAAGCGTTGGGACCCTCCGCGTATGCGTGGGCAGGAGCGAGCCACGGGCTCACCACGATCTTCTATCAATCCATGGTGGACCAGGCCGTTCGGTGTCGTGATCCTTTGGTGCGGATGCAGGGCCGCTGGCTGGTGCGACGGCTCTCTCCCGATTGCTCCCGCATTGAACTGACCGCCTTGCCGAGAAAACGAGATGAGGGCAAACTCCTCTATGCGATGGGCTCGGAGACGGCCAATGTGCATCTTGGAAGCCCCAAGGCGATCAAGGCCATACAGCGGGACCTCGCAACGCGAAAGGCCACATGGCTGCGTGAGGCGGCGAAGCGGATGACGAGCGTAACAATCAGCGACTGGACGGAGTGGGCAAGAAGCTAATCCTTCTCGTGAGGCACTGAGCGCAGCCCAGAATGAGCGAGCGAGTTCAAAAATAGTTGTTTGTGACCCCTCTGACTTCCAGCCTTGATCTTCAAAGAAATCACAAAGATATCCACCAGGGATCTCACAAACCTTTTGAACCCATCAGGAACTCGTGAAGCAAGGCTGACTCTGGTGGTATCGGAAGTATGCGCCAGGAGATACGGTGCTCAATGGGTGGGAGAAGTCAGGGCGAAAGGCCAAGAAGGCCTGTGGTTTGATCGAGCACCCATCCCGCCATGGAAGTGGCGGAAGGACCAGGCGTAAGAAGGTCTTCCTCTGTAGTCATTTGTGGCGCGAGACTGTCAAAGCAGAGATTTTGTGCGGGAGCACTAGAGAGCATAGCCGACTTACTCTTGCGTAAAATAATCTGAGTCGACCCGTTGTATTTGGAAAGTTGCTGTCGTGGTTGTTCCCAATCCGTAATCAATCATCAATTCAGCAAGCATCCGTCCATTGATCAGAATGACCTTGGGATCAATAGTCTCAACATATCGCGTCGCGTCATCGGAAAACTTGCCCGTCGTTATAAATACACCCTTCTTCGCCCGCTTGCCGTGAAGTGCCCCAACAAACTTCTGCACTTCAGGCCTTCCGACTGTACCCTCCCAACGCTTGGCTTGGAGGTACACCAAATCAAGGCCAAGTCTGTCCTCCTTGATGATGCCGTCAATACCTTCATCTCCGCTACCGCCAATAGACTTGCCGGCATCTGCACGAGATCCCCCATAGCCCATTGCTACCATCAGGTCGACGACAAGTCTCTCAAAGAACTGCGGAGAATTACTCGCAATCCGCTGGACGACCTGACCGGCAAGGTCGCTTCGGATACTTTCATACGACTTTTGGAGCATTTCCTCTGGTGTCTCACTAGATGGCTCCACCTCTTCTTCCTTTGCCCCTCTAGCTTTGTGGAACTCAATAAACTCCGGATACTGGTTGAGAATCCTGATGTCAATTCTCTTATGCCCGCGCTTGTGAAGATCTAATCCCCTTTGGGAGATTTTAAAATACCCTCGGCGGGACGATTCGAGAACCTTGCCCTGCACAAAATAACTCTTCGCCCAAGCGACACGATTATCGAACTTTGTCTGAGTCCCACTCGGAAGCAACTCTTTCATGTCTTCTTCTGAAAGAGCCATGGTCTTGCCAATGGACTCACGAGCCTCCTGAATCGAGTGTTCCTTCCCGTCCGCAGCAAGATCCAACAACGGCCTGAAGAAGCTTTGGAAATCTGGAACCGGCATGGATCTATTCCTTAGAGCGCTGGTTTTTTGGTGAGTTAGCAATGGTTAGACGGGTCGCTTAGATTACCCATCTTCGAGTGGTCGGAACTTTAGCGATTAATGCGCTTTGCGTCAACGTCAGTCTTACCTCTCATCAGCATTCGTTCTCTCCTCCTCGTTGACTTAAAGATAGGAATTATGGTCTTTATGTCCCATGGCAATAGGAGTAGGGCCAAGCCTCTGTTCAGTAGTAAGGCCACTCACTATTTAGGCAGATCCACATGGCGCAACAATCGCCGCTACGGCTCATAAAACGCTGGAGGCGCTACCAGTTGCGTGGAGACTTGAAGGATATACCACCTGGGACTCGGGGTGTTTATGTCCTATACCGTAGCAAGGGAATAGCAACACATGAGGTTGTGTATATTGGGGTTGCGGGAATTGGAAAATCGGGGCGTTCAGGTATCAAAGGGCGTCTTAAGGCCCACGACCGTAACAAAAAGGATTGGACGCATTATTCTTTTTTTGAAGTCCATGACAACATTTTTACCGAAGAGATTCGTGAACTGGAGGCGCTTCTACTCGGCATTTTCCGTCATGATCCACGAATCAAGCTAATGAACATGCAAACAGGGTCGAAAAAACTGTCTAAGTTGCAGCGTGCTACTTCATGGAAGACTCAGTGAGGACCATCCCGGAACCGCCTCGATTCCGGCGATCGCACTAAGCCGGGCATACGAAAAGTCTCTAGCTGCCTCGCCAACCAATTCCATACCCGGTATCCCATAAAATTCGTAAACCGCAGGTCGCACTGTGTGACCATTTTTGTGACCAGAACAGGTGGGAAAGAACAGGAAAGGAAAGGAAAAGATAGAACTAATGGAACGCTTCAAGCTAATGAGATCGCAACAATTTTGGGGAAACCGTTGCAATAGCAAGCTTTGTGAGAAATGGCCATTTGTCACTCTTCATCAGCGAGCCGTAGGTTCGACCCCTACACGGCCCACCAAAATCAATAACTTGCCGCTACAACTCCCCTGCCGACTGATCCAACTGTGATACTGGCTTGATCCAGTGGGGCACTACACCGACCACAACAGCAGCGACTTCACACACTCAGCTGATCCAGGACTGTTTTAGCTTCAATCAAGTCGAGGTTGTCGGAGCTTTCGCTGAATCTGGAGTACACAGCATGTAAGATGCGATTGGCCTCGTCCACTTTATTGAGTTTCCTCCAGAGCCTCGCCAGGCTCGTGGCGGCTCGAAGTTCAAGCATTGTCGCATGCTGATCGTGCGCAATCTTCAGGGCGTCACACAAACACTCTTCTGCTGCCTGGACGGAGGGGTCGGATTGTCCGAGCAGCAGTTCGCCTTTCAATCGAAGCAGTTCCGCGTGCCAAAACCGTTCTCCCCCAGTCACGGCAAGCGTCAGCGCGTCCTCAATGGCGGCCAAGCCTTCGTCAATGCGGTTGTGTCGTAAATATATGTCTGCCAGCAACGCCAAGGTAAACGTATTGTTGAGACCTGCACCTGTGGCCCGAGTAGCGGCAAGCCCGTGTAGTAACGTGCCGAGCCCTTCCTCCTGGCCATTTGCGGCCAACGCCCAGCCTTGCGAGACCGTCGCCCACGCCAACCCCAATGCAAATGAGTATTGTGTGGAAACCGCAATGGCTTCGTCGGTGAGCTCCCGCGTTCTCTTCGCGTTGCAAAGAGTGGAATAGATCCAGGAAAGTGCAACTAGGGTAAAAACAAGATTGAATGGGTGTTCCAACTCCCTCGCCATGCCCATGGCCTCCCGCGCCAGCGGTTCTACTTGCTCCACCTCACCTAAGATCCATAATGTCCTGGCCAGCATAATCCTCGCGGTTATCCCGGAATCTTGGCCGAAGCGTAAGGCTTGTGAACGGTGTTGACTCGGATCATCAAGGGATTTTGCGGTGAGCAGATGGGTTCTGGCTTCGTCAAATCGGCCAAGGAAGAAATAGGTCGAACCCAAAGCCTGGTGAGCTTCAATCAGTAGATCCGAGCTTTGCTCCCGGTGAGCCAGAGCGAGGAGATCTTCGGCTAGGCTGCGAGCATTGGCGAGGTGCCCTCTGACCAGATGAAAGACCCATAATCCCCGAATGGCGAGAAACTGATGCACGGAATCGCTGCTCTCCTGTAACAAATCCTTCGCCCGTCGATAATTGTGTTCCATGTCGTCGGATGCATAGCCTTTGACGGACAGCAAGGGGGCTCCGCGTGCGAGGAGGAGCTCCAACTCCAAGGCATTCCGCTCCGGGCCTGGCGGCAGATCCTTGAGCAACTCGAGCGCCCGATGAAAATGATTGAGCGCTTCGATATTGGCTGATCGTTCCGCACCTCGACGAGCCGCACGATGCCAATACTCCACGGCCGGACCGGCCAATCCGGCCTGTTCATAGTGATACGCCAGAAGCTCCGGTTCCCTGTTTGCCCGCTCGGGGAACCGACTCTCCAATGTTTTGGCAATGCGCGCATGGAGGACACGCCGGGGTTTCTTGGGGAGGGTGCTGTAGGCCGCGTCTTGGACGAGTGCATGCTTAAAGTGGTAGGTCGCAAGAGGGATCTCGCCCTCTTGGTAAATGAGCCCGGACGCGACGAACCGGTCGAGTGCCTGCCTCAACTGGTTGTCCGGCATTTCGACCGTGGCCTGTAAGAGCTCATAGGTGAACTCACGCCCGATCGCGGCCCCGGTTTGGGCAATGTCCTTGGCCGGCCCCAATCGGTCCACCCGTTCCATGAGCAACGCCTGCAGACTGTCCGGAATGGGCAATTCCTTTAATGTGGCTTTCACGGTAAATGCATCGTTGTTCTCAGTCAGCAGCCCGGATTCCAGCACATTTTCCGTCAACGCTTCGATATAGAGAGGCACGCCATCGGCCTTCGCCAGAATCGCCTGCTGCA